>CBIHRX010000140.1:0-16873 GCA_966212555.1 uncultured Massilia sp.
CGGCCGCGCGACCGGCGCGGGCACGATCGCGAACGTCGGGTAACGCGACGCGCGGATCGCCGTATGCAGGTCGAGGTGCCAGCGCTCGGGGCCGCACGCGTCGAAGAAGGCTGCGGTGGCGGCAACCAGTTCGTCGGCGCGGGCCGCTTCGACCGTGTTGACCAGGTCGTGGCGGGTGGTGCGGAACATGCGGTTCAGGTCCGCGTCGACGAAGCGCTTGCCGGCCGCGATCGCGTCGACGTGGCCCACGCACAGCATCAGGTCGACCGCCAGCGCCTGCGGTGCCTGTGCCAGCGCGTCCAGCAGGCCGGCGACCATCTCGACCGGTCCCGTTTCGTCGCCGTGCACGCCGACCGACAGCAGTACGCCGGGCCGGGCGGCGTGCGTCCCGGGCGCGCGGATGGTCAGTACGCCGCGCGCCGGCACGGCCACCGTGAAACCGGCGGCGGCGAAGGGCGCGGCGAACGCGCCGACGTCACCCGTGGCCAGCGCGCGCACCGGCGCCGGCAGGGTCTCGAACGACGGGGCGGTCATGGCCGGTCGAGCGACAGGCCCGGCGGCAGCGCGGCCGGGACCTCGAGATCCGGCGTTTCGATCGACGCCACCGGGTAGGCGCAGTAGTCGGCCGCATAATAGGCGCTCGGGCGGTGGTTGCCCGACTTGCCGATGCCGCCGAACGGTGCCGAGCTGGCCGCGCCCGTGGTGGGTCGGTTCCAGTTGACGACGCCGGCGCGCACCTTGACGGCAAAGCGCTGCCACAGCGCGGGGGAGGGGGACAACAAGGCGGCGGCCAGGCCGAATTCGGTGGCGTTGGCGGCGCGCAGCGCCTCGTCGAACGTCGCGACGCGGATGACTTGCAGCAGGGGCCCGAACCATTCCTCGTCCGGGATCGTCTGCGCGTGGGTGACGTCGACGATGCCCGCCGTGAGGAAACCCGTGTCCGGATCGGCCTGGCGCATGCGCAGCAGGACATTGCCGCCGCGCGCTTCCAGCAGCGCCTGCGCTTCCAGCAGGTTCCAGGCAACGCCGGCCGACACGACGGGACCCATGAACGGCTGCGGCTGGGCATGCGGCGGCCCCACGCGCAGCCTGCGGGCGACGGCGACGAGACGGTCGAGGAAGGCCTGCGACGCCGGGCCCTCCTGGACGATCAGCCGGCGCGCGCACGTGCAGCGCTGGCCCGCCGAGACGAAGGCCGACATCACCGTGTGGTGGACGGCCGCGTCGACGTCGTCCGGTCCCAGGCCCCACACGACCAGCGCGTTGTTGCCGCCCATTTCCAGCGCCAGCATCGTGTCCGGGCGGCCAGCCAGCTGGCGGTGCAGCGCGATGCCCGTCCGGCTGCTGCCCGTGAACAGGATGCCGTCCAGGTCCGGATGGCGCGACAGCGCGACGCCCGTTTCGCGGCCGCCGTTCACGAGGTTCAGCACGCCGTCGGGCAGCCCGGCCTCGACCCAGAACTGCACGGTGCGCATGGCGGTGCGCGGCGCATATTCGCTCGGCTTGAACACGAGCGTATTGCCCGCGACGAGGGCCGGGACGATATGGCCGTTCGGCAGGTGGCTTGGGAAGTTGTACGGCCCGAACACGCCGAACACGCCGTGCGGGCGGTGGCGCAGCACGGCGTTGCCGTCGGCAATCTTCGCCTCGGTCGCACCGGTACGGGCCGCGTGCGCCTGGACCGAGATGTCGATCTTGTTCGCCATCGTCGTCACCTCGGTGCGCGCTTCCCACATCGGCTTGCCGACTTCCTCGGCGATGAGGGCGGCGAGTTCGTCGCCCTGCGTGTGCAGCAGGTCGCGGAAGCGCTGGCAGACGGCAATGCGCTCGGCCGGCGCCGCCATTGCCCAGGCGTCGAACGCGGTGCGCGCGGCGCGCACGGCGCGGTCGACGTCGTCCGGCGAGGACGCGGTGCCGGCCCAGGTTTCGCGGCCGGTGGCGGGGTCGATCGTCACGAGCGGCGCGCCGCCGCCGGCCTGCCATGCGCCGTCGATGTAGTTGGACAGGGTATTGTTGATTCGGGTATTCATGAAATGTCTTCGGTAAGAGAGCGCCGCGTGGACCGCGGCGTGTCGGCCAGGGAAGGCTCAGCGGGCGGCAAGGAATGCGCTGGCCGCGCGGCGCATGATGCGGTCGGCTTGCGCGATCTGCTCGTCCGAGACGACCAGCGCGGGCGCCAGCCGGACGACGTCCGGACCGGCGACCAGCAGCATCAGGCCCAGCTGCTCCGCCGCCTTCGTGTAGTCTTTCGCGCGTCCGCGCTGGTCCTTCGCCAGCGGCAGGCCGAGCAGCAGGCCCTTGCCGCGCGGCCGCGCGAACAGTTGCGGGTAGTCGGCCGCGAGCCGTTCCAGGTTCGCCATCAGCGCCGCGCCGGCGTCGCGTACGCGGGCGAGGAATGGCGGCCGGTCGACCTGTTCGAGCACGCTCAGCGCGACGGCCGCCGCCAGCGGGTTGCCGCCGTACGTCGTGCCGTGCGAGCCGGCGGTGAAGTGGCGGCCGATCCCGTCCGTCGTCAGCATCGCGCCGATCGGGTAGCCGTTGCCCAGCGCCTTGGCCGAGGTCAGGATGTCCGGGGTCACGCCCACGTTCATGTAGTCGTACAGCGCGCCCGTGCGGCCCATGCCCGACTGGACTTCGTCGAACACGAGCAGCGCGCCCGTCCTGTCGCACGCGTCGCGCAGGGCCTGCAGGAATGCCGCGTCGCCCGGGACCACGCCGCCTTCGCCCTGGATCGGCTCGGCGATCACGGCCGCGACGTCGTCGGTGATGGCGGCGCGCGCGGCCGCGATGTCGTTGTAATGGATGTGGCCGATCCCCGGCGGCAGGGGCTCGAAGCCTTCGGTGTACTTCGCCTGGCCGCCGACCGATACGGTGAACAGCGTGCGGCCGTGGAACGAGGCATGGCACGACACGATGCGCGACTTGTGCGGGCCGAACGTCTCATGCGCATACTTGCGCGCCAGTTTCAGCGCCGCCTCGTTGGCTTCCGCGCCCGAGTTGCAGAAGAACGCGCGGTCCGCGAACGTCGCCGCCGTGAGCGCGGATGCGAGCCGCAGCACGGGCTCGTTCGTGTAGCCGTTGCCGATGTGCCAGAGCGTGTTCGCCTGGCGGGTCAGGGCATCGACGACCGCCGGGTTGCAGTGACCCAGGCCGAGCGTGGCGATGCCGGAGGTGAAGTCCAGGTAGCGCCTGCCGTCCTGGTCCCAGACGTCCAGCCCCGCCGCGCAGACCGGGACCATCTGGGCCGGCGCATAGGTCGGGACGAGTACGTCGTCGAACGTCCGGCGCGTGACGGGCCGCCGGTTGGCGCCCGAGTCGAGCTTTGCATGCATGTTGTTTCCTCTTCCGGTGACGAATTCGAACGTGCGCCCGCGCCGACAGGCCACGGCGGCCGGGAAGAACACCTGGAGGAGACATGGGTGCCGTGCGGCGGGCAGGACGCGGGACCGGGGTCCCGCGCATCCTTCGATGGTGCTGCGGTCAGAAGTCGATCTTGGCGCTCGCCTTGAACATGCGCGGCATGCCCGAGGCCAGCAGGGCGCCGCCGGCGGCCGACCAGTAACGCTTGTCGCCGAGGTTTTCCGCGTTCACCTGGAAGCTGGTCGGATAGCCGCCGATCCGGGTGGCGTAGCGCACGCCGGCCGTGTAGATCGTATAGCCCGGGATGAACGCGTTGTTCTCGTTGTTCACGGCGCGCGGGCCGGTATAGTACGCGCCAGCATTGACGCTCAGCCCTTCCAGGAAGCGCGTCTTGTATTCCAGGAAGACGCTGGCCGTGCGCTTCGCCGTGTTTTCCGGAATCTTGCCGATGACGTTCGTATTGACCGCGTTGCGCTGTTCGGCGTCCAGCAGCATGCCGGTGACGTACGTCTGCAGTTGCGGGGTGATCGCGCCGTTGAGCGAGAATTCCAGGCCGTCGTAGTGCGACTGGCCGTCGACCACGAACCGGTTGGCCGCGTTCGTGTACGCGGAGGCGCGGTCGATCTGGAAGTAGGCGGCCGACGCCATCAGGCCCGCGAACGCCTCCGTGCGGAAGCCCAGCTCGCGCGTCTTGCTGACCGCCGGCGGCATCGCTTCGAACGCGTTGACCGTCGATGCCGGCGCGATGCCGGTTTCTTCCACGCCTTCCAGATAGGTGGCGTACAGGGTCGTGTCCGGACGCACCTTGTAGACCAGGCCCGCCGACGGCGACGTCTTCTTGACCTTGTAGGTCGTGGTCGTGGTGGCGTTGCTGTAGTCGCTGTAGCGCGCGCCGACCAGGAAGCTCCAGGCCTGGGTGAAGCGCATCTTGTCGAACAGGTAGATGCCCTTGTCGTCGATCGCCTGCGGGTTGTACGTGAGTGCGGTGTTCAGCGGCGGCGGCACCAGCTCGCGCGGCGTATACATGTTCTGCTTGAAGAGCACCGTCTGCAGGTTCGGCGCGTTCTGCGAGCGCTTGTTCTGCATCGTGCCGATGGTGAGTTCGTGGTCGACCAGCAGCTCGGCACGGCCGGTCAGCTCCAGGCGTGCGTTCTTGTTGATATAGACCTGTCCGTGCACGAACTGCGTGCGCAGCGTGCCTTCGCCGGTCGCGATGTTGTAGTTCAACATCTGGCCGAAGCTGCGGCGGGTACGGTCGGTCTCGGCGCGCCCGATCTCCGCCGTCAGGGCCCAGGCGTCGTTGATCGTGTAGTCGGTGCGCAGCAGGTAGTTCTGCGACTTGGCGTCGTAGTGCGACCACGGGCCCGAGAGCAGCTTGGTCGGGTCCTGCACGGGCGGCAGCGCGATCACGCCGTTCACGGCGGGCAGCAGGCCGATGCCGGCGTTCTCGACGATGTTCTTGTGGATGTTCTCGGCGTCGAAGCGGAACGCCAGGTCCTCGGTCGCCTTCCAGTCCAGGGCGACGCTGCCGAACGTGCGGTTGCCGTTGCCGCCTTCGATGGCGTTGCGCAGGCGGCCGCCGGCGGCGTTGACGCGGATGCCGAATTCGCCCTTGCCGCCGAACTTGCGGCCGAGGTCCACGGCGCCGACCAGTTGTCCGTACTCGTTGCCGCTGACCGAGAAGCTGGTCACCGGCGCCACCGTGGCGCGCTTGGTCACGAGGTTGATGATGCCGGCCGGCGTCGAGAAGCCGTAGTACAGCGCGGACGAACCCTTGAGCGCTTCGACGCGCTCCTTGTTCTCCATCGGCAGGTCGATCAGGTTGATGACCGGCAGCGAGCCGTTGAGGCGGTAGTTGGTGCGCGCGTCGACCGAGATGCCGCGGATCGCCAACGAATCGTTGACGCTGCCGCTGGTTTGCGAGCGCGCCACGCCGGCCGAGTTCTTCAGCGCGTCGAACACGCCCTGCGCATCCTGGGCTTCGAGCATCACCCGCGGGATGATGTTGACGGTGAACGGCGCGTCGATCAGCGCCTGGTCGCGGAACGCGCCCACCTGCACGTATTTCGACTTCAGCCCTTTGTCCTTTTCTCCGTTGACGGTAACGATCTGCAGGACCGGCTTGCCCGCCGTGGGGTTGTCTTCCGGCGGCGGTGCCGCCTCGTCGGCGGCGTGGCCGGTCATGCAGACCAGCGCGAGGCTGATGCTGAGAGAAAGTGAATTGCGTTTGAAGTCTGTTTGCATGGTGCGGTGTCCCCTGGATTTGAAGCGTTCGAGTCATGGTGCCGGTGACGAACGGCCGTAGCCGTTGGTGCCGGAGAATGCGAGTCTGCTTCTTTTGCGCATTCCTTGAGGTAAGAATAGTGATGTCTTTTTTGTCTGTCAAATACAATCTTGTGATTGTTTTTGAACTGTTGTGTATTTTGTCTCGATGTATCCCCAATTTCGCGACCTTATGGGGACGCGGTCATATGAAGCTTGGCGCTGCGCCGATTGCCTTGCACTCTCAGTTTGGAGAGTACAAAACGCCGGCGTGCCCGAAATGCCGTTGTGCCAGTCCGCCGATTCTAGTATATTGCACTTTATAAATGAAAAATACATAGGGGAGACATGTCCCATTCGTGCCTCAAGATCGCGCTGGCGGCCGGCCTGGCCTGTTCCGCCGCGCAGGCCGCGGCGCCCCTGGACCCGTACCGGCAGGAAGCGGCGACGGTCCTGCCGGGCACGGGCACCGGCTGGGGCGCACTCGCGTTCGATACCGCCCGTTCCTGGCTGTTCATGGCGCGCCACGGCGACGGCCTGACGGTGTTCGACGTGCGCACCCGCAAGGTGGTCGCCAACGTCGCGGGCACGACGGGCGCCGACAGCGTCGTGCCGGTGCCCCGGCATGACCGCGTATACGTCGCCGGTACCGACGGCACCCTGACGACCGTCGCACTCTCTACTCTCACGCTAATCAAGTGGGAGCAGATCGCCGCTGCGCGCCTGAACGCCATATTCCACGAGCCGTCCACCGATCGCGTGGTCGCGGTCGCGGGATCGACCCCGCGGTCGTCGATGCTGATCGCCCTCGATCCGCGGACGGGAAAGGTGACTGGCCGTACGGTCTTCGACGGCAGCAGGATGGACCGGCCCGCCACGGATGGCGCGGGTGCCATCTTCGCGTCACTGCGCGACCGGAACGTACTCCTGAAACTGGCGGCCGCCGACCTCCGGGTCGAGCAGACCTGGCCGCTCGCGCCGTGCGAGCAGCCGGTCGCCGTCCACTACGACGATGCGAGCAGGCGCGTGTTCGTCGGCTGCCGCGGCGCGCACCCGGTGTTCGTCGCGCTCGATCCGGCGACGGGCAAGGTGGTGGCCGCGCTGCCGATCGGGCAGGGCGCGGGCGACCTCGTGTTCGATCGCGACAACCGCCTGATCGTCACGGCCAACGGCATCGACGCGGACATGACGGTGATCCGCCAGGTCGATCCGGACCGGTACGCCCTGGTCGAAACCATCGCCACGCGGCCGCAGGCGCGCGTCCTGGCGCTCGATCCCGCGACGAAGGCCTTGTATACCGTGGCCGCCGGTTTCACCATCGCCGCGCCGGAACCGGGCAAGCCGGCGCCGGCCCCGACATTTCACGCCGATTCGTTCACGGTACTGGGCTACACGCGCGTGCACCAGATGACGGAGCGGGAACGGCATGACCTGGAAGACGAGCACGAACATTGAACCAAAACGAGAGGATGACACTCATGCGTAGCGTTTCCACGATGCTGGCCACCCTGCTGTGCGCCGCATCGATCGCCGGCCCGGCTGCGGCCGGCCACGACAAGTCCGCCGACCTCATTCTGTACAACACGAAAGTCTGGACGGTCGACGATCGCAAGCCGGTCGCGCAGGCGGTGGCGGTGCGCGGCAAGCGGATCGTCAGGGTCGGGAGCAACGACGAGGTGCTGGCGCTGAAGGGGCCGGGCACGCGCGTGCTGGACCTGGAGGGGAGGCTGGTGCTGCCCGGCTTTAACGATTCGCACACGCATTTCGGCAACGCGGCCGAATGGTTTTTCCAGGTCCCGCTGACCGATGTGAACGACGTCCGGCTGATGGCCGACCGGATCGCGCGGGTGGCTGCGCGGGTACCGAAGGGCATGTGGATCACCGGCGGCGACTGGGGGACGAGTGCCGCCAACGCCGCCGGCAAGAACCGCCAGGCCGGCTTCGAGCCGCTCGTGCCCGACCTGAAGACCATCGACGCGGTGTCGCCCGGCCATCCGCTGCTGTTCCGCCGCTTCGACCACGTCTATTTCGCCAACTCGGCGGCGCTGAAGCTCGCGCGCCTGTCGCCGAAAACGCCGGACCCGGCGGGCGGGCATTACGGCAGGGATCCGGTCACGGGCGAACTGAACGGCGTGTTGTACGGCGCCGCCGGAGAAGGGCTCGAGCGCCAGTTGCCGCCGATGAGCCTGCAGCAGAGGATGATCGGCGCGCGGGCCGTGGCGAAGGACCTCAACCGCGTCGGCATCACGTCGATCACCGACATCGCCCGCTACCCCGACCTGTCCGAGGAAAAGCTGTATCCGTTCTTCGTCGAGCGCAGCGCGACCGACATGCGGATCTTCGAGGGCCTGCGCAAGAACGGCGACCTGACGCTGCGCGTGAACATGCTGGTGCCGATCGAAACGGAAAAGAACCTCGTCGCGCACAGGATCAAGCCGACGGCGGGCGACAAGTGGATCCGCCTCGGCGGCCTCAAGGCCTACGGCGACAGCGGCGTGATGTACAAGCCGGTGGCCGGCAACGGGTTGCCCAGCGAATGGTCGTACCGCTTTCCGGGCGAATCCGCCTTCGCGCAGGAAGTGCTGGAGGCGGACCGGGATGGCTACGACGTCGGCGTGCACATCATCGGCGACAAGGCGTCGCATGAGCTGATCGAATGGTATGGCGACGCGATCCGCCGCAATCCGGCGCGCGACCGGCGCTTCCGCCTGATCCACTTCTGGCACACGACGCCGGAGGACATCCGTCATGCGGGCAAGCTCGGCCTGATCGCGGACGTGCAGCCGTACCACCTGCCGCGCGAGGTCGCGCTGGTCGGGACCACGCTCGACGATGAGCGCGCCCGGTCGACGCACGCATGGAAGAGCATGATCGACGCCGGCATCGTGCTGAACCTGGGTTCCGACATGCCCGGGTCGTACAACCGCCTGCACGTGTCGCCCTACAACCCGCTCGACAACATCTATTTCGCCGTCACCCGTACCGACAAGACGGGCTATCCGGCGGGCGGATGGCATCCCGAGCAAAAGCTGACCGTGGAGCAGGCGATCAGGGCCTACACGCTGAACCCGGCCTGGTCCTCGCGCGAGGACAAGATCAAGGGCAGTATCACGGAGGGCAAGCTGGCCGACATCGTCGTGCTGTCGAAGGACATCCTGACCGCCGCGCCGGCGGATTACCTCAACACGGGCGTGCTGTACACCATACTCAATGGCAAGATTCTCGATACGAAGGAGGAAGTGCAATGATGAAGGCGGCTTGTATGTTTGCGTTGGCGCTGCTGGCGCCGTTGCCGGTGCTGGCCCAGCACTGCGGTGGCACCGTGCGGGCGGCGACGCCGGCCGTGGCCAAGAAGGATCCGCCCAAATGGATGGCGCAGCACGAAGCGATCCGGGCGAAGGTGGACGCCGCGCCGCCGGTGGACGTCGTGTTCGTCGGCGACAGCATCACGGCCCATTTTTCCGACGAGGACCGCTTCGCGCGCCTGCCGGGCCTGGCGGGACGCGCCACGCTGAACCTGGCGGTGCCCGGCGACCAGACGGAAAACGTCCTGTGGCGGCTCGATCGCCTGCCGCTGGAGAAGGTACATCCGGCGCAGGCGGTCCTGCTGATCGGCACCAACAACCTGCGCGGCGACGACACGGCCTGCGACATCGTGGCCGGCATCGACGCCATCCTCGGCCGGCTGCACAAGGCCTGGCCCGAGGCGCAGGTCGTCGTGATCGGCATCCTGCCGCGGGGCAAGGACATGCAGTTCGCGCTCGAGCGCCGGCGCGCGGTCAACGCGGCGCTGGCGGCACGCACCGACATCCGCTTCGTCGATCCCACCGAAGCCTTCGCCTGCGGCGGCACGAATGCCTGCGGCTACTACCAGGACGATCTGCTGCACCTGCTGCCGGCCGGATACGAGCGCCTGTGGTCCATCCTGCGCCCGCAGCTCGGACGCTAGTCCGGCGGCTTATTGTATATTTTCTTATAAAAATACAATAAGCCGGCCGCACTAGGCCGGCTTCGGTCCCTTCGGCGGCTTCGGCGTCGCGATCTTGAGGTGGTGGCGCATCAGGGCGGCGGCCAGTTCTCGGTCGTCCTGTTCGATGGCCTCGATGATCCCCAGGTGCTCGGCGCAGGACGCCTTCACGCGCAGCGTGCGGTAGTAGGCGGCCGTTTCGTCCAGGCGGCGCAGGTTGTTCTGCTGCTGCATCGCCTGCACGATGTAGCGGTTGCCGGAAAAGCGCGCCACCATTTCGTGGAAGGCGGCGTTGAGGGCGAAGAATTCGCCCGAGCTGGGCAGGTAGTCCGGCGTGTCGAGCACGCGCTGGTGGGCGTCCTTGACCCGCTGCAGCAGGGCCGTTTCGACCTTCCACGTCGGCTCAAGGAACGAACTGCATTCGACGATCATGCGGAAGCGGTAGCTCTCGGCCATCGCCTGCGAGCCGCCGAGCGAGGGCATGAATTGCCAGCCGTGGCCCGTGCGCTTGACGATCAGGCCCTCCGACGCCATGCGCATCAGCGTCTTGGTCAGCAGGCTGCGCGGCGCCGGATAGCGGCCCAGCAGCTCCTTCTCGGTGACGGCTTCCGGCAGCCGGTCGTGGATGCGGTCGACGACGATTTCCTTGTACAGCTCGTCCACGGTGAGCGAGCCGGTCGTCAGGTCGTCGAGGTCGACCTCGGCGCCGCCGCGGCTGACGAAATAGCCGGCGTTGGCGCGGTATTCGATCATCTGGCGCTCCGCCAGCAGCTTGAACGCGGCGCGCACGGGCGTGCGCGACACGCCGTAGCGCGCCCCGAACGACTCTTCGGTCAGGTGCGCGCCGACCGGCAGCGTCCCGTCGCGGATCTCCTTGCCGATGCGATCGGCGAGTTCGAGCTGCAATGCGCTGGGGGCATTCGTCCTGGGCGCGGCTGCTTCGGCGGGGACCGCCTTGGGCGCGGCGCCTTTGGATACACGCTTGGTCTGGCGCGTAGCGGCTTTGCTCATGGGCTCTTTCAGGAAGGGGAATCAGGAAGGTGACAATTATGCCCAATTTCGTATCAAACGAAAATAGAAAACATTCTGATTGCACTTTTCGTCGATTTAATACAAAATGGCTTCACCAACACTGAAGGAGTCATACAATGTCACTGGAACAGGATTTCCCGCTGGTCGAAGTCAGCGGCACGCCTTTCGAGCGGGGTCTCCAGCATGGCCGCGCGGTGCCGGAGCGGGTCAAGGGGAGCATCGCGCTGTACCGCGACCAGCTGGCGAAGCGGGGCGTCGATGGTGCGACCATCACGATCCTGGCGCGCAACGTGATCCCGAAGATCGTCGCGTTCGATCCCGCCTACTTCGAAGAGATGCAGGGGATGGCCGAGGGCGCGGGCGTGAGCATCGAGGAGATCGTGCTGGTCAACTGCCGCACCGAGATGATGTTCGGCCACAGCGCGCTGAAGGAAGCGCGCGAGGTGCTCGACGACGGCTGCACCGGTTTCGTCGTGCTGCCCGGCGCCAGCGCGAACGGCCGCCTCATGCATGCGCACAACTGGGACTGGCGCGAAGCCTGCACGGATACCGGCATCGTCCTCAAGGTGCTGAAGCACGGCGACGGTCCCGACATGCTGATGTTCACCGAAGCGGGCACGCTGGGCCGCCACGGTTTCAATTCGGCCGGGCTGTCCCTGTCGGGGAACTTCCTGACCAGCGATCGCGACTACAAGGAAGCGGGCGACGTGCCGCTGGGCCTGCTTCGCCGCAAGATCCTCGAATGCTCGAACATCACCGCCGCGCTGCGCATCCTGTTCACGACGCGCCGCTACTGCTCGAACAACGTCATGCTGGGCCACGTCGGCGGCGAGGCGATCGACCTGGAGTGCGCACCGGACGAAGCGTTCTGGATCACGCCGGAAGACGACCTGCTGGTGCACGCGAACCACTGGATCAGCACCCCCGCGCGCTGCAAGCTGGTCGACCTGGGCCTGGCGAACACGCCCGATTCGATCTACCGCCAGCGCCGCGTCACAGCGCTGCTGCAGCAGAGCCGTGCCAAGGGCAAGATCGACTGGAATGCCGTGAAGGCCGTGCTGGCCGACGAATTCGGCAAGCCGGAAGCGATCCTGACCTCGCCCGCGCCCGCCGCCTTCAACAGCGTCTATTGCACGGTGGCCACCACCCTGATGGATCCGGCCGAGCGCACGATGTGGGTGGCGCGCAAACCGTATGCCGGACGCAACTTCGTCGAGTATCGCTTGTGATGGCTGGCTGCTAAAGTATTGCCAGGGGAAATAGATGAAGAGACGCTTCCGACTGTGGGCACTGCCAGCCCTGCTGCTTTGCACGGGCGCGCCGGCGGCGCCGCCGTCGCCGACCGAGATCCGCATCGCCGAGAGCTTCGACACGCCGACGTCGATGCCGGGCCATCGTTCGCGCAACACGCTCACCGACGGCATCATGCTGCACGTGGTCGAATCGCTGGTGGCGCTCAAGAGCGACCTCGGCGTGGGGCCCATGCTGGCCGACAGCTGGACGATTTCGCCCGACGGCAAGACGTACCGCTTCAAGCTGCGCCATGGCGTGCGCTTCCACAACGGTGCGCCGGTCACGTCCGCCGAGGTGATCTGGAGCCTGAACCGCATCATGGATCCGCGCGCCGAATCGTATTGCCGCAACCAGTACGACGGCAGCAAGGGGGCGAAGGTGGTGGCCGCGCGCGCCGACGCGCCCGACGCGGTCACGATCGAGCTGGACCGGCCAAATGCGCTGTTCCTGCAGCAGCTGGCTAACATCCAGTGTCCGCTCGCGGTGCTGCACCCCGATTCGGTCGATGCGGCCGGCAAGTGGCTGCGCCCCGTCGGCACGGGGCCGTACATGTTCGGCCAGTGGCGCCGCGGCCAGTTCGTCCAACTGCTCGCCTGGCCCGGCTACCAGCCGCGCCCGGAGCCGCCCGACGGCCTGGCCGGCGCCAAGCGCGCGCTGGCGAACCTGCGCTTCGTCGTCATCCCCGACGCCGCCTCCCAGAAAGCGGCGTTCATGTCCGGGCAGGTGGACCTGATCACGGCCCAGAGCGACAGCCCGCCGCCGAAAGCCCCGCTGTGGACGATCCACGTCGAGCAGAACCTCGATGCCAACGCGCTGCTGATGCAGTCGCGCGACCCGCTGTTGTCGAAGCCGGCGATGCGGCGCGCCGTGGCGCTGTCGCTCGACCTGCCGACCCTGGTGGCCGCATTGACCAACAAAACGACGACCTACAACCCGTCGCTCGTGCCTCTCGGGACCGCGAATTATTCGCCGGTGCATGCCAGGGGCTATACCCAGGACCTGGCGCAGGTGAAGGCGCTGCTGGCGGAAGCCGGCTACAAGGGGGAGGTCGTCACGATCCAGACCAACAAGCGGTTCCCCGACCTGTACCGGATCGCCGTCGTCGCGCAGAGCATGCTGCGCCGGGCCGGCATCCACGCGGTCGTGGAGGTGCTGGAATGGGCGACGCAGGTGTCGAACTACCGCGAGGGCAAGTTCCAGATCATGGCCTTCACGTATTCCTCGCGCCTCGATCCGGCCGTGATGTACGGCGACGTCCTCGGCGACAAGAGCCGTACCCCGACCAGCCAGTGGACCGATCCGGAAGCGAGCGCGATCCTGGCCCGCATCGCCGGCGTCAGCGATCCGGCGCAGCGCAAGGCCGCGTTCGAGCAGATCCACCAGCGCATGATCGCGGCCACGCCCATGATCGAGATCTACAACACGCCGGCGCTGGTCGCCGTCAGCAAGCGGCTGTCGGGCTTCGTGCCCTGGCCGCTGCATCGGCCGCGCCTGTTCAACGTCAGCAAACGATAGGGTTCCCATGTTGTCGTACGTCGCAAAACGCATCCTGATGGCGATTCCCACGGCGCTCGTCGTGTCCCTGCTGGTATTCGCCATGATCCGCCTCATACCGGGCGACCCCGTCAGCCTGATGCTGGGCGACACGGGCGACCCGGCGCTGGCGCAGGAAATGCGCACCCAGCTGGGCCTCGACGAGTCGCTGCCGCGCCAGTTCGCCGGCTGGGCCGGCAAGCTGCTGCACGGCGACCTGGGCACGTCGGTCCGGACCGGCGAACCCGTGCTCGACCTGATCATGGAACGCTTTCCCGTCACGGCCCAGATCGTGCTGGCCGCCACGCTGCTGGCGAGCCTGGTCGCGCTGCCGGCCGGCATGTTCGCGGCCTGGAAGCAGAACCGCTGGCAGGACCTGACGGTCGTCTCGGGGGCGATCTTCCTCGTGTCGATCCCCAGTTTCTGGGCCGGCATCATGCTGATCTGGCTGTTCGGCGTGCAGCTCGACTGGCTGCCGACCTTCGGCTTCGAATCGTTCGCCGAGATCGGCTGGCCGGCGCTCAAGTACATGGTGCTGCCGGTCGTCGCGATCGCGCTGACGGAAATCGCGGCGCTGGCGCGGATGATGCGGGCCAGTACCATCGACGTGCTGCGGCTGGAATACATCGCCCATGCGCGCGCCAAGGGTCTTCCCGAGCACCGCGTGCTGCTGCGCCACGCCTTCCCGAACGCGTTCGGCCCGACCCTGACCGTGATCGGCCTCGTGCTGGGCCATCTGCTGTCGGGCGCGGCGGTGATCGAGACCGTGTTCACCTTGCCGGGTCTCGGCCGCCTGCTGGTCGAGGCGATTTCCTCGCGTGACTATCCGGTGGTACAGGGTTGCCTGCTGTTCGTCGCCTTCCTGTACGTGTTCGTCAACCTGGTCGTCGACCTGCTGTATCCGCTGTTCGACCCGCGCATCAAGCTGTAATCCTGCCATGACCACACATTTCAAGCGTATCAACCTGGTGGCCGGTACCGTCTTCGTCGGCATCGTCGTGCTGATGGCCGCGCTCGGCACCGTCTACACGCCCTACGATCCGGTCGAAGGCGACCTGCTGGCGCGGTTCGCCGCGCCGTCCGCGGCGCACTGGCTGGGCACCGACGAATTCGGCCGCGACGTGCTGTCGCGCATCATGGCCGGGGCCGGGGTCAGCGTCGCCGTCAGCATCGGCACCGTGGTGTTCGCCACGGTCCTCGGCGGCGTGCTCGGCATCGTTACCGGCTATCTCGGCGGCTGGACCGACCGCATCATCATGGTGTTCCTCGAATCGCTGATGGCCTTCCCGGGCCTGCTGCTGGCACTCGGCATCATGGCCATCGTCGGGCCCTCGAAATCCGGCGTCGTGCTGGCCCTCGGCCTGGCCTATACGCCGTCCGTGGCCCGCATCGCCCGCGCGACCGTGTTCGGCCTGCGCCAGCGCGACTACGTGGTCGCGTCCCAGGTGATGGGCAACAGCGGCTGGTGGACCGTGTGGCGCCACATCCTGCCCAACTGCGCGGCGCCGCTGCTGATCTTCGCCACCTCGCTGTTCGGCTCCGCGCTGCTGGCCGAGAGCGCGCTCAGCTTCCTCGGCCTGGGCGTGCCGCCGCCGGCCGCGTCGTGGGGCGGCATGCTGTCGGACGCCCGCAACGCCATGGAACAGGCCATCTGGCTGTCGATTTTCCCGGGCATCATGATCTCGCTCGCGCTCCTCGGCATCAACATGCTGGGCGACGCGCTGCGCGACCTGCTCGACCCACGCATGAACGGAGGCCACTGATGTCCCATCCACTTCTCAGTGTCCGCGACCTGACCATCACGTTCCCCGACGGGGACGGCGGCCGCCGCGCCGTCGTCAACGGCATCGGCTTCGACCTCGAGGCCGGCCGCTCGCTGGCCATCGTCGGCGAGTCGGGCAGCGGCAAGACCATGATCGGCAAGGCCCTGCTGGGGTTGCTGCCGGACGCAGCCGCCATCGACGCCGGCAGCCTGCGCTTCGACGGCCGCGAGCTGACCGCCAACCGCGAGGCCGACTGGCGCGCACTGCGCGGCTGCGAGATCGGCATGGTGTTCCAGGAGCCGATGGTGTCGCTGAATCCCGCGTTCCGCATCGGCGACCAGCTGACCGAGGCGCTGGTGGCGCGGCGCGGCGTCGGCCGGGCGCAGGCGCGCGAGCGGGCCGTGGCGATGCTCGAGCGCGTCCTGGTGCGCAATCCGCGCGACTGCATGCGCCGCTATCCGCACGAATTTTCCGGCGGCATGCGCCAGCGCATCATGCTGGCCGCCGTCATGCTGCTCAAGCCCCGCCTGCTGATCGCCGACGAACCGACGACGGCCCTCGACTGCGTCGTGCAGAAGGAAGTGCTGGACCTGATGCGCGAGCTGACCGAGCAGGAAGGGACGGCGCTGATCTTCGTCAGCCACAACCTGCCGCTGGTCGCCGCGTACACGGAGAACGTGCTGGTGATGTGCCGCGGGGACGCGGTGGAGACCGGGCCGGTGCGGCGCGTGCTGGCGCGGCCCACGCAGCTGTACACCCGGCGCCTGCTCGAAGCCCTGCCGCGGCGCGACGCCGGCGCCGCCGCCCCGCCGCCCGCCGCGCCGATCCTGGAAGTGCAGGACCTGAGCGTGGACTACACGGTCAGGGAAGGCTGGCGCGTCAGGCGCACCGTGCGCGCGCTGCATCCGGCCTCGTTCACGCTGGCGCCGGGCGAGACGGTCGCCATCGTCGGCGAATCCGGGAGCGGCAAGACGACGCTGACCAAGGCCATCCTGGGGCTGGCGCAACCCAGCGGCGGCAGCATCCGGCTCGGCGGCGAGGAACTGATCGGCTGTTCGCGCAGCGCGCGCCGCGCCGCGGGCCGGCGCATCCAGATGGTGTTCCAGGACCCGTATTCGTCGCTCGACCCGCGCATGCAGGTCGGCGCGCTGGTCGGCGAAGGCCTGCGCCTGGACCCCGGGCTGGACGCGGACGAGCGCGACGCACGCGTGGCGAGCGCCCTGGAGGACGTGCAGCTCGGCGGCGACTTCGCCCGGCGCTACATCCACGAACTGTCGGGCGGCCAGCGCCAGCGGGTCGCCATCGCGCGGGCGCTGGTGACGCGTCCCGAGATCATCATCGCCGACGAACCGGTCTCCGCCCTCGACGTGACCGTGCAAAAGCAGGTGCTCGACATGCTGGTGGCCCTGCAGGACCGCTACGGCTTCGCCTGCCTGCTGATCTCGCACGACCTCGGCGTCGTCGAGCAGGTGTCGGACCGCGTCATCGTGCTGCTGCGCGGCCACGTGGTGGAGCAGGGCACGCGCGACGACGTGTTCGACCGTCCCTGCCATCCCTACACCCGGCGCCTGCTGCAGGCGGTGCCGGAGCTGTACGGCGACAGCGTCCAGGGCTTCCGCATCGAGCAGCGCCGCCTGCCGAAGAGTTGTCCCGATCTGCCGTA
>CBIHRX010000141.1:0-16851 GCA_966212555.1 uncultured Massilia sp.
GCGCTCGTCGATGCGGGCGTGTCGTGGCTCGTTAACCGGGTTTGCCAGCTCGACGCGATGGTGGTGCAGGGGCTTAATCGCAAAACGCCGGGGCTCAGCCTGGGTTTTGGCGTGTCCGTCAGACGCTAGATCAGCCGGTATTGCGCAACCCCGCCGCCACCCCATTGATCGACAGGTGAATCCCGCGATGCACCCGCTCGTCGACCTTCTGCTCGGCCGACAATGCGCGGTGCCGCTGAATGAGCTCCACCTGCAGGTGGTTCAACGGATCGAGATAGGCAAAGCGGTTCTGGATCGAGCGCGCCAGCAGCGGATTGCTCACGAGACGTTCATCCGTGCCGGTGACGAGTTCGAGGCAGCGCAGCGTTTCCGCATACTCGGCCGCGATGCGCTTGAAGATGCGGTCGCGCAGCTCGGCATCCGGCACCAGTTCCGCGTAGCGCGACGCGATCGCGAGGTCGGTCTTGGCCAGCACCATGTCCATGTTCGACAGCAGCGTCGCGAAGAACGGCCAGTGCTGGCCCATCTCGCGCAGCAGCGCGAGGCGCTGGTCACGGTCGCCTTCCGCCAGCCAGCCCGAGACGGCGGCGCCGAAGCCGAACCAGCCCGGCAGCAGCAACCGGCACTGGCCCCACGAAAAGCCCCAGGGGATCGCGCGCAGGTCTTCGATGCGGCGCGTCGACTTGCGTGACGCCGGACGCGAGCCGAGGTTCAGTTCCGCGATCTCGGCGATCGGCGTCGCGGCGAAGAAGTAGTCCGTGAAGCCCGGGGTCTCGTACACGAGGTTGCGATAGGCCTTGTACGCGCGCTGCGACAGCTCCGCCATCACGGGCTCGAAGCGCGCCAGGCGCTCGATCTGGTCGCGGTCCGCGTCGTGCGGCATCAGGCCCGCTTCCAGCGTCGCGGCGACGAGCAGTTCCAAGTTGCGGCGGCCGATTTCCGGATTGCTGAACTTCGACGAGATGATCTCGCCCTGTTCCGTCAGGCGGATCTGGCCGTTCACGGTGCCCGGCGGCTGCGCGAGGATCGCGTCGTAGCTCGGGCCGCCGCCGCGGCCGACCGTGCCGCCGCGGCCGTGGAACAGGCGCAGCTTGACGTTCGCGTCCGCGAACACCTTCACGAGCTTCAGCTCCGCCTGGTACAGCTCCCAGTTCGACGTCATGAAGCCGCCGTCCTTGTTCGAGTCGGAATAGCCCAGCATGACTTCCTGCAGGCGGCCCTGGTGCTCGATCACGTCGGCCACGATCGGCAGCGCCATCCACGTGTTCATGATGTCGGCGGCGCGCTGCAGGTCGGGGATCGTCTCGAACAGCGGGATCACCATCGCGTCGCTCTTCTTCTCGCTCGGGCGGAAGAGCCCCGTTTCCTTTTGCAGCAGCAGGACCTCGAGCAGGTCCGAGACCGTCTCCGTGTGCGAGATGATGTAGTTGCGGATCGCGCGCGTGCCGTAGCGCTTGCGGATCTCGCGCGCCGTGCGCAGGATCTGCAGTTCGGAATTCGTGACCTCCGAATAGCTTTCGTACGGCGTGTACAGCAACCGCGGCTGCGCCAGTTCGTCCAGCAGCAGCTTCACCTTCGCGTCTTCGTCCAAGGCCGCGTAATCCGCTTCGACGCCCGCCCGTGCGAACAGCTCGGCCAGCACTTTCTCGTGCACGTCGGAGCTCTGGCGCATGTCGAGCGAGGCGAGGTGGAAGCCGAAGATGCGCGCCGCACGTACGAGGCCGTTCAGGCGCGGCACGGCGAGGATGGCGCCGTGGTTTTCGTTCAGCGAATCGACGAGCACCTGCAGTTCGGCGCCGAATTCGGATGCGTCGCGGTAGGCGTCCGCATGGCCGACTTCCTTGCGCAGGATGTTGGTGGCGCCCAGCTCGCGCGCCGTCGACGCGAGGCGCGCGTAGACGCCGATCAGCGCGCGGCGGTACGGTTCGTCGCTGCGGTGCGGGGAATGGTCGGGCGACGCGTCGGCCAGCGCCAGCAGCGCGGGGCTCGCGGCCACGAGCAGGGTGGACGGCGACAGTTCCGCGCCCAGCGCGTGCACTTCGTCGAGATAGAAATCGAAGATGGTCGTCGAATGGCGCACGAGGGCGCGCTGCATCGTCGCGGCGTTGACGTTCGGGTTGCCGTCGCGGTCGCCACCGATCCAGCTGCCCATCTGCATGTAGGCCGCGTCGTCCAGGCCGGACACGCCGGCGCCGTATTGCGCCGCGATCTCTTCCTCGACGTCGTCGTACACGGCCGGCAGCTCGCGCAGGAACGTCGTCCGGTAGTAGGACAGGGCGTTCTCGATCTCGTCCGCCACCGTCAGTTTTTCGTAGCGCAGCATGCGGGTCTGCCACAACGTGGCGATGCGCGCCTGCAGCAACTGCAGGTTGCGCGCGCGCTCCTTCGGCGTCAGCGGCAGGTCGCGCTCGGCCAGCAGGCGCGCGATGTCGTGCTCGGCGTCGAGCGTCGACTTGCGCTGGACTTCGGTCGGGTGCGCCGTCAGCACGGGCGCGATCAGCGCCTCGCGCAGGAAGCCTTCCACCGTACTCTGCGCGACGCCCGCATCCTTCAACCGGGTGAGGGCGTAGGCGACGCTGGACGGCTGCGGCTTCGAGCCGGCCAGCAGGTGGGCGCGGCGGCGGCGGATGTGGTGCTGGTCTTCCGCGATGTTGGCCAGGTGCGAGAAGTACGAAAAGGCGCGCACGACGGAGTTCGTCTCTTCGCGCGACAGTTTCGACAGCAGCTGTTTGAGCTCGGTGCCGGCTTGCTCGTCGTCTTCGCGGCGGAAGCGCACGGCGGTCTGGCGGATCGTCTCGACGACGTCGAACACGGCTTCGCCTTCCTGGTCGCGCAGCACGTCGCCGAGGAGGCGGCCGAGCAGGCGGATGTCTTCTTTCAGCGGCGCGTCCTTGTCGACATTGCCGGGCGGTTGGGGGGAGAGTGCAGCAGGATTGTCCATATCGACCGTGGTTGAATTGTTGAAACGACAGATACAACGAAATCGGTATTGCAAAATGCTCTGCGGGGCGCGCTGGCGGTTCGCCATGGCCTGCGGGTGGGCCCATGCTAGAATTTATGATCTCAGTATGGGCTAGTGAAAGAAACCGTTTTGAACTCCAACGACACGACGCAGCACGTTCCCGCGCAACTGATTATCGCATCGCGCGAAAGCCGGCTGGCCATGTGGCAGGCCACGCATGTGCGCGACCGCCTCGCGGCATTATATCCGCAGTGCCAGATCGACATTCTCGGCATGACCACGCGCGGCGACCAGATCCTCGACAAGACGCTGTCGAAGGTGGGCGGCAAGGGCTTGTTCGTCAAAGAGCTCGAAGTGGCGATGGCCGACGGCCGCGCCCACCTGGCCGTGCACTCCCTCAAGGACGTGCCGATGGAATTGCCGGAAGGCTTTGAATTGGCAGCCATCCTGGAACGGGAAGACCCGCGCGACGCCTTCGTCTCCAACGATTTCGACAGCCTCGCTGCGTTGCCGCCCGGCAGCATCGTCGGCACGAGCAGCCTGCGCCGCCAGGCCCTGATCGCCGCGCGCTATCCGCAGCTCGTGATCAAGCCGTTGCGCGGCAACCTCGACACGCGCCTGGGCAAGCTCGACCGTGGGGACTACGCCGCCATCATCCTCGCCGCCGCCGGCCTCAAGCGCCTGGGCCTCACGCGCCGCATCCGCGCCTACCTGGAGCCGGAAGACAGCCTGCCGGCCGCGGGCCAGGGCGCGATGGCGATCGAGATCCTGTCCGGCAATGCGGCCGGCTTCGACGTGAAGGCCTTGCTGGCGCCGCTGAACCATATGCACACGGCCCAGGCCGTCCAGGCCGAGCGTAAAGTCTCGCAAGTGTTCGGCGGCAGCTGCCAGATCCCCCTGGCGGCACACGCGACCATCGACGGCGACACGCTGCACCTGCGCGCCATGGTCGCCACGCCGGACGGCCGCCGCAGCGCCTTCGCCGATGCCAGCGGCCCGGCCGCGTTGGCGGAAGCCGTGGGCGAGCAGGTGGCACAGAAGCTTGCCGCGCAGGATGCCGCCGGGATCTTGGCCGAGTGCAAGGCGACCGCCGCGGGCGATGCCTGACGCGGTCGTCATCACCCGTCCTCGCCAGCAGGCAGAGCCGCTGGCCCGCGCGGTGGCGGCACTCGGCCGCACACCGCTGATCCTGCCATTGCTCGAAATTTCCCCGCTGTCCGACGACGCCCCGCTGCGCGCCGCGCTCGCCCGGCTGCGCGATTACGCGCTGGTCGCGTTCGTGTCGCCGAACGCCGTCGATGGCGCGTTCGCCTTGATCGAACAGTGGCCGGCCGAAGTGGCGCTCGCCGTCGTGGGCGAGGGCAGCCGGGCCGCGCTGGCCCGGCACGGCATCGCCGGCGACGCTTACCGCGTGTATGCGCCGCTCGACCCCGCCCGCAGCGACTCCGAACACCTGCTGCAGGCACTCGACCTGGCCGCGCTGGCGGGCCGCAAGGTGCTCGTCGTGCGCGGCGAGACGGGCCGCGAAGTGCTGCCGGACGCCCTGCGCGCGGCCGGCGTGGAGGTCGAGACCGTGGCCGCCTACCGCCGCGCCGTCCCCGGCCTGACGCCGGAACTGGCCGCGTCATTACGCGGCTTGCTGGCGGGCCCGAACGACTGGATAATCACGAGCTCGGAAGCCCTGCGGGGCCTGGCCGGTCTCGTCGAGCAGCTTGACGGTGGTGCAAGTGTGGCAAATCTGCAACGGCAGCGCCTGATCGTTCCGCATGCCCGCATCGCGGAAACGGCCTCCGCACTCGGTTTTAGCGCCGTGACGCTCACGGGGTCCGGCGACGAGCGGCTGCTTGCCGCGTTACAATCACGAGCATGAACGAATTGCCCAACAATCCAGAAAAACCAAACATGGGCGGTCCGGTCGTTCCGCCGGAAAGCTATGTGACGCCGGCCCCGGCGGGCCCAGGCGAGCCCCGCGTTCCGGAAGGGTCCGGCCTCGGCGGGCTGCTGCAGAAGCCGCAGAACGTGGCCATCCTCGCGCTGGCCGTCCTGCTCGCCCTCCAGACGTATTCCACGCACAGCCGGTTCAACAAGCTGCGCGAGGATGTCGCGCGGACGCTCCAGAAAGACAATGCCTCGAACGCCGAGACGGCGCAGACCGTGCGCGAGATCCAGGAGGCGGCCAAGGAATTGCAGGTCAAGGTGGGCGTGCTGGAAAACCGCCAGACCGAGGCGCAGAGCCAGCAGGCCGCGCTCGAGCAGATGTACCAGGACATCTCGAAGAACCGCGACGAATGGGCGCTGTCCGAGATCGAGCAGGTGCTGTCCACCGCGAGCCAGCAGCTGCAACTGGCCGGCAACGTGCAGGGCGCGCTGATCGCGCTGCAGAACGCCGACCGGTCCCTGTCGCGCTCCGACAAGCCCCAGTTCATCACGATCCGCCGCGCCATCGCGCGCGACATCGAAAAGCTGAAGGCGCTGCCTTCCGTCGACCAGCCCGGCATCGCGCTGCGCCTCGACAACGTCATTTCGCAGATCGACAACCTGCCGCTGCTGTCCGACGAAAAGCCGGCGGAGCCGATCGCGCCGTCGCGTGTCAACGCGCCCCTGGCCGGCAAGGCCGCGGCGCCGGCTGACCGGACCCTGGCCCAGCGCATGACGGAAACGTGGCGCAACTGGAGCCACGAGATGTGGGACGACATCCGCCAACTGATCCGCGTGCGCACGGTCGACAATCCGGACGCGCTGATGCTGTCGCCCAGCGAATCGTATTTCGTGCGCGAGAACCTCAAGCTGCGCCTGCTGAACGCGCGCCTGGCGCTGCTGTCGCGCAACGAAGGCACGTTCCGCGACGACTTGACCACCGCACAGCAGCAGCTCGTGAAGTACTTCGACACGAAGGCACGCTCGACCCAGGCCGCGCAGGCCCTGCTGCGCCAGGTGCAGGCCAATAACGTCACCATCGACGTACCCGACCTGTCGGAGAGCCTGAACGCCGTGCGCAATTACAAATCGAAGCCGTGAAGCGCGGGGCCTGAACGATGCGTCTATTACTCTGGTTAGTCGCCCTGATGGCCGCGGCCATCGGCATCGCCGTGACCGCGCGCTTCAATCCCGGCAACGTCGTCTTTTTCTATCCGCCGCACCGGATCGACCTGTCGCTGAACCTGTTCGTCGTGCTGGCGTTCCTGCTGTTCCTCGTGCTGTACGGCCTGGTCCGCGCCGTGCGTGCCACGCTGGGCATGCCCGAGCGCGTGGCCGAGTACCGCTACCGCAAGCGCGAGCGCGAAGCGAACCGCGGCTTGCGCGAAGCGCTGAAAGCCCTGTTCGAAGGCCGCTTCGGCCATGCCGAGAAGGCCGCCATGCGTGCCGCCGACCTGCCCGAGAACGCCGGCCTCGCCGCGCTGATCGGCGCCCGCGCCGCCCACCGCATGCGCGAGCCGGCCCGGCGCGACGCCTGGCTCGCCGGCATCGTGCACGACCAGTCCCTCAAGACGGCGCGCCTGATGACGGTCACGGAACTGCTCGTCGACGATCACAAGCCGGAAGGCGCGCTGGAAGCCGTCGCGGAATTGAACGCCAGCGGCCAGCGCCACATCCACGCGCTGCAATGGGCCATGAAGGCCAACCAGCAGGCGCGCAACTGGCCGGAAGTGCTGCGCCTGGTCCGCATCCTGGACAAGCGCAACGCGCTGCATCCCGCGCTGTCCGCGCGCCTGCGCGAGATGGCGTACGACGCGCTGCTGTCCGAAGGCGGCCACGACGCCGAGTCGATTCGCCGCGTGTGGGCCGGCGTCCCGGCCGGCGACCGCGTGAAACCGTATATCGCGGCCCGCGCCGCGGCTGCCCTGAATGCGCGCGGCCTGCACGACGACGCCCGCGGCATCGTCGAGGATGCCCTCAAGGCCGGCTGGGACGAGCGCGTCGTGCGCGCCTACCGCGAAGCGGCCGGTCCGGAAGGCTCGGCCACCTTGCTGGCGCAGATCGAGAATTGCGAGACCTGGCTGCGCGCCCATCCGAACGATCCGGAACTGGAACTGACCCTGGGTTCCCTGTGCCTGCGCCAGAAACTGTGGGGCAAGGCCCAGCGCTACCTGGAGCAGGCGCTGTCCGACGCGACCGAACCGCACATGGTGCGCGACGCCCACCTGAAACTGGCGCAGCTGCACGAGGCGCTGGGACAGCGGGACGACGCCGACAGGCACTACCGGCTGTGCGCTCTGGCGACGGTGTTGTGACCGTCACGCACGGCGCTGGTTACGACCTCGGCCGGTGCCCGCGCACGATGACCACGGCCATGTGACCCGGCGTGCCGATGGGGTTCGCGGCCGGGATGGCCGGCGTCGCCCGGGCATCCGGCAGGCGGTCGATGACGATGGAGCCGGCGCCGACGATGGCCAGCGTCGTGAAGAAGATGGCTTCCATGTGTTTCTGGATGTTCATGGCATTTCCCTCTGGTTGGTGACGTAACGTGCTCCATCCAGCAGGAGGCGTGCCAGCCGGTGGCAGGGGCATATCAACGGGGACATGCCCTGCCGGGTCGGGATCGGACCAACACGTTGCGCCGACGTGTGGGGCGCAGACCAACAACCGTCTCGTTGCGGCACCGTTTTCGGTGCCTCTGCAACCTTGTGCGGCGCACAAGCCCAAGGCGATTCGTTATAATCGACCTTTTATTGTTTCCCCAGCAACCAAGGACTATCCATGAGCCTGAATAACGTCAACGCCGGCCGCGATGTGCCGAACGACTTCAACGTCGTCATCGAAATCCCGATGAACGCCGACCCGATCAAGTACGAAGTGGACAAGGAATCCGGCGCGATCTTCGTCGACCGCTTCATGGGTACCGCCATGCACTATCCGTGCAACTACGGCTACATCCCGAACACGATCGCCGACGACGGCGACCCGTGCGACGTGCTCGTGATCACGCCGTTCGCGCTGATCCCGGGCGTCGTCGTGCGTTGCCGCGCACTGGGCGTGCTGAAGATGACCGACGAAGCCGGCGGCGATTCGAAGATCCTGGCCGTGCCGGTCGAAAAAATCCTGCCGATCTACTCGCACCTGCAAAAGGTCGAAGACGTCCAGGAACTGACCCTGCGCCAGATCCAGCACTTCTTCGAGCACTACAAGGACCTGGAAAAGGGCAAGTGGGTCAAGGTCGAAGGCTGGGAAGGCCCGGACGCGGCCAAGGAAGAGATCCTCGCCGGCGTGAAGAACCACGAGTCGAAGGGCGAATAAAACCCGCACCTCCGGTCGAAAGGGCCGCCACCTTCGGGTGCGCGGCCCTTTGTCGTATATGTGACGATTCGCTCACCACCCGATGTCGCGCAGCAGCGGATACGTCAGGTCGCGCGGCGGCGTCACCTCGTGCGTCAGGTCAGTGTTGATCGCCGGTTCCATCAGCTGGTTCGGCTTGGCCTCCGTCGTGTAGTGCGACACGGTCGAGCCCGGTGAGTACGTGGTCGGCGTGTACATCAGGATGCGGCCCGCGTCGTCGGTGCCGGCCAGGCGCGTCGTGTCGAGGCCGAGGCTGGCCACGACGCCCGACTGCGTGCGCGAGCGGCGCTGCAACGCCGCCTTCAGCTTGATGCCGTCGGCCTGCGTGACGCGCACGGACGGGATCGTGATGCTGGCGTCGTTGCCGCTCATGCCGGCGACGTCGCCCGGCTGGTTGTCCGCGACGACCATGCCCAGCGCACCGGCCGCCTGCACGTTGCGGGCCTTGGTGACGAAGTCGCACGTGCCGCGGTCCACGAGGGCGATGTTGCCGCGCACGGCGAGGCTGTTCAACGCATCCAGCGGATTGCACGCCAGGCCCGTGCCGGCGGACTGGTCGACGACGGGCATCAGCTGCCCGGCGACGGGCGGATTGGACAGCGGCGGGCCGAACGACGCATCGCCCACGGCGTAATTGCCGGCTGCAGTGCCGGCGGCGGCGCCGCCGACGCCCAGGTTCGAGACCGGGTCGAGTACCTGCGGCACGGCGGCCGTCACGACGGGGCCGTTCCAGGACAGCCCGCGCCACGACACGGCCGACATGGCGCGCTCGGCGTCCGTCATTTCCACCCACAGCTTGCCCGTGCGGTTGTTCAGCAGGTAGTAATCCCAGATCGATGGAATGCCCTGCATCTCTGCGCCCGTCTCGTCGTCGGTGAAGGTCTGGAAGCCGAGGCCGTGCGCGAATTCGTGCAGCAGGACCGTGACGAGGTCGATCTGGTTGCCGAAGTTGTTGTCGAGGCCCAGATAGAAGCCGGAGCCGGGCAGGCAATCCTGGAACAGGCCGAGGCGCGCATTGAAGCGGGCGATGATGTGCGGCTCGCCCGGCGTCGAGATGTCCTGGCCCGCCAGCTTGCTGGCCAGGGCGCTCGGATACCACGTCGACGTGCGCGGCGCGTTCGGGAAGTCGGACCAGATCTCGTTGGCGCCCGCCGCGCCGAGCACGGCGCTCGTGGCCGTGCAGGCAAGCGGCACGAACGACGCGCCGATGCGGATCGGCACGTTGCTCGTGAGCGTCGCGCCCCAGATGTCGGCCGCGCGTCGGAACGCGTTCAGGCGCTGCTCGCCGAGCGTCGTGCCGGTATTGCCGCCGACGGGCACGGCCGGGGTCGGGTCGTTGAAGCCGACGCCGGGCGCGTTCTGGTTGACGATCACGATGGTAGCCGCGGCCCGGGCCGGGGCGGCCCCGCCGAACGTGAGCGCGCAGGCGGCCGCGATGACGGCGAGGGCGCCGAGGGCCCGTTGCAGGCGCGACGAATCAGCGGCTTTCATTGGCTTTCTCCCCGTGGTTGTGGTCGAGGGCCGCGCGGGCCGGGTCGGCTTCGCCGTGCACGCATTCGCTCGTCAGCTTGCCGTCGGGCCCGCGCGTGACGACTTCGTAGACCAGGTTTTTTTCGCCGAGGCGCACGCCGCGCGAACCGTCGCGGCGGCTGACGGTGGCAGGTGCGCGGGGCCCGGCGAGGCCGGCGGTCGCGGGCGTCTTCGCACGCAATTCCTTCAACTCGTCGGCCGTCGGCGCCCGTAATTGGCCGGTCAGCGGGTCGCGCACGACGACCATGCCTTCCTGGCCCGCGGCCCTGGCGTGCATCGAAAAGGCGGCCAGCACGCACAGGGCGGCCAGCGTACCGATGGTGAGCAGTTTTTCCTTGGACATGGCTTCCTCCCGTTCAAAGGTGCGACCGGCGGCGCAGCAGGGTGATCATGCCCAGGCCCAGCGCGAGCATCATCCAGTGCGCCGGCTCGGGCACCGCCGTTACGACCGAGACCGTATCGAGGCCGACATAGTTCAGGGTATCGGCCGGTCCCAGGTAGCGGAAGGCGAAGCGGCCGTTGCCGGTGTTCGTGACGGTGGCCGTGAACTGTTGCCAGTCCGTCGGGTAGCCCGCCGTGCCGCCGACGGTCGCCAGCAGGGTCGTGAAGTCGGCCATGTCGGTACCGGTGCCCGCCGCGTAGCGCACTTCGAGCAGGTCGTTGAAGCCGGGCAGGGCGTCGTGCCGCGTGTAGAAGCTCAGCACCGTGGTGCCGGACAGGTCGAGCACGGGCGTGATCAGCCAGTTGTCGACGCTGCCGCTGCCGTTCGCGGCGCTGAGGAAGTTGGCGGCCGCGTAGGCATCGGCGGCGCCCGACTGCGCCGGAAAGAGTGCCGGGTTGCCCTGGAACCAGCCGGTGCCGGCCGGGACGCTGCGGTTGACCTGGGCCCATCCGGCGAGGCCTGCCACGTTGTCGAATCCTTCGTTGAGCACTTCGACCCCGGCCGCACGCGCGCTCGTCGCGCCCACCGCGGCCAGCGACAGCGCGGCTGTCGCGAACAAGGTTTTTACGGGTTTCATGGAGGCCCTTTCATTCGATATGGATGGGCCCATCTTATGAGTCGGAAGATAGCGACTTTTGATTTTCAGCTAACGAACAGCCTGGACAAAACGGGAGTATCGATGAGCGCTACGGGAGGGGGCGCGGGGCGGGACGGTGGGCGCGGCGGCCCACCGGTGAATCAGCGTGCGGCGCGGCGCAGCCGCAGCTTGCCGACGATGCCGATCGGGAAGAAGTAGATGGAGAGGATGAACAGCACGCCGAGCCACAGCATCCAGCGGTCCGGATGCAGCGCGGCGGCCAGCAGCGGGACGCCGGACAGCATCTCGGACGCCTGCCCCATCAGCGTCTTGAGGTAGTTCTGCGCGAGGATGAACAAGGTGGCGCCGACGACCGCGCCATACATCGTGCCCATGCCGCCGATGACGACGATGAGGAGGATGTCGGTCATGACTTCGAAGCCGAGGCTTGTCTTGGGACCCACGTAGCGCAGCCACAGGGCCATCAGCGCCCCGGCCAGCGCGGCCACGACGGCGCCCAGCACGTTGGCCCAGATGCGGTAGACGACGGTGCGGTAGCCGAGCGCCTCGGCGCGGAACTCGTTCTCGCGGATCGCCTGCAGCACGCGGCCGAACGGCGAGTTCACGAGGCGCAGCAGGAACAGGAACAGCACGAGGCAGCCCGCGAACACGATGTAATAGGTGATCAGCTTGCCGTCGACGCTGCGCCCGAACACTTCGTTCTCCATCAGTGTGAAGCCCGGCGACAGGATCTCCGGTACGCTGAACGTGCGGCCGTCCTCGCCGCCCGTGAAATCCGACAGCTGCGACGCGAGCACGGAGAACGACGACGCGACGGCCAGGGTGATCATCGCGTAGAAGATGGCGCGCACGCGCAGCGCGAACAGGCCGATGACGAAGGCCAGGACGACGGTCAGGGCCAGCGCGGCGACGAGGCCCGTGACGATGGCGCCCCACGTGGGCTCGTCCACGCTCGACAATGCGATGCCGACGCCGTACGCGCCGATCCCGTAGAACATCGTGTGGGCGAACGACACGATGCCCGTATAGCCCAGCAGCAGGTCGTACGACGCGACGAGCACGATGTAGACGCAGATCGTGGCCGCCGTGTTCAACGGGCGCGCGCCGGAAAAGAGGAACGGCGCGAACAGCAGGCCGAGCAGGATGACGACGAGGAGGGCGGTCAACGCGCGGCTGCGCGGCAGGTCGCCGGAAAGAAGCTTGATCAGCATGTCAGTGACGTCCTTTCGTGTACAGGCCGGCCGGGCGCCACAGGAGGACGGCGATCATCAGCACGATGTTCGAGACGAGCGCCACCTTCGGCGCAAGGAAGCCGGCGTAGTTGGCGACGAGGGCGATCAGCAGGGAACCGATGAAGCAGCCGCCGACGGAGCCCAGGCCGCCGATGATGATGACGATGAAGGTCAGCACCATGATCTCGCTGCCCATGTGCGCGACGAGCGTTTCCTTGTACAGGCCCCACATGACGCCGCCGAGGCCCGCCAGCGCGGAGCCGGCCGCGAACACGCCCACGAACAGGCGGCGGATGCGGTAGCCCAGCGCCTCGACCATCTCGCCGTTCTCGACCCCCGCGCGGATCAGGAGGCCGATCTTCGTGCGGTTCAGCGTGAGGAACATCGCCGCGAACACGACGACGCCGACGACGACGGCCAGCAGCCGGTATTTCTCGATGGCGGCCTCGCCCAGGAACACGGCGCCGCGCAGCGCGGCCGGCAGCGGCAGGGCGATCTGCTCGGCGCCCCAGATCACGTTGATGAGTTGTTCGGACACGATCATGCCGCCCATCGTGATCAGGATCTGTTTCAGGTGCTGGCCGTACACGGGCATGATGACGACCCGTTCGAACGCCCAGCCGAGTACGGCCGTCACGGCCATCGCGAGCAGGACGGCGAGGCCCAGCACGCCGAGGTTGGCGAGCAGCGAATCCATCTCGAGCCAGCCCCGCATCGGCAGCAGTACGAACGTCGCGGTGAATGCGCCGACGGAGACGAACGCGCCGTGGCCGAAGTTCAGCACGCTCATCAGGCCGAACACCAGCGTCAGGCCGCTGGCCATAATGAAGATCATCATGCCCATCGCGAGTCCGGCCACCGTCAGGGTGATCCAGGTCGGCAGGCTCATGAAGGGCAGCGCCGCCAGCACGACGGCCGGCACGAGCAGCAGCGGGGCGATGTCGCGCCGTGCCGCCGGCAGCGGGGCGTCCGCCTGCTGCGCAATAGGTAAGCTTGCACTCATCGTTGTCCTATTGGTGTGAATCGAGCGACAGGCCCAGCAGGCGCTGTTGCAGGGCATCGTCGTGCGCCAGGTCGTGCATCAGGCCGGCGTGGACGACACGGCCGTCGTCCATGACGCTCACGCTGTCGCCCAGGGTGCGCACGAAATTGAAATTCTGTTCGACGAGCAGGATGGTCGTGCTCGTGTCCTTGAGGTCGCGGAACGCCGCCATCAGGCTTTGCACGATGGCGGGAGCGAGGCCCTTCGTCGGCTCGTCCACGAGCAGCAGCTTCTTCGGCTCGACGATCGCGCGGGCGATGGCCACCATCTGCTTCTGGCCGCCCGACAAATTGCCCGCCGGGTAGTTCCAGAATTTCTTCAGCGCGGGGAAGAAGCCGCAGATCCAGTCCACGCGCGCCGCGTCCAGCGGGCCGTTGCGCGCGGCGAGATACAGGTTCTCGCGCACCGTCAGTTCGGAAAACACGGCCATGCTTTCCGGCACGTAGGCGATGCCGGCGCGGGCGATGTCGGGTGTGGACAGCTTCGTGATGTCGCGGCCGTCGAACGCAATCGTCCCGCGGCTGGCCTTCCACAGGCCCATGATGGTGCGCAAGGTGGTCGTCTTGCCGGCGCCGTTGCGGCCCAGCAGCACGGCCAGGCCGCCGCGCGGCACGACGAGGTCGACGCCTTGCAGGATGTGGAACTGGCCGATGTGGGTGTGGACGCCGGACAGCGTCAGGATGGGTTCGCTCATGGGCAGCTTCGTCCTCAGCGTGTCATGCGGGTTCGGGGGTGCCAAGATAGGCCTCCTGCACGATTTTCGATTGCATCACCTCGGCGGGCTCGCCGTCCGCCACCAGCGTGCCGTTGTGCAGCACGATGATGCGGTCGGCCAGCGCGCGCACGACGTCCATCTTGTGCTCGACGAGCAGGACAGTCCTGTTGCGCTCGGCCTTGACCTGGTGGATCAGGTCGAGCACGACGGGCACCTCGTCCACGCTCATGCCGGCCGTCGGTTCGTCGAACATCAGGATGGACGGCTCCAGCGCGAGCAGGATCGCCACCTCCAGCTTGCGCTGGTCGCCGTGCGACAGCGTGCCGACGAGAGAAGCGCGCTTGCCGCTCATCGACACGCGTTCCAGGTAGTGCTCGGCGCGCTGGATGACTTCCTTGTGGCCGAACCACAGCGACAGCATGCTCATGCCAATGCCCGCGCGGCTCTGCACGGCCAGCCGCACGTTTTCCAGCACGGTCAGGTGTGGGAACAGATTGGTCAGCTGGAACGCGCGCCCCACGCCCAGGCGCGTGCGGCGCGCGGGGCCGAGCCGGGTGACGTCCTGGCCGCCCACGAACACGCTGCCGGACGTCGCAGGCAGCTGGCCCGACACGAGGTTGAAATACGTCGTCTTGCCGGCGCCGTTCGGGCCCACGATCACGGTCAGCGTGCCCGGGTAGAACTCGGCCGTCACCGCGTTGACGGCCACGTGGCCGCCGAAGCGGATGGTGAGGTCGCGCGTGGCGAGGGAAGGCGAGGCTGTCATGTCAGCGCTTGTTGCGGACAGGCAGCGGGAGCTCGCTGGCCGGGATCTCGCGCACCAGTTCCAGCAGGTCCCACTCGTTCTTCTGGTCCTTTTTGATGCGGAAGTGGTACATCGGCTGCAGCGCCTGGTGATCCTCTTTGCGGAACGTCATCGTGCCCTTGGGCGACTCGAACGACATGCCTTCCATCGCCGCCGCCATCTGGTCGCCGTTCCCGGACGGGACCTTCTGCAGCGCCGCGACGACGGCCGCCGCGGCCGCCATGCCGCCCGCCGTGAACATGTCGGGCGGGACTTTATAACGCTTCGTGTGCTCGGCCACGAGCCAGTCGTTCATCTTGTTCTTCGGGAAGCCGTAGTAGTAATTGATGGTGCCTTCCGTGCCGGCATACGCCTTCCACGTCTTCATCACGGGCAGGATGTTGCCGCCCGGGGCGAGCGAGATGCCGTAGCGTTCCGGCTTCATGTCCGCGATCTTGTTCATCGGGTTCGGACCGGCCCAGACGATGGCCAGCACGCGCGGCTGCGGCTTGTCCTTCAAGGCGTCGAACAGGCGCTGCGTGGGCGCCGTGAAGTCGGTCGCGGCGGCCGGCGCGTATTCCTCGTGCACGACGTTCGCCTTGCTGCCCGTGGCGGCGAGCGCTTCCTTGCCGGCCTTGATGGCGTCGCGGCCGAACGCGTAATCCTGCGCGAGGAAGGCGACGCTGCCGTTCTTCAGGGTGGACGCCGCGGCCAGCGCATCCTGCATCGAATTGCGCGCGGTGCGGAAGATGTACTTGTTCCACTTGGCGCCCGTGATCTCGTCGGCCACGGCCGGTTCGACGATCAGCACCTTCTTGTATTCCTTCGCGACGGGCAGCATCGCGAGCGCGGCGCCGGACGACGTGGTGCCCACGGCGATATCGGCCTTGTCGTCGCCGTACGCTTCCGCCAGCAGGGTGCGCGAGAGGTCCGGCTTGCCCTGGTCGTCCTTGACGATCACCTTCAGCTTGCGGCCGTTGATTTCCATCTTGCCGCCGGTGAGGTATTCGAGGCCCAGCATGAAGCCGGTCTCCGTTTCCTTGGCATAGGATTCCAGCTGGCCCGTCTTGCCGGCGATGAGGGCGACCTTCAGGTCGGGGGCGGCCAGGGCGGCGCCGGTCGCCGTCAGGGCGAAGGCGGCGAACAGGGCGGCGGGCAGGGGTTTTACGTATTTCATCTCGTCTCCTTGAGATGGTGGGCACGGGGTGCCCACCCTACTATGGTACTTGCGCCAGGAACTTGAGGATGGCGTCCAGTGCGGCCGGTTCCGTCAGCATCGGTGCATGGCCCACGTTCGGGACTTCGACGCAGGTCATCAATGGCGCCGCGCGCCGCATCCATGCGGCCTGGCGTTCTTCGAGCAGGTCCGACAGCGTGCCGCGCACGAGCAATACGGGGCGTTCCTGCGTGAGCTTGCGGAACGCCATCCGCAGCGGCAGCGACGTCGGCCTGAGTTTACCGGTTTGCAGCGCGATCGCAATATTCGGGTCGTAGCGTGGCGCCAGGCGGCCGGCGTCGTCCGGGGCGAAGGCGCGGCGCGCCCATTTGTCCCAGTCGGCGTCCTGGTTGTCCGGGAAGGCGCAGGCGTTGATGTCGCGGATGCATCCGGCGGCATCGGCCCACGAGTCCACGGCAGCCGTCCTGCCCGCGTAGCCGGCGATGCGCGCCAGCCCTTTTTCCGAGATGACGGGGCCGATGTCGTTGATCACCGCGGCGGCGATCAGGTCGATGTGCTTCGCGGCCAGCGTCATCGTGATCAGGCCGCCCATCGACGTGCCGACGAACACGGCGCGCGGAATGCGCAGGTCGGCCATCAGCCGGACGACGTCGTCGGCGTACACGCCCGGGGTGTAATTGTCGGGGTTCGGATCGCGCTGCGATTCGCCGCGGCCGCGCACGTCGAGTGCCAGCACGCGCCGGCCCTGGCGGGCAACGACCGGTGCGAACTCGTCGAAGTCGGACGCGTTGCGCGTCAGCCCGTGGATGCAGATCACGGGCAGGCGGACCCGATCGCCGCCCGCGGCGGGGTAGTCCCGCGCATGCAGCGCCAGGCCGTCGTTGCTCGTATAGCGGATGGAGGTGTAGTTGGCCACGCTGGCGATATCCTGTCGTTCGATGTCGGTGGTGCGGCGGATGCCGGTGCGGGGCGGGGGGGGGGGGGGGCCCGCCCCCCCCCGGGGGGGGGGGGAACAGCGGGAGCGAGAGACCACCCCAACCGGGGCGGGCCCCCGGGGCGGTGCGGGTGCGCGCCCTGGCCCAACACTCCGCCCCC
>CBIHRX010000142.1:0-16768 GCA_966212555.1 uncultured Massilia sp.
GAGCTGTTCACCCGGGAGCCGGCCGTGCAGTTCTACAGCGGGAATTTCCTTGACGGTTCGCTGCACGGCAAGGGCCACACCTATACGCATCGCAGCGGCTTCGCGATCGAACCCGAACACTTCCCGGACTCGCCCAACCGTCCGGACTACCCGGACACGATCCTGCGCCCGGGCCAGGTGTACGAGACGGAGATGCGCTTCCGCTTCTCGGTGGACTAGCGTACGAGCGGACGACGCCATGCGCCGCTATGCGGGTTTCAATAGCTCGCAGTAAACGCATAGCGGTTCATGATTTGTTTTCTTAATTCCGGTAGCTTTAATATATTTGTATTTACATCGATCCTTCCTACCCTCTGATTGTGCTCATTTGAGCAACAACAGGTTCAACAATCGGGGAGAAAGAAAATGATCGGCACAAAAAAGGGAGTGCATCACCTGCGCAATGCGTCCGTCGTCCTGCTGCTCCTGGCAGCCCAGTCCGGGCCGGCGCAGGCGCAAAGCAGGAGCGGGACGACGCTGGCCGCCTACAAGACCATCGACATCTGTGCGGTCAGCAGCACGACCTGGCGCTATTCGGGCACCATCGCCCTCTGGAACGAGGGCGCGGTAGCGACCCAGGGCCTGAACATCTTCGACCGCATCCAGAACAAGACAGGCACCGTCTGGATCGATGGCCCCACTGCGCTGTCCGGCACGATGCCCGAGATTCCAGCCGGCACGACCCAGCAGACGGCGACGTTGTTCAACTACAGCGTCGACGCCGCCGCGCTGCCGGGCACGATCCGCAATGTCGCCACGATCACGATCCTGAACCACTCGGGCTCGATCGGCACGCCCAAGGGCCCGGAACCGAAAGCGACGTTCACCGGCGAGGTCAAGCCTTGTGCCCAGCCCGGCGGTTGCACTTATACGCAGGGCTATTGGGGCAGCAAACCCGGCGTCGTCTGGCCGGCGCCTTACGACCGCTTTGCAGTCTTCTATCTGAGCGGGCAATCCTGGCAAGGTGTGCTGGATACGCCAGTCAATGTCTCCCAGGGCTATTATCAGCTGGCCCATCAATTTATCGCGGCGACGCTGAACGTGGCCAATGGCGCGGACGTCCCGGCCGGCATCAGCACGACCTTGAGCCTGGCGGATAACTGGCTCAGCACAAACCTTCCGAGCGCGTGTACCAGTCCGGGCAGCTGTGGCCAGCAGAAAGACTGGGCCCAGGTGCTGGACGAATACAATAACGGCCTGTATCCGGGTGGTCCCCAGCACTGCGAGTGACTGCCCCGCCAGGTTCGCCGGCGTTTCATTCCATCGTGGCCGGTAACGTCATGACGACTTCAAGGCCATGTGGCTGCACCGGCTGCAGCGCCACGCTTCCCTGGTGGCGCAACAGAATCTCCCGGACAATCGACAGGCCCAGCCCGCACCCCGTGCCCTGGTTCGTGGCGCGAACGAACCGGTCGAACAGGTTGCCGCGAAAGTCGGCGGGAATGCCCGGGCCATTGTCCGAAACGATAATGCGGGCCACATCGGCGATCCGGCACACTTGCACCGTGGCTTCGCAGCCGGCGCCGGCATACTCGATCGCATTGTCGAGCACATTCGACACCGCTTCCTGCAGCAGGCGCGGGTTGGCCAACACCATGATGTGCGCATCCTCGCCGGTCTCCGTCGCGTCCATCCCGAGGTCCAGTCCCCGCCTGGCGGCGACGGGAACCGTGTCCGCCACGACGGCGCGCACCAGTGCGGTCAGGTCGGTCGGCACGAGGTCGTTGGCCTGCAACGCCTGGGGTTCCGCGCGCGCCAGCATCAAGAGCTGGCTGATCAGGTGCGCGGCGCGCATGGCGCTGCGGTGCACCCGTTGCAGCCGGGGCAGCAGCACGGGGTCGGTGGTGTCGCGCAAGGCGATTTCGGTCTGGCTTTGCAGGCCGGCGATCGGGGTGCGCAACTGGTGCGCCGCGTCGGCGATGAAGCGCTGCTGCGCGCTCACGTTCTGCCGCACGGAGGTGAGCAGCTCGTTCAGGGCCCGTACGAGCGAACGGACTTCCTGCGGCGCGGCATCGATCCGCAGCGGCGTCAGGTTCAGCGGCGAACGTCCCTCGACTTCGCTGCGCAGGCGGTTCAACGGGGCGAGCCCGGCGCGGATGCCGACCCACAGCAGGATCGTGATCAGCACGATCAGGCCGGACAAGGGCAGCAGCGTGTCGACCAGCACGCGTTTCACCAGGCTGTCCCGGCTGGCCATGCTGCGGGCGACCTGGACCAGCATCCACTGCGGGTGCCCGCCCGCTTCGCCGTTCTTCAGGAACAGTGCCGAGATCCTGACCCGGCGCGTCGCGCCGCCGGCCCCGTCTTTCACCTCGCCGTCGTAGAAATACGGCGCGTCGGCCCGCGGGTGCAGGCTGGCGGGCGGCAGCGGCAACAGGTAGTTGCCCAGGATGAGTTTCCCTGGCGGCGTGCCGACCGTGTAGAGCAACCTGTCCGTCGGGTCCGCTTCCAGCATGGCCTGGGCGGCCTGGGGAAAGTCGATGACCAGCCCGCTGCCGATCGGCCTGACCTGGCGCGACAGGGCGTGGGTGGCCTGCAGCAGCACGGCATCCGCAGCTTCGTTCAGGTAGCCGACGGTGAGGCGGTAGGTGGCGAAACCGCCCGCGATCCAGACCAGGAGCTGCGGCACGAGGACCCACGCGAGGAGCATGCCGCGCAGGGACGCCTGGCGGCGCCATGGCCATGCCATCATTGCTCGGACTCGAGCATGTAGCCCAGCCCCCGCACCGTGCGAATGGACAGCTGCGAGCCCTCGAGTTTGCGGCGCAGGCGGTGGACGTGGATTTCGGCCACGTTGCCGATGCCGGGTTCGTTGCCCGCGCTCGACCACGCCGACGCGATCTGTTCCTTGGTGACGACCTTGCCGTGATGCGCCAGGAACAGTTCCAGCAATGTCGTCTCGCGCGGCGTCAGCTCGACGGCCTTGCCGTCCACCTGCGCCCTGCGCGTGGTGCGGTCGACGCTGACCCCGCCATGCCGGATCTCCGCCGCTACCGTGGCCTGCTTCGTCCGGCGCAGCAGGGCCTGGAGCCTGAGCTCGAGCTCCGCAAAACTGAACGGCTTCGTGATGTAGTCGTCCGCGCCCGCACGCAACCCGGCGATCCGGCTGTCCAGCTGGTCGAGCGCCGTCAGGATCACGACCGGCAGGTCCGGATCGATCTGGCGTGCCTTTTTCATGACGGCGAGCCCATCCATCATCGGCAGGCCGATGTCGAGGATGGCGACGTCGAACGCCTGTTTCGTCAACAGGTATTCCGCGACGGGACCGTTCAAGGCGTGCTCGACCCGGTAGCCGACATGGGTCAGCTGCTCGACCAGGGCGTCCGCGAGGACTTCATCGTCTTCAGCGAGTAAGAGTTGCATAAGGGTTCAACGGGTATTAAGGTACGGGAGCCCGTCCATTTTATGACCTGACAATAACTTCATGAACCGCCGATCATATCCGAGCGCTGGCGATAATGGTTGAAATACGCACCCGCCTGGCGTGCCGGATCCTGTCGCTTGTCCTCGCCACGGTGTCGTGCCCGGCCCATGCGGACGACGTCGAGGTATTCCATTACTGGGAGCCCGACGACACCGGCACGATCCTCCTGAAGGACATCCTGAGGAAGCAGGGCCATGAATGGAAGGATTTCGTCGTGCTCCCGGGCGGGAAGAACGGCCTGGTGAACGGCCTGTTGAAGTCGCGCATCCTGTCGGGCAATCCGCCGTTCGCGGCGGTGATCCGTGCGCCCGTCGCGCGCGACTGGGGGCGGGCCGGCAGCCTGACGAACCTCGACGACGTCGCCGCCGCCGGCGACTGGGACAACGTCCTGCCCAGGGCGGTGCGCGATGCCGTGAAGGACAGGGGGCACTACATCGCCGTTCCCATCAATATCTATCAAGAAAACGGCCTGTGGGTGAACAACCGGCTCCTGCGGCGCGTGGGGGCGGAGGTGCCGCACGACTGGCCCGGCTTTTTCGCCGCGGCCGACAAGCTGCGGCGGGCCGGCATCGTCGCGCTCGCCCATGGCGGACAACAGCGCGGCAACCTGCACCTGTTCGCCAGCGTCGCGCTCGGGGTGGGCGGGCCGGCGTTCTACCGCAACGCCTTCGTGGCGCGCGACCCCGCGACGCTGTCGGGCCGGCAGATGGAACAGGTCCTGCAGACCTTCCGGCGCATCAAGCCCTACGTGCGCGCCGGGACCGGGCAACGCAACTGGCCCGACGACGCCCGTGCCGTCATCGACGGCCGGGCCGCGATGGTCTTCATGGGCGGCTGGACAGGTCCCCTGTTCGAAGCGGAGCGGGCGAAATCGGGCTTCGACTTTTCCTGCGTGCCCGCGCCGGGCACGGCGGGCACCTTCGCGTACGTGATCGATTCGTTCGCCCTGTTCGGTTCCCGCAAGCCGGCCACGACGCGGGCCCAGAAGGACTTCGCCGCCAGCATCCTGGCGCCGGCCGTCCAGGTCAGCTTCAACCTCGACCGGGGATCGATCCCGGCCCGGGAAGGGGCGGACCTCGGCGCCTTCCACCCCTGCCAGAAACACGCGGCGGCGGCCTTCCGCAAGGCGGAGGAGAGCAATACGCTGGTGCCCTCGCTGGCGCTCGCCGTCGCGGCGGACACGGAAGTCGCCCTTGCCGAAGCCGTCACCGCGTTCTGGGCGGACGACAGCATGTCCACGCGCACGGCCATGGCGCGTATCGCCGCCGCGCTGAAGTAGTCCTTCCATACATCTTTCCTACATAAATTCGCAAGATTTGCTCCCGTGCCCGGCGGGAGTCATATCATTTTTGGCATGTCTTCTCGCAGATAAGTCATTGGACGGCATTTTCGTTTCTGAAATATTCTGTACAGGTTTTATACATCTTGATGCAAACATCAATAAGACCACAGGAGACGAGATGAAACAGAAAATGATCGTGCGGGCGGTAGCGCTCGCGCTGGTGACCGCGTATGCGCCGCAGGCGCTGGCCCAGGAAGTGTCCGCCGCTACCGACACGGCGCCGCAAACGGTGACCGTCACCGGCTTCCGTTCGAGCCTGGAAAAGGCGCTCAACCTGAAGCAGCAGGCGATCGGCGTGCGCGATTCGATCGTCGCCGAGGACATCGGCAAATTCCCGGAGGCGAACGTGGCGGAATCCCTGCAGCGGATTCCGGGCGTCTACCTGAGCCGCGACGGCGCGTCGAACGAGGGCAACCGCATCAATATCCGCGGGCTGGGGCCGCAATACTCGGTCACGACCATCAATGGAGCGCCGGTCCATACGACGTCCGGCAGCAATGCGGGCTCCGCGACGCGCGACTTCAACTACGACGTGTTCGCCTCGGACCTGTTCGGCCGCGTCGACTTTTATAAAAGCCCGCTCGCGGAACTGGACGAGGGCGGCATCGGCGGCGTGGTCGACCTGCAGACGCCGCGCCCGTTCGACAAGAAAGGCCGCACGATCCGCTATGCCGGCGCCGTGTCGTACAACGACGCATCCCGTAAATATGATCCCCGTTTTTCGCTCGTCCTCAGCAATACCTGGGGCAACTGGGGCGCCTTGCTCGGCGTGGCGAGCAACAAGAGCACGAACCAGCGCTCCGGCTTCCAGTCCACGGGCGGCTACCTGAGCCCGGCCCTGGGCCGCAACAACGCCCCGGCCGGGTATTTCGTGCCCTTCAACTACGACCTGGACTATGCCGACCCGCGCGCCAACCTGGGCAACCTTACCCGGGCGCAGGTCGACAACGCCTTGCTGCCGCGCCAGCACCGCGTGTACGGCAGCGTCAACCGGCGCGAACGGGAAGGGCTCGTGAACTCCATCCAGTACAAGAACGGCGGCCTCGACATCAGCCTCGATTCGCTGTACTCGCGCCTCAAGGATGCGCGCGACGAATACACGTTCGGCGTCGCGATCCGCAATTCGCGCACCACGAACACCAGCATCGAACCGGGCCGTCCGGGCCACAACGGCTTCGTGCCCATCAACGTGTTCATCGACCAGAACAACATCCTGCAAGGGACGTTCGGGAACACGTCCTACCTCAACGAAAACTACTATTACGATTCGAAGACGGACTTCGGCCTGAATTCGCTGAATGCGAAGTACAAGGTCTCGAACGACCTGAGTTTCAACGCCAGCGCCGGACGTTCGAGCAGCAAGGCTTATTTCACCAATAACCGGATCTTCAGCAATATCTACGGCGTGACGAGCACGATCGACTCGTCGCAGAACCACGTCTACCCGGTGCTCTCGTCGAACGTCGATTACGACGACCGGTCGCTGTACAAGGATCCGCAGCTGGGCTACAACTACAGCGACGAATACGACCGTTCGCGCAACGTCAAGTTCGGGGTCGACTGGAACTACGGCTTGTGGGGCGGCTGGACCGGCAGGCTGAAGGCGGGCGTCAGCTACGTCTCCGCCGAGAAGGAACTCGTGCACGTCAACCCGACCTCCGTCGGTACGCGCCAGGCGCTGCCGATCGGCGGCAGCGTCGCGAGCCTGGGCAGCGCACTGTCCGTCCACATGAACCAGGGCGGCCCGCTGGCGAATTTCGCGCCCGATGCGCCGGCCACGTTCCCCAAATCGTGGGCGTACTACGACCGCGGCTTCATGATGGACGTGCTCGATCCGATCCGCGCCAAGAACAATACGCCGGTCGACCCGGCGGCGAGCTTCGTCACGACGGAAGACGTCACGTCGTTGTTCCTGCAATCGGATTTCACCGGGCAGCTGTGGGGCCGCGACCTGCGCGTCAACGCCGGCGTGCGCTATGCGAAGACGAAGACGAAGATCGACAACTTCACGCAAATCACGCAGGACGGCGCCCGCATCTGGGTGCCGAACCACCGGGACGCCAGCTACAGCAACATCCTGCCCAGCCTGTCCGCCGCGTACGACGTCACCAGCGACGTCATCGTGCGCGCGTCGGTCGGCCGCACCATCACGCGGGCCGCGCTGTCGATCATCGCCGCCAACACGAGCATCCCGAACCAGTTCGAAGCCAATGCGACCGCCGGCAACCCGAACCTGAAGCCGCAGCTGTCGGACCAGGTGGACCTGACCGGCGAATGGTATTTCAGGAAGGGCAGCCTGCTCAGCGCCGGCGTGTTCTACAAGCGCATGAAGGACCTGACCCAGGCCGTGCGGACCACGGTGCCGTTCAGCTCCCTGGGCTTGCCGGATACCGCGCTCGGCACCAACCTGTGGGATCCGGCGCTGGGCCGGCCCAACCCGAACCTGCCGATCACCCTGTCGAGTTTCGTGAACGCCAGCCAGCAGAAGGTCAGCGGCATCGAACTGGCCTACCAGCAGCCGTTCACCTTCCTGCCGGCGCCGTTCGACGGCCTCGGTGCCATGGCCAGCTACACGCGCGTGAAATGGCCCGTGCCGGACTGGGTGGCGGCCGACGGCAGCCGCTACACGGTGTGGGAAGTCCCGCGCTACTCGTACAACCTGACCCTGTACTACGAGCGCGGTCCATGGGCGCTGCGCACCTCGTACAATTATCGCGACCGCTCTGCGCAAAGCCGCAGCGAGGTCGGCATCAACCAGGCCCTGAACAGCATGTCGATCTGGCGCGCCGAACGCAAGCTGCTCGACGCGTCGATCAGCTACAAGGTCAGCGAGAACCTCGAACTGCGTCTCGACGGCATGAACCTGAACAACGAAAAGACCTATTTGTATTACAAGGACATGCTCGGCCGCTATGGCGACGACCGCGCGCGCACGGACGACCAGCTGTACGACGGGCGCACGATCCAGCTCGGGTTGCGGGGCAAGTTCTGATGGGGACGGCGTTTCTGCGCTGGGCCGCGGCCGCGCTGTTCATGGTGATGGGGGCGGCGTCTGCCGCCGTCCCGGTCACGGAGCAGGTTTATTTGTCGGGTCAGGGACCGAAGACCGCCGTGCCGTGGGAATTCAAGGTGTCCGACGGACGCCGCGCCGGCGTGTGGTCGACGATCCCCGTGCCGTCGAACTGGGAGCAGCAAGGCTTCGGCGGCTACGACTATGGCGACGGCGACAAGGCACACACGGAGCAGGGCCAATACCGGATGACGTTCGCCGTCCCGCCGGCGTGGCGGGGCCGCACGATCCGGCTCGTGTTCGAAGGCGTGATGACGGAGACCACCGTGCGCGTGAACGGCGTGCAGGCGGGCGCCACGCACGTCGGCGGCTACTACCGCTTCAGCTACGACATCACCCGGCTCGTCAAGCCAGGCAACGGCAACCTGCTGGAGGTCGACGTCAGCAAGAAGGCGAGCGACCCCGTGCAGGACCGGGCCGAGCGCCGCGGCGACTTCTGGGTGTTCGGCGGCATCTACCGGCCCGTCTGGATCGAGGCGGCGCCGGTCCAGTCGATCGCGCACACTGCGATCGACGCGCGCGCGGACGGCACCCTGACGGCACGGGTGACGCTGGATCACGCGACGCCGGGTCTCCAGGTGCGGGGGCAGGTGATCGACGCGCAGGGCAGGCCGTTCGGCCCCGCGTTCGGCGCCGCCGTCGACGCGGCCGGGGGGCCGGTCGCCCTCGCGACCCGCTTGCCGTCGCCCCGACTGTGGTCGGCCGAGACGCCCAACCTCTATTCGCTGCGCCTCACCTTGAGCAAGAACGGCAAGGCGCTGCATGCGGCGACGGAGCGCTTCGGCTTCCGCACGTTCGAACTGCGCAAGGGCGACGGCCTGTACGTCAACGGCCGCAAGATCGTCGTCAAGGGCGTCAACCGCCACAGCTTCCGTCCGGAGACGGGGCGCGCGCTCGACGCCGAAGACTGCTACGCGGACGCGCGCCTGATCAAGTCGATGAACATGAACACGGCGCGCATGTCGCACTATCCGCCGGACCCGGCATTCCTGCGCGCCGCCGACGAACTGGGACTGTACGTGATCGACGAACTCCTGGGCTGGCAGGCCGCGCCCGGCACGGACATCGGCCGCAAGCTGGTGGCGGAGCTGGTGCCGCGCGACGTCAACCACCCCAGCATCCTGTTCTGGGCCAACGGCAACGAGGGCGGCTTCAACCTGGACCTGGACGCCGAGTTCCACAAATACGATCCGCAGCGGCGTCCCGTGATCCATCCCTGGGCCCTTTTCAGCGACATCGACACCAAGCACTATCCGAACTGGGAGGTGCTGACCCAACGCCTGCGGGGGCCGAACCTGTTCATGCCGACGGAGTTCATGCACGCCCTCTACGACGGCGGCGGCGGCGCCAGCCTGAACGACTACTGGACCGCGATGATGGCTTCCCCGGTCGGCGCCGGCGGCGTGATCTGGGCGCTGAACGACGAAGGCGTCGTGCGCACCGACCAGGGCGGGCGCGTCGATCCCTACAGTACCTACGGGCCGGACGGCATCGTCGGTCCCCATCACGAGCGCGAGGGCAGCTATGAGGCCGTGCGCCACATCTGGTCGCCCGTGCGGCTGGCCGCGGCCGTGCTGGACGATCGCTTCGACGGCAGGCTGCAGGTCGAGAATCTGTACGATTTCAACGCTTTGAATCGTGTGCGCTTCGACTGGCGGCTGGTCAGGTATCCGGCCCCGGATGCCACGACGACCGCGCCGCACGTGCTCGCCGCCGGCCGCGTGTCGGGTCCGGACGTGGCGGCGCGCAGCCGCGGCACGCTGGACCTCAAGCTGCCGTCCGGCTGGCGCCGGCACGACGCGGATGCGCTCGAAGTGACGGCCACCGGTCCGGACGGCGGCCAGCTGTGGACGTGGGCATATGCGAGGCCCGATCTCGCGGCGCGTGCGGCCGCCGCCGCCAGCGCCGCGCCGCGCATCGAGCGGGACGGCGGTGCGATCCGGCTGGCGGCAGGCGCCGTCAGCGCCAGCTTCGACGCGGCCAGCGGCCAGCTGCTCGGGCTGCGCAACGGCGGCCACGCGTCCGCCCTCGCCAACGGTCCGCGCCTGGCCTATGCGCGGCCCGCCAGGGACGTGCCGGTGGCGTGGTTGCCGTTCGCGGTCGACGACGCGGCAACGGGTGTGCGCCGCCTGGCCGCGCCGCAGACGGCCAGCGTGATCGAGATCGTTCCGGCATTCACGAAGGACATCGCGTACGCGCGCTTCAAGCTGGAGATCAGCGCCGACGGCGAGCACTGGACCACGCTGTTCGACGCGTCGCGCCGCCACTGGGACGGCACCCTGTACCGCTTCCCGCCCCGTCAGGTGGTGGCGGTGCGCATATCGAATCCGGTCGGCGCGCGGGGCGAAGCGGTCGCGCTCAAGAGCGTCCGCCTCGGTCACGCGGCGGCACGCTTCCCGGTAGCGGATGCGGCGAAGGCCAGCGTCGACAGCGGCACCGGCATGGACGCGCAGGGACGGCCCGTGGCCTGGCTGGAAGCGCGCAACAGCGCGGGCCTGGAACGCGTGCGCTGGACGATGCGGGGCGACGGCTCGCTGGTGCTGGACTACGCGTACCGGCTCGACGGGACCGTCCAGTACCACGGCATCACGTTCGACCATCCGGAAGCCGCGCTGCGCGGCATGCGCTGGCTGGGGGAAGGGCCCTACCGCGTGTGGAAGAACCGGCTGCACGGCACCTGGCTCGGCGTGCACGAGGTGACGCAGTTCGACCAGCAGCCGGGCGAGACCTTCCGCTATCCCGAATCGCAGGGCTTCTTTGCCGGCGTGCGCTGGGCGCGGCTGGACACGCAGGCGGGGGCGCTGCTCGTGCAACCCGGCCAGCCGCAGGGCTATCTACGGGTCGGCACGCCGCGCATCTCGCACGAGAACACGACCGTGGAGTTCCCGGCGGGCGATCTGTCCTGGCTGCATGCGATTGCGCCGATCGGCGAGAAGTTCACGCCCACCGAGGCGTTGGGACCGTCGGCGGCGTGGACGACGGCGTCGGGTGAATATCGGGGGAGCCTGACGTTCACCCTGCAGTAAGGTTGTCTCCTTTGGTCCGCACGGTTCCTGGCGGGGCGGTGCGGACTTTTTTCGTGTCTTGCGGTTTTCTCAAGCGGCTTTCGCTTTGACGTGCCTGCGATTACTGGTCGAGGCTTGCCAGTGCCCAGCACTGCGTCCACGAAAAAATGGCGTGCCGCTGCTCGTTGCTGAGGGCGCCCGCAAAGATCTCGCCCAGGTAACGCGCAACGCTCATGCGCACGGGATACGGAAGACAGGCCGCGGACGCGATGGACGATTCGATGTCCGGATGGACGCTCGACATCATGATCTGCACGACGAGCTCCGCGTGCTCGGTCCATCCGGCGCCGTCGACATAGTGCATGAGCGCGACAACACTGTCTGGCATGTTCATCTGGTCTCGCATGGGCAGCGTATCCCGCAGGAATGTTGAAGTCATCCAGAGTACAGCAGTCGCGTAACAACAGGATGAAATCCTGAAAAAGTAGGCGCATTCGTGGTCGGCGATGCAACGATATGGTGGCGCGGTTGGTACACAGATGCTTGAACGGCATGCAGGCCTGGCACTTCACCGGCGCCGCAGCCGCAGCATCTGGTAGCCGGTGCCGAGCAAGAACAGGACGAACACACAGGCCAGCGCCAGCTTCACGGGCGGCGAATCGGGGCCCTGGCCGATCGGATGGCCGGCAGGGAGACGGCTCAGGGTCTCGTTCGTCCCCGGCACCAGCAGCAGCATGAAGCTGAACGACATCAGGCCGACTTGCAGATACCCGGCAGCACGGCCGAGGAAGGCGATGCGGGGTGCGGCCGTGGCAACGGCCATCACCAGCAGGGTCAGCAGGCCAAGCGCATGCCCCGGATTGAACCCGCCCGTGCTCGACAGGCCGAACGTGGTGACGACGGACGCGATCATGCCGGCCCAGTAGACCTTCCCCAGGCCGCCGGCTGGATCGATCCTGCCGTGGCGTCGGAAGGCCAGCAGGCCGGCAATGAGCGGCACGAGGCTCAGCACCGTGTGGACTGCGCCGAGGGGCGTGAGGGGATGGGGCATGGCAAGACTCCTTCGATGAGATTGACGACCTACTAGTTGGTAGGTATGTGGTGCGAAAAAAAGCCCGGGGCGGTCCCGGGCACCCTGAACTATCGAGCCGCAGCCGCCAGGCGCGCCAGCTGCGGGTCCATGATGGTCCCGAAAACGGTGGTATCGCCGTACGCGCGGGCCGACAACATGGCGCCGTGCACGGTGGCCATGAAGGCTTCCGCTTCGGCGCGCGGCGTGCCCGTCAGCGTCATGGCGCCGGATTCGACGCCATGCGTGAAGGTCGACGTGAGCCAGCCCGACAGGAAGCGGAAATACGCGCGGATCTCGAGCGCGATCTCTTCCGGCAGCACCGGCAATTCGTTGGCCAGCAGCGCGCAGACGCAAAACGGCGCGCTCGCGTCGCCGATACATGCCTTCCAGTAGCCGATGTAGGCCTTGAGCCGATCGAGCGGGCCCGGCACCGCGCGCTCCAGATTGGCGATGCCTTCTTCGGCGGCTTGCCGATACTGGATGACGAGGGTCTTCACCAGGTCGACCTTGCTGGGGAAGTGGTGGTGGATGCTCGGCTTGCGGATGCCCACGACCTCGGCGATGTCCGCATAGCTGAAGCCGTTGTAGCCGCCGGCCACGATCAGGGCGCGGGCGCAGTTCAGGATATCGTCGGCGGTGGAAGGCGATTTGTTCATGCCGTGTAGACTACCTTTTGGTAGGTAGGCTGTCAAGCGCCGCAATGCGTTCGCAGACGCTGATGAAAATACTTGTGTCGATCTTTTGCATTTATTCGATATTTTTATTCCATAAAACACATATTAACTAGATTCGTTGGTTCAAATATTTTGAAATGATGGTTTATGATAACCATATGAAAACCTGCCCCGACACCACCGTATTCGATCTCTTCAAAATCGGCATCGGTCCCTCGAGTTCGCACACGGTCGGCCCGATGGTGGCCGCCCGCCGCTTCCTGCTCGAATGCGGCCCGCTGGGCCTGGCCGTCGGCGTGGAGGCGCACCTGTACGGTTCGCTGGCGCTGACCGGCATCGGCCACGCCACCGACAAGGCCGTGATCCTCGGGCTGATGGGCGAGACGCCGCAACACGTCGATCCGGACGCCGTCGACGACTTGCTGGCGCGCGTTGCGCTGGACGGCAGGCTGGCGCTGCTCGGACGGCACGAGGTCCCGTTTGCGTACCGCACTGGACTCGTCTGGCAGAAGCAGTCGACCTTGCCGGAGCACCCGAACGGGATGCGGTTCGTTCTGCACCTGGCCGACGGCAGCGTCATCGAGCGCGTCTATTATTCGGTGGGCGGCGGATTCATCACCGCGTCCGGCGAGGGCGACGGCGGCGCGGGCGGTGCGGCACCCGTGGCAGTGCCGTTTCCCTTCGCGACGATGGACGAACTGCTGGCCCGGGGGCGCGCGCACGGCCTGTCGATTCCGGGCATGCTGCGCGCGAACGAGCTGGCGCGCATGGTCGAGGCCGACCTCGACGCGGGCCTCGACCGCATCTGGCAGGTCATGCGCGACTGCATCGCGCACGGCCTCGCCACGGAAGGCGGGCTGCCGGGCGGCCTGAACGTTCCGCGCCGCGCCGCCCGCCTGTGGCGCCAGGCGCAATGCGACGCGCGCGATCGCCGCAACGCATTGCCGCACGACGCGACCCATCACGTCACGCTGTACGCGATGGCGGTGAATGAAGAAAACGCGGCCGGCGGCCGCGTGGTGACGGCGCCGACCAATGGCGCCGCCGGTATCATCCCCGCCGTGCTGCGCTACTACGCCGAGGATTGCGCGCCCGCCGACCCGGCGCGGGGCATTCGCGACTTCCTGCTGGCGGCCGCCGCCATCGGCATGCTGTGCAAGCGGAATGCGTCGATCTCGGGCGCCGAAGTCGGCTGCCAGGGCGAGGTCGGCGTCGCGTGCGCGATGGCGGCGGCGGGCCTCGTCGCCGCGCTGGGCGGCACCAACGAACAGATCGAGAACGCCGCCGAAATCGGCATCGAACACCACCTGGGCATGACGTGCGACCCGATCGGGGGCCTCGTGCAGATCCCGTGCATCGAACGCAACGGCATGGGCGCGATCAAGGCCATCACGGCGGCATCGCTCGCCATGAAGGGCGACGGCACGCACGTCGTCAGCCTGGACGACGCCATCGAGACGATGCGCCAGACCGGGGCCGACATGCAGGCCAAGTACAAGGAGACGTCGCTGGGCGGGCTGGCGCTGCACGTGGTGACGGTGAATCACGCGGCTTGCTAGCACAGGGAATTGTGTCCTTGCAGATCCTCCGGTACAGACAGGAGGATTTCGCGATATCCGTATCGTTTTTTGCGTATTTTTGCACGCTATCCTGCAGACCCACTCACTGGAGGCGACCTCGCAATGACCGATTCGAACGTATCCGCCCTCGCAACCGCCGACGACGTCCGGCAAGCCCTGGCGCGCCGCGGCACGCCGCTGCTACTGAATTTCACGGCCGGCTGGTGCCAGCCGTGCAAGACCTTCGCGCCCGTGCTCGCCGCCATCGCCGGCGCGCACGGCGACGCGATCGACATCCTGCGGGTCGACATCGACGCCAGCCGGGACCTGGCGCGCGAATTCGGCGTGCGCGGCGTGCCGACCACCATCCTCGTGCGCGACGGCGCGGAACAGGACCGGCTCGTGGGCGCCAGGTCGCAGCGCGGCTTCGCGCAGTGGCTGGCGGCGCGCGGCGTGCCCCTGCCGGTCCAACCGGACGATCACGCGTCGCGGTTCGCGTTCGGCGCATTCCACGGCGACGAGGGCCTGAAACGGTTCCTGGTCGAGCGGTTCTACGGCCACATGGACAACGGCGAGGCCGCGTCGCGCATGTTCCCATCCTGGCAGGACGGCAGCGGATCCGTGTCCGGCGCCCTGGTGCACCACGGGTCGCCCGACGTGTTCGAATGCGTCACCGGTCTTCCATACGGCTTTGCCTGCGCGCTCGAATTCGTGGGGCTCGAGCGGCGCGGCGACGCGGAAGAGGTGTTCGAGGCGCTGGCGCCGGGCCGCGACGTTCGCGGCGTGCCGCTGCAATTGATGCGCGCTTTCCTCGGCAGCGACGCGATCGACTGGGCGGGTGCGCTCGGCAGCGCGGCCCACGATGCGCTGCGCCGGGACTGGCTCGCGGCGAGCGCGGACGACGTGTCCGCCGAGCGCTGGGCCGCGCTGCGCAAGGCGGCGCGCGCGCTCGTCACGCCCGACGAAGACCCGTATCGCATGCTGGAGGACGATCTCGCCACGCTGGTGGAATGCCTGTCGCCGCCGCCCGCGCCGCATGACGTCGACGCGTGGCGCACGATCCTCGTCCGGTCCGGCTATGCCAAGGCGCGGCTGACGGAGTACGAGGCCGGCTGGACGAAGGACGACAGCGCCAGGCCCGCGCTGCGGCATCGGTTCTTCGAACAGCACGTGCCGGTCGATGGAGACGGCCGCTTCGACACGGCGCTGTTCGAAGCGAAGCGCGCGGAGTGGGAGCGCGACAATGCCGATTTCGTGGCCCTGGAACATGCCTGGTTCGCGGCCAACCCGTTCATGCGGCTGCACGCGCGGTTCCGGCCCATCCTGGCGGACCTCCTGCGCGGCACCTGAGCCGCTACGGCGCCAGCGCTGCCGTCCGCGCGTGCAGCCACGCCGCCGCCGCGCCGGACACGTGCGGCGCCAGGCGCGCCCGCACGACGGCGTGATAGGCGTCGAGCCACGCGCGCTCGTCCGGCCGCAGCAGCGCCAGGTCGAGACAGCGCGTGTCGATGGGGCACAGGGTCAGCGTTTCGAACTGGAGGAATTCGCCGAACGCGCCCGCCGCCGCGGCCGTGTTCACCACGAGGTTCTCGATGCGCACGCCCCAGCGGCCGGGCCGGTAGACGCCGGGTTCGATCGACGTGATCATGCCCGGTTCCATCGCGGTGCGCGGCGCCGGCGGCGTATTCGCCGAGATCGACTGCGGTCCCTCGTGGACGTTCAGGAAGTAGCCCACGCCGTGGCCCGTGCCGTGCCCGTAGTCGATGCCCGCGGCCCAGAGCGGTGCGCGCGCGATCGCGTCCAGCATGGGTGAACGGGTCCCGCGCGGGAAGCTCGCCGAGGACAGGGCGATGAGGCCTTTCAGGACGAGCGTGCAGTCGCGCCTCGCGGCCGCGTCGATGCGGCCGACGGCGACCATGCGCGTGATGTCGGTCGTGCCGCCCAGGTATTGTGCGCCCGAGTCGATGAGCAGGAGGCCGTCGCCTTCGACCGTCGCGCACGGGCCCTGCGCCGCATCGTAGTGCACGAGCGCGCCGTTCGGACCGAAGCCCGCGATGGTGGCGAAACTGGGGCTGACGAAGCCCGGCCGGCGCCTCCGCGCTTCGAGCAGGCGGTCGCCGAGCGCCGCCTCGGTCGGCGCGGCGCGGTGCGGATCCGCCAGGACCGCGTCGAGCCAGGCGAAGAATTCGCACAGCGCGGCGCCGTCCTGTTCCATCGCCGCGCGCACGTGCGCGAGGTCGGCGTCGCTCTTGCGCGCCTTGGCCAGCGTGGACGGGTTGTCCGCTTCGACGACACGCACGCCGGCCGCCACGGCCGAACGCATGCCCGCCGTGATGCGGCGCGGATCGAGCAGCAGCGTCGTCCCGGCCGCGAGGCGCGCCAGCGCAGCCTCCGCATCGTCGTAGGGCGCCAGGTCGATGCCGTCCGCGCGCAGCGCCTGTTCGAGCTCGCCCGATACCTTGTGACGTTGCACGAACAGCGTGGCCGTCGCGGGCGTCAGCAGGACGTGGGCCAGGAAGACCGGGTTGTAGGCGACGTCGGCGCCGCGCAGGTTCGTGAGCCACGCGACGTCGTCGAGCGTGG
>CBIHRX010000143.1:0-16743 GCA_966212555.1 uncultured Massilia sp.
CGCGCGCGCGCCCTGGTCGCCGGCGCGCACCTGCGCTTCTGACGCAGGATTCGAGTGAACCTGGCGCGTGGGCCGGGGCATTCACGGTGTCCCATCCCACAGAGGTGCAATCATGAACCTGCAATCGACCATGGCCGCCCGCCTCGCCCGGGCCGGCCTGTGCGGTATCGTCCTCGGCGCCGCCGTCGCGGCCTGCGGCGGCGGCGGCGACCACCCGATGACGCCACCCGTCACGATGCCACCGGCGATCACGAGCGCCTTCACCGCCACGGCCCTCGTCACCGACCAGTCCAGCGGCGCGGCCCACACCGACACCCACCTCGTCAACGCCTGGGGCCTCGCGTTCAACCCGACGGCGTTCGTCTGGGTCGCCAACAACGGCACGGCGACGTCGACGCTATACGACGGCAACGGCGTGCCGCAGACGCTCGTCGTCGCCGTCCCCGCCGGCGTGACCGGCATCGTGTACAACGGCAGCCAGGATTTCAAGGTCACGCAGAACGGCGCGACGGGCGCCAGCCCCTTCATCTTCGCGGGCGAGACGGGCACCGTGTCGGGCTGGTCGCCGGCAGTGAACCGCACGAACGCCGTGACGGCCGTCGACACGGGCGGCAGCGCCGTCTACAAGGGCCTCGCCATCGGCGCCTTCGCGGGCGCGACCTACCTGTACGCGGCCGACTTCCGCAACAACCGCGTCGACGTCTACGACGCCGGCTTTCGGAGAGCCGCGCTGCCCGGCGGCTTCGTCGATCCGAACCTGCCGGCCGGCTACGGGCCGTTCGGCATCCAGGCCATCGGCGACCGCATCTACGTCGCCTATGCCCGGCGCGAGACGTCCGGCAACGACGAGATCAAGGGCGCGGGGCTGGGCGTCGTCGACGTGTACGACACGGGCGGCGCCTTCCTGCACCGGCTGGCGGCGGGCGGCGCGCTGAATGCGCCGTGGGGCCTCGCGCTCGCGCCGGCGCACTTCGGGGACTTCAGCAATGCGCTGCTCGTCGCGAATTTCGGCGACGGCAGGATCAACGCCTACAACCCGTCCACGGGCGCCTTCATCGGCACCTTGTCGAAGGCCGACCGCACGCCCATCGTCATCGACGGTTTGTGGGGCATCGCGTTCGGCAACGGCGTGCAGAACCAGCCGACGAACACGCTGTTCTACACGGCGGGGCCCGGCGACGAGGCGCACGGCATCTACGGACGCATCGACATGCAGTAAGCGTCAGAGGAAAGAAGCGAACATGGCGATCGTCGCCGCCGCCATCACGCCGGTGCACAGCCAGCCCAGGGCGCGCAGGCGCGGTGCGATCGTCAGGTCGCCCATGATGCGCGGGCTCGATGCGACCAGCATCATGATCGCCATCACGGGCACGGCGATGACGCCGTTCAGTACGGCGCTCCAGTACAGCGCCTTGATCGGGTCGATCGGCATGAAATTGATGCCGACGCCGGCCAGGGTGGCGACGATGATGATGCCGTAGAACTTGCGCGCGGCGGAGAATTCGGCGCCCAGGCTGCTCTTCCAGTGGAACGTGCCGGCCATCGCATACGCGGCGGATCCGGCCAGCACGGGGATCGCGAGCAGGCCCGTGCCGACGATGCCGAGCGCGAACAGGACGAACGCGAGCTCGCCCGCCACGGGTTTCAGGGCCGATGCGGCCTGCGCCGACGACTGGATGTCATGCACGCCCTGCGCGTGCAGGGTGGCGGCGGTGGTGAGCATGATGAAGAACGCGACGCCGTTCGACACGGCCATGCCCACCAGCGTGTCGAAGCGGATGCGGCTGAACTGCCCCCTGGCCTGGTCGGGCGCGCGCCGCAGCGGTTCCGCGTTGTCGTCGGCACGCAGTTCCTCGACTTCCTGCGACGCCTGCCAGAAGAACAGATAGGGACTGATCGTCGTGCCGAACACGGCGACGATCGTCGTGAGGTACTCCTTGTGCCACGCCACGTGCGGCCACACGGTCGTCTTCAGCACCACGCCCCACGGGACGCGGACGACGAACACGGTGGCCACGTACGCGAGCAGCACGAGCGTGAGCCACTTCAGGAGGTTCACGTAGCGCTGGTACGGGATGAACACCTGCAGCAGCACGGACAGCACGCCGAAGCCGACGGCATACCACAGCGGCCGGCCGGGCACGACGAGCGACATCGCTTCCCCCATCGCCGCCACGTCGGCCGCGATGTTGATGACGTTCGCGACGAGCAGCAGGCCCACGATGCCCCACACCACCCGGCGCGGCGCATAGCGCTGCAGGTTGGTGGCGAGCCCCCGTCCCGTCACGCGGCCGATGTGGGCGCTGATGACCTGGATGGCGGCCATCAGCGGATACGTCAGCAGCAGTGTCCACAGCAGGTTGAACCCGAACTGGGCGCCGGCCTGCGAATACGTGGCGATGCCGCTCGGGTCGTCGTCGGCCGCGCCGGTGATCAGGCCCGGGCCCAGCTTCGACAGCCAGGTCGAGGCCTCCGGCGACGGGGGCGCGATGGTGGTCTCCTCATTGTCCATGAAGGCCATCATGCCCCCTTGTGGGGCGGGGATATGTACGGTTGCGCACACTGTGCGGGGACCGTAATCGTCCGTCGTTCCCGCGGAAGCGGGAACCCATACTGAGGTTTCGAAGTCGGGCATCGGACGACGTCATGGCGCGTCCGACATACCGAATCCTGTAACTCAGCATGGATTCCCGCGTGCGCGGGAATGACGGGGTTTTACTTTTCCGACTGCATCCACTTCTCCACCTGCGCCTGCAGGATCGGCAACGGCAGCGTCCCATCCCCCAGCACCACCTCGTGGAATTTCGCGTAGCTGAATTTCGGCCCCAGCGCCTTCTGCGCCCGCGCGCGCAGGTCGAGGATCTTCAGCGCGCCGACCTTGTACGCCAGCGCCTGGCCCGGCCACACCATGTAGCGCTCGACCTGGTTCGCCGCGCGCGCCTCGCTGTAGCCCAGGTTGTCCATCATGTACTTGACCGCCTGTTCGCGCGACCAGCCCTGCGCGTGCATGCCCGTGTCGACGACGAGGCGCACGGCGCGCAGCAGTTCGTCGTTCAGGTGGCCGTAGTACGCGGCCGGATCGTCGTACAGGCCGAAGTCGCGGCCCAAGGTCTCGCAGTACAGCGCCCAGCCTTCCGTGAAGGCGGCGGCGCTCGGGTGCTCCGTGAAGAATTTACGAAAATCCGGCAGCGGCAATTCCTTGAGCAGCGCCGCGTGCAGGTGGTGGCCCGGCACGCCTTCGTGCAGCAACAGGCTCGTCATGCCGACCGTGCTGTAATCCTTCGGGTCGTTGACGACGGCCCAGAACACGCCCGGGTGCGAACCGTCGGCGGCGACGGGCGTGTAGTGGTCGGAGGCGGTGGCGCGCGTCAGTTCCGGCTCCAGCTGGATGTCCAGCTTCGCCTTCGGCAGCAGGCTGAAATACTGCGGCAGCTTCGCTTCCACGGCGGCGTAGATGGCGCGGTAGCGGTCCAGCACCTCGCGGTCGGTCTTGAACGGCTTGAAGCGCGGCTGCGCGGCCACCCATTGCGGGAAGGCGTTCAACGGGCCGTCGTAGCCCAGCTTCGGCGCCAGGGTCGCCATCTGCTGCTGGATGCGCGCCACTTCCTTTTCGCCCAGCGCGTGGATCTCCGCCGGCGTCAGGTCGAGGTTCGTGTTGTTGCGGATGCGGGCCTGGTACCACGCCGCGCCGTCCGGCAGCGCGCCATAGCCGGCCGTCGTGCGGCCCGCGGGCAGGTAATCCTTCTCGAGGTACGTGTTCAGGCGCGCGAGCGCGGCGTCGATCCTGAGTGCGGCCTGGCGGTAGCCGGCCGTCAGCGATTTTTTATCGGCGTCGGAGAACCCGGCCGGCAGGTTCTTGATGGGCGTGTAGAAGATGCTGGCTTCCGGATCGCTGGCCGCCAGCTGGCGGAACTGCGGCAACATTTTCGCCGTGACCGCCTTCGGCTGCACGACGCCCTTCCTGACGCCTTCCTTCATGTTGGCGATGGCCTGGTCGATCCACGCGGGCAGCTGCTCCAGGCGGGACAGATAGGCGCGGTACTGGGCCGGCGTCGACAAGGGCTGCGAGCCCGTGCCGCTCGCGTAGTTCGCCAGGTTGCTCGGGATGTTGTCGAAGTGGTTCAGCGGCAGCAGGTGCTCGGGGAAGCGCGCGAGGTCGAGCTGGGCGCGGATCTCGAAGGCGAGGATGTCGTAGTTCAGGCGCGCCTTGTCGGACAGGTGCGTCCTGTCGATCTTCTGCAGGTCGTCGAGCAGCCTGTGGTTCTGGGCCATATAGCGGGCGCGGACCTTCGGGTCGATCGCCATGCCGATCTGGTCGTCGTAGCGGCTGTCGCCGTTCGCGGTCGCGTACAGCAGCGGGTCGAACCGGGCGCGCGCATCGTAGAAGCGGGCTGCGACGCGGTCGACCTGGCGTTCGGCGGACGACGCGGCGGGGGACGCCTGGGTCGTTGCGGCGTGGGCGGACAGGATAGGTGCGCCGGCCGACAGCAAAGCCGCGAGGATGGCGGCGTTCATCGTGCGATTCATGGGTCTCCTTTGTGAGGTTATTGCTTGACAGCATACTACGATTGCCGGATCGACCACACCTCCCCATTTTGGCGCAAATACGCACCGCAATAGTGCTTGTGCACGCTTGCGGGGCAACCCATCCGGCATGCCCACCGGGAGTGCGCCTCTTCACCAAATTGGAACGTTTATTGCTACCCAGAAGTGCATTCAAATCAACTTGCACTTTTTTGGAGTACGCATGGATGCATTCAAAAGCGGAGCGGACGCGCTCTTCATCTTGCTCGGCGGGATCATGATCCTGGCGATGCACGCCGGCTTCGCCTTCCTGGAACTGGGCACGGTACGCCGCAAGAACCAGGTCAACGCCCTCGTCAAGATCCTGATCGACTTCGCCGTCTCCACCATCGCGTATTTCTTCGTCGGCTATGACATCGCCTATGGCATCCACTTCCTGGGCGCGACGGACACGCTCGTCGCCAAGAACGGCTACGAACTGGTGAAGTTCTTCTTCCTGCTGACGTTCGCCGCCGCGATCCCCGCCATCATCTCGGGCGGCATCGCCGAACGCGCCAAGTTCCACCCGCAGATGGCCGCGACCGCCCTGCTCGTGGGCCTCGTCTATCCGCTGTTCGAAGGCATCGCCTGGAACAACCGCTTCGGCCTGCAGGACTGGCTCGGCGCCACGTTCGGCGCGTCCTTCCACGATTTCGCCGGCTCCGTCGTCGTGCACGCCGTGGGCGGCTGGGCCGCGCTGCCGGCCGTGCTGCTGCTGGGCGCGCGCCGCGGCCGCTACACCAAGGATGGCCGCATCTCGGCCCACCCGCCGTCGAACATCCCGTTCCTCGCGCTGGGCGCGTGGATCCTCACCGTGGGCTGGTTCGGCTTCAACGTGATGAGCGCGCAGACGCTGGACAAGATGAACGGCCTCGTCGCCGTCAACTCGCTGATGGCGCTCGTGGGCGGCACCCTGACCGCCTTCGTGATGGGCAAGAACGACCCGGGCTTCGTCTACAACGGTCCGCTGGCCGGCCTCGTCGCCGTGTGCGCCGGTTCGGACCTGATGCATCCGCTGGGCGCCCTCGTGACGGGTGCCGTCGCGGGAGCGATCTTCGTCGTGATGTTCACCCTGGCGCAAAACCGCTGGAAGATCGACGACGTGCTGGGCGTATGGCCCCTGCACGGCCTGTGCGGCGCGTGGGGCGGGATCGCGGCCGGCATCTTCGGCAGCCATGCATTGGGAGGATTGGGCGGCGTGTCGATGGCCTCGCAGGTCATCGGCACCCTGCTGGGCGTCGCCATCGCCGGCATCGGCGGCATCATCGTCTATGGCCTGTTGAAAGCCACCGTCGGGCTGCGCCTGGACGCCGAACAGGAATTCGACGGCGCCGACCTGGCCATCCACCGCATCAGCGCCACGCCGGAACGCGAGACCACGTTCCAGTAAGCGCATTGTCCCGTCATTCCTCGCGGGCGGTGGCGACGACCCGCTTGATCGCGGCCGCCAGTGCCGCCGGCTCGACGGGTTTCGCCAGGTAATCCGTGAAGCCGGCCTGCAGCGCCTTGGCGCGGTCGTCCTGGCGCGTGAACGCCGTCAGCGCGATGGCGGGAATGTCTGCCGTGGCCGCGCGCCGGCGGACGCGCCGCATCAGTTCGAAGCCGTCGACTTCGGGCATGCCCACGTCGCTGACGATCACGTCCGGCACCTCGCGCTCCAGCATGGCCAGCGCCGCACCCGCGCCCGGCGCCGTCATCGTGGCGGCGCCGCTGTACGACAGGATCTGTTCCAGCACGTCGAGCGTATCCGGCGCGTCGTCGATCACCAGCACCCGCACGCCGGACAAATCGGCCAGGTCGTCCGCGCCCGCCCGCGCGGCCGGAAGCACGCCCGTGCCGGGCACCGTGACGGCGCTCGGACGCGCCAGCGGCAGGCGCACCGTGAACGTGGTGCCCGTGTGGGCGCCGGCGCTGTCCACGGCGATCGTCCCGCCGTGCAGTTCGACGAGCTGCCGCGCGATCGACAATCCCAGGCCGAGGCCGCCGTGCTGGCGCGAGATCGACGCGTCCTGCTGGCGGAAGCGGTCGAACACGTACGGCAGGAAGTCGGGCGCGATGCCGATGCCGGAATCGATCACGCGGATCACGGCATCGTTGCCGTCGCGGCCCAGCAGCACCTGCACGCTGCCGCCGGACGGCGTGAACTTGACCGCGTTCGCCAGCAAATTCCACAGCACCTGCTGCAGCCGGCCCGGATCGGCGCGCACCTCGAGCGGCAACGTGCCCGGCTCGCGTCCCAGGTCGGCGCGCAGCGCGATCATCTTGGCCGCGGCGGCCGGATGCACGGTGCCCAGCGCCGCCTCGATGATGCGGGACGGGTCGACCGTCTGCACGTCCAGGCGCACCGTGCCGGAAATGATGCGGCTCATGTCGAGCAGGTCGTCGATCAGCTTGCCCTGGGCGCGCGCGTTGCGTTCGATCGTCTCCAGCGCGCGTTTCAACGTCGCCTCGTCCTTCACGCCCCGCTGCAGCATGCCGGCCCAGCCGAGGATCGCGTTCAGGGGCGTGCGCAGCTCGTGCGACAGCGTGGCGAGGAATTCGTCCTTCAGCGCGGACAGGCGTTCGGCCTCGTCGCGCGCGACGCGCTCGCGTTCCAGCAGGTGCTGGCGCTCGGCCGCCGTCGCCTGCGACATCGCGAGGATGCGCGCATTCGCTTCCAGCCGGGCGTCGAACACGGACGCGATGAGGGCCAGGCCCAGCACGCAGAACGTGGCCAGCACGACGAGCGTGGCGAGGCTGTCGCGGTGCACGCCGACGCGCGCGGCCATGCACACGCTGTCGGCCGGGAAGTTCGCGGCCGCCATGCCCGTGTAGTGCATCCCGACGATGGCGCAGCCCATCACGACGGCGGCGCCGATGCGGGGCACCCACACGTCCGGCGTGCTGCGGCGCAGCCGGAACGCGATCCACAGCGCCAGCGCCGACGCGCCGATGGCAATCAGGACGGACAGCGCGAACAGCAGCGGGTCGTACACGATCCCCGGCTGCATGCGCATGGCCGCCATGCCCGTGTAATGCATCGCATTGATGCCGACGCCCATGATGACGGCGCTGACGCCCAGCCGCACGGGCCCCAGGTTCGCGCGGCTGACCTGCCACAGCGCGAGGCCGGACGCCCCGATCGGCAGCACCAGCGACACGAGGGTGATGGGAATGTCGTAGGCGACCGGGATCGGGAGGCGGAACGCCAGCATGCCCACGAAGTGCATGGCCCAGATCCCGGACCCCATGGCGATCGCGCCGCCCAGGGTCCAGGCAAAGCGGGTGCGGCCGGTGGCTTCCGCGACCCTGCCCGCCAGGCTGAGGGCGGAATAGGACGCGACGATCGCGACGAGGATGGAAATGAGGACGAGTGGGGTTTCGTAGTATCCGGTCAGCATGGTTGGCCAGACGCATGCCGCCCGGCGGGCGGCTTCGGTGCACAGTATGCTACCGGTGCCGGGAATCGGCCAGAACAGTAACAAGAAATTGCATTTTGTTACTTTTGAGCAACAGTCTCCCCGGCGGCGGACGTGGCGGCGATCCCGGCCCGGTCCAGCATCGCGTGCAGCAGCACGTTGCAGCCCGCCTCCAGGTGGCCGGGCTGGGCGTCTTCGATCTCGTTGTGGCTGATGCCGTCCTTGCACGGCACGAAGATCATGCCGGCGGGCGCCAGCCGCGCGACGTAGATGGCGTCGTGGCCGGCGCCGGACACCACGTCCATCGTCGAATAGCCCAGCCGTTCCGTCGCCGCGCGCACGGCGCCCACGCAATCCGGGTGGAACGGGCAAGGCGGGTAGTACGACACGCGCTGCAGATCGATGGCCAGGCCCGACTCGCGCCGCGTGCGCTCGACGAATGCCTCGATCTCGCCATGCATCGTGTCGAGCAGGTCATCCGTGACGTTGCGCAGGTCGATGCTGAACTTGACCTGGCCGGGGATCACGTTGCGGCTGTTGGGGAACACCTGGACCATGCCCACGGTGCCGCGGCCGTACGGCGGATAGCGGTTGGCGATGGCCACCGTCTCCTGCATGATGGTCGTCGCGACCTGCAGCGCGTCGCGGCGCAAATGCATCGGCGTGGGGCCCGCATGCGCTTCCATGCCCGTCACCGTGCAGTCGTACCACGACAGGCCCATCACGGCGGGCACGACGCCGATCACCTTGTTCGCGTCTTCCAGCACGGGCCCCTGCTCGATGTGCGCCTCGAAATAGGCGCCGATCGGATGATCGCCCGGCACCTGGCCGCCCCGGTAGCCGATCCTGTCGAGTTCCTCGCCGACCGACTTGCCGTCGACGTCGCGCGCCGCATACGCCGTCTCGAGGCTGAACGCGCCGCAGAACACGCCGGAGCCCATCATCACGGGCACGAAGCGCGAGCCTTCCTCGTTGGTCCAGAACGCCACTTCGATCGGGGCTTCCGTCTTGATCCCGCGTTCGTTCAGCGTGCGCACGACTTCGAGGCCGGCCAGCACGCCATAGTTGCCGTCGAACTTGCCGCCGGTGGGCTGGGTGTCGATGTGGCTGCCCGTGACGACCGGGGGCAGGTCCGGGTTCGTCCCCTCGCGGCGCATGAAGACGTTGCCGATCTTGTCGACAGTGACCGACAGGCCCTCGGCCTTCGCCCACTGCACGACGAGGTCGCGGCCCTGGCGGTCGAGGTCCGTCAGGGCGAGGCGCTTCACGCCGCCTTTCGCCGTCGCGCCGATCTGCGCCAGTTCCATCAGGGAGTGCCACAGGCGGGTGCCGTTGATGCGCAGGTCGTTCATGGTTGTTCTCCTTTAGTGCCTGAACCACCGTCGTCCCCGCGCAAGCGGGGACCCATGCTGAGTTGCCGGATGCCGCACTGTCGTCCTGTACGCTGCGACTTCGGAGCCTGTGCATGGATTCCCGCTTTCGCGGGAATGACGTTCGTAACGTTCAAATGGTGCCGGTGAACGCCGGCCGCTCCACATATCTCCCGGCGCCCCGCTCCGCCCGCAAGTCCCCATCCGCATACACGAGCTTCCCGGCCGCCACCGTATGCGTGGGAATCCCCCGCACCGTGCGCCCTTCGAACACGTTGAAGTCGCCCTTCGAATGCTGCGTGGAGGCCGACAGGGTGCGCGTCCCCTGCGGGTCCCACACGACGACGTCGGCATCCGCTCCCGCGGACACGGAGCCCTTGCGCGGATAGATGTTGAAGATCTGCGCCGCATTGGTCGACGTCACGCGCACGAATTCGGACGGCGTCAAACGTCCCGTGTTCACGCCCGCGTCCCACACGACGGCCATGCGTTCCTCGACGCCGCCGCAGCCGTTCGGGATGCGCGTGAAATCGTCCGCGCCCATCGCCTTCTGGCCGGCGCAGAACGTGCAGTGATCCGTCGCCGTCGTGTGCAGGTTGCCGCCTTGCAGGCCTTGCCACAGCGCCGTCTGGTGGTGGCTGGAGCGGAACGGAGGACTCATCACGTAGGCGCGCGCGACCTCCGGGTCGGCGTGGCGGTAGACGCTGTCGTCGATGACGAGGTGGCCCGCCAGCGCTTCGCCGTACACGCGCTGGCCCCGTGCGCGGGCGCGCGAGATGGCCTCCAGCGATTCGGCGCACGACACGTGCACGATGTACACGGGCGTGCCGAGGACGCCCGCGATGGCGATCGCGCGGTTCGCCGCCTCCGCCTCCACTTCCGGAGGACGCGACAGCGGATGCGCTTCCGGTCCGCGGATGCCCTTCGCCACCAGTTCGCGCTGCAACTGGTAGACCAGTTCCCCGTTCTCCGCGTGCACGGTCGGGATCGCGCCCAGTTCGAGCGCGCGGCGGAAGCTTTTCACCAGCGTCTCGTCGTCGGCCATGATCGCGTTCTTGTACGCCATGAAGTGCTTGAAGCTGTTCACGCCGTGGCGCTTGACGAGCGTGCCCATGTCTTCGTGCACCGTGTCGTCCCACCACGTGACGGCGACGTGGAACGTGTAGTCCGCGGCCGCCTTCTCGGCCCAGCCGCGCCACGTCTGGAACGCGTCCATCAGGCGCTGCTTCGGGTCGGGGATCACGAAGTCGATGATCGTCGTCGTGCCGCCCGCCAGGCCCGCCGCCGTGCCGGTATAGAAATCGTCGGCGGTGACGGTGCCCATGAACGGCAGCTGCATGTGCGTGTGCGGGTCGATCCCGCCCGGCATCACGTACTGGCCTCCGGCATCGATCACCTCCGCGTGCGCGGGCGCTTCCAGGTTTTCGCCCACGGCGACGATCTTGTCGCCTTCGCACAGCACATCGGCACGAAATGCACGGTCGGCGTTCACCACCGTACCACCGCGTATCAACAGGGTCATTGACGTCTCCTCGGGTCAATCGAGCGAACGGGCAGGATGCAGCGCCGGCGCCGCCCAGCCCTTCATCATGAGGCCGTACACGATCGCGGAAATCGCGATCCCGACGAACCACGCATAAGTGTACAGGGTCTTGAACGCGGCCCCCACGTCCGGGAACGAGTCCGGAAACGCCGCGTTCATGAAACCCGGGATGTTCGGCAGCACGCCGGCGACGAAGGCGACGATCGCGGCCGGGTTCCAGCCGCCGCGATAGCCGTAGATGCCGTCGTCGCGGTACAGGTGGTCGACGGCCAGTTCCGTGCGGCGGATCAGGTAGTAGTCGATGATCAGCACGCCCGCGATGGGCCCCAGCAGCGCGGAATAGCCGATCAGCCACGTGAAGATATAGCCCTGCGTGGACTCCAGGATCTTCCAGGGCATCATCGCCAGCGCGATGCCGGCCGTGATGTAGCCGCCCGTGCGGTACGAGATGCGGCGCGGCGCCAGCGCGGAAAAGTCGTAGGCCGGGCCGACGAGGTTGGCGGCCAGGTTGACGCTGACCGTGTCGACCAGCAGGACGATCAGCGCGATCAGCACGGCGGCGCCCGTCATGCGGCTGGCCAGGTCGACCGGGTCCCACAGCGCCTTGCCGTACAGGACGACGGTCGCCGACGTGACGATGACCGCGAGCGCGGCCAATAAGCCCATCGGCACGGGCAGGCCCACGGACTGGCCCAGGATCTGGTCGCGCTGCGTGCGCGCGAAGCGGGTGAAGTCGGGGATGTTCAGCGCGAGCGTGGCCCAGAACCCGACCATCGCCGTCAGCGACGGCCAGAACGTGGGCCAGAACTGGCCGGCCTTCTTGCCGCCTTCGACGAATTGCGACGGCGCGTCCAGCAGCGGGCCGAAGCCGCCCGCTTTCTGGTAAACCCAGCCGAGCAGCACGAAGCAGATCGCGATCTTCAGGGGGGCGGTGTACGTCTCCAGCTTGCGGATCGAATCCATCCCGTGCACGATGAAATAGAACTGGATCGCCCAGAACGCCAGGAAGCACAGCAGCTGCGCGCCGTTGATGCCCAGGCCGGCCAGCCTGGCGCCGCCGATCTCGTGCCCGGCCAGCACGCCCAGCAGGGTGTAGATCATGCTGCCGCCGAACCACGTCTGGATGCCGTACCAGCCGCACGCGACGATGGCGCGCATCAGCGCCGGCAGCCGCGCCCCGCGCGTGCCGAACGCGGCGCGCGCCAGCACGGCGTACGGGATGCCGTACTTGGTGCCGGCGTGGCCGATCAGCAGCATCGGCAGCAGCACGATGGCGTTGGCGAGGAACACGGTGAACACGGCCTGGTACGCGGACATGCCGGCCTCGATCAGGCTGGCGGACAGCGTATAGGCCGGGATGCACATCACCATGCCGACCCACAGGGCGGCGAAGTGATACCAGCGCCACGTGCGCTGCGCGGCGCTCGTCGGCGCCAGGTCTTCGTTCCAGAGATCCTGGTTCGTTGCGGGGTCGAGGCTCATCGGGGCGGTCTCCATCGGTTGCGGTACGAGATTAATAGCAAGAGCGATGCCACCGTAGGGTGGGCACCCCCGTGCCCACCATGCATTGCCGACACGCGTGCATTTGGTGGGCACAGGGTGCCCACCCTACGGCCGCCCCGATCACGCCTCGCTCAATGTTACCTCCGCCCGCGGATTCCTGGGGTCTTGTGTCCAGTTCATGTACGGCTTGCCCGTCTGCTGCGGCACCATCGTGATGCAGCCCTCGACCGGGCAAGTGATCTCGCACAGGTTGCAGCCCACGCATTCCTGGTCGATGACCTCGTACTTGCGCGCATTGCCGTCGACCAGCCGCGCGATGGCCTGGTGCGACGTGTCCTCGCATGCCACGTGGCAGCGGCCGCACTGGATGCACTTTTCCTGGTCGATGTGCGCGATGACCTGGTAATTCATGTCCAGGTATTTCCAGTCCGTCGTGTTCGGCACGGCCTTGCGCGAGAACGCGGCGATGTTGTCGTAGCCTTTCGCATCCATCCAGCGCGACAGCCCGTCCTTCATCTCCTCGACGATGCGGAAACCGTGCAGCATCGCGGCGGTGCACACCTGCACCGAACCGGCGCCCAGCGCGATGAACTCGGCCGCGTCGCGCCAGTTGCCGATGCCGCCGATGCCGGAGATCGGCAAGCCCTTCGTCACCGGATCGCGCGCGATCTCGGCCACCATGTTCAGCGCGATCGGCTTGACCGCCGTGCCGCAGTAGCCGCCGTGCGTGCTCGCGTTGCCGACGGCCGGGAACGCGACCATGCGGTCCAGGTCCAGGTGCGTGATCGAATTGATCGTGTTGATCAGCGAGACGGCATCGGCGCCACCCGCCAGCGCCGCGCGCGCAGGCGCACGCACGTCGGTGATGTTGGGCGTCAGCTTGACGATCACCGGCAGCCGCGTGTACGTCTTGCACCAGCGCGTGACCTGCTCGATCAGGTCCGGCTGCTGGCCCACCGCGGCGCCCATGCCGCGCTCGGGCATGCCGTGCGGGCAGCCGAAGTTCAGTTCGATGCCGTCCGCGCCCGTCGCCTCGACGAGCGGCAGGATTTCCTTCCACGGCGCTTCCTCGCACGGCAGCATCATCGACACGATGAGCGCCCGGTCCGGCCACGCCTTCTTGACGGCCGTGATCTCGCGCAGGTTGATCTCGAGGCTCCGGTCCGTGATCAGCTCGATGTTGTTGAAGCCGATGACTTCGCGGTTCTTGCCGTGCAGCGCCGAGTAGCGCGACGACACGTTGACGGCGGGCGGATCCTCGCCCAGCGTCTTCCACACGACGCCGCCCCATCCCGCCTCGAAGGCGCGCACGACGTTATAGGCCTTGTCGGTCGGCGGTGCGGACGCCAGCCAGAAAGGGTTCGGCGACTTGATGCCGCAGAAATCGATGCTCAGGTCGGCCATCATGCCTCCGCTTTGGAAAGGATGTCGTCATGGATCGCCAGCGCGGCCAGCTTGCCGTGCTGGACGGCCTGCACCGTCAGGTCCTGCCCCGGCGCCACGCAGTCGCCGCCGGCGTACACGCCGGGCAGCCTGGTGCGGAACCGGGCATCGACGTTGATCTTGTCGCCGCTGCGTTCGAGTTCGCCCGCGAGCGGGTCGGACAGGGAGCCGCCGTCCATGCCCTGGCCGATGGCCTTGAACACGGCATCGGCCGCGATGTCGACGAAGGCGCCAGTGCCGGCGAGCCGGCCGTCTTCCATTCGCGTCTCCTCGAAGCGCATGCCGCGCACGCGGCCCGCGGCGTCCAGCAGGATCTCGTGCGGTGCCGCCCACGTGCGGATGCGCACGCCGTTCGTCTTCGCGATCTCGATCTCGTGGCCGGTGGCGCTCATCGCGTCGACGCCGCGCCGGTAGACGAGCGTGACCTCCTCCGCACCGAGCCTGCCGATCTGCACGGCCATGTCGACGGCCGTGTTGCCGGCGCCGATCACGACGGCGCGCTGCGGCACGGGCAGCGCCGCGAGATCGGCCGCCTGGCGCAAGGTGGCGATGTAGTCGACGGCGGCCGCGAGGCCCGGCGCATCCTCGCCGGTCAGGCCGAGACGACGGCTGGCACCGAGGCCCAGGCCGAGGAACACGGCGTCGTAGCGCGTGTGCAGGTCCTGCAGGTGCAGGTTGCTGCCCAGGATGCGGCCGTACTGGATCTCGATCCCGCCGATGGACAGCAAAAAGTCCACCTCGCGCTGGGCGAAGTCGCCCGGCAGCTTGTACTTGGCGATGCCGTATTCGTTCAGGCCCCCGGCCTTCTCGCGCGCCTCGAACACGACGACGTCATGCCCCAGCATCGCGAGCCGGTGCGCGCACGACAGCCCGGCCGGGCCGGCCCCGACGACGGCGATCGTCTTGCCGGTCGACGGTGCGCGCCGGAACGGGTGATCGGCAAAGTGGGCGTTGTCGATGGCATGGCGCTGCAGCAGGCCGATCTTGACGGGCTGGCCCTCGGCATCGTTGTTGCGCACGCAGGCGTCCTCGCACAGGATCTCCGTCGGGCACACGCGCGAGCATGCGCCGCCGAAGATGTTCTGCTTGAGGATGTTGACGGCGGCGCCCTCCACGTTCCCGTCGTGAATGTTGCGGATGAAGCTCGCGACGTCGATGCCGGTCGGGCACGCGCGGGTACAGGGCGCGTCGTAACAGTACAGGCAGCGGGCGCTTTCGATGGCGGCCTGGCGGGCCGTCAGCGGCGGCGCCAGGTCCGTGAAGCGCTCGGCCAGGGCGCCGTGCGTGCCGGCGGCGGGGGGCAGGTGGTGCAGTGACTCGATCATTTGGCATCCCTTCTTGTGAGGACCGTCATTCCCGCGCAGGCGGGAATTGTGCCACTGGCACAATTCCCTCCATACTGAGTCTCATGCTGAGGTTATCGGGAATCTTGCGATACGATTGCCGGCACCTCAGCATGGGTCACCGCCTTCGCGGGGACAACGTATCGATTTATTTCATCTGCGGGAACGCAAACTCCACCCCGCTGCTCGCGGTATTGGGCCACCGCTGCATCACCGCCTTGTGCCGCGTATAGAAACGCACGCCCTCCGGCCCGTACGCGTGGTGGTCGCCGAACAGGCTTTTCTTCCACCCGCCGAAGCTGTTGAACGCCATCGGCACCGGCAGCGGCACGTTCACGCCCACCATGCCCACCTGCACCTGGCGGACGAATTCGCGCGCCACGCCGCCGTCGCGGGTGAACACGGCCACGCCGTTGCCGTACTCGTTGCGGTTGATGAGTTCCAGCGCGCTGCCCACGTCCGGCAGGCGCACGACGCACAGCACGGGCCCGAAGATTTCTTGCTGGTAGATCGACATGGAAGGCAGAACGTGGTCGAACAAGGTGCCGCCCACGAAGAAGCCGTTGGCGCGCTCGGGCACCTGGAAACCGCGGCCGTCCACGACGAGCGTCGCGCCCTGCTCCACGCCTTCGCCGATCAGTTTTTCGATGCGCTGCTTGGCCGCCAGCGTGACCACCGGTCCCATCTCGGCGCCGTCCGCCATGCCGTCCGCGATCTTCAGCGCGCGCGTGCGCTCGGCCAGCCGCGCGACGAGCGCATCGCCCGCGTCGCCGACGGCCACCGCCACCGAGATCGCCATGCAGCGCTCGCCGGCCGAGCCGTAGGCGGCGCCGATGAGGGCGTCGACGGCCATGTCCATGTCGGCATCCGGCATCACGACCATGTGGTTCTTGGCGCCGCCCAGCGCCTGCACGCGCTTGCCGGCTGCGCTGCCGCGCGCGTAGATGTATTCCGCGATCGGGGTCGAGCCGACGAAGCTGACGGCCTGGATGTCCGGGTGGTCGAGCAGCGCATCGACCGCGGCCTTGTCGCCCTGCACGACGTTGAACACGCCGTCCGGCAGCCCCGCTTCCTTCAGCAGCCGCGCATGCAGCAGCGACGGCGACGGGTCGCGCTCGGACGGCTTCAAAATGAACGTATTGCCGCAGGCGATGGCGACGGGGAACATCCACATCGGCACCATCACGGGGAAGTTGAACGGCGTGATGCCGGCGACGACGCCCAGCGGCTGGCGCATCGACCACGCGTCGATGCCGCGCGCGATCTGGTCGGTGAATTCGCCCTTGAGCATCTGCGGGATGCCCACCGCGAACTCGACGACCTCGATGCCGCGCGCCACTTCGCCGCGCGCATCCGCGAACGTCTTGCCGTGTTCGCGCACGACCAGCGCCGCGAAATCGTCCGTGTGGCGCTGGCACAGTTGCAGGTAGTTGAACAGCACGCGGGCTCTAGCCAGCGGCGGTGTCGCGGCCCAGGCGGGGAATGCGGCGTGGGGGGGCCCCCCGGCCGCCGTGGCCGGGGGGCCGCGCGGCCCGCCCCCCCGGGCCCCCGGGGCGCCCCCCCGCCGGGGGGTGACGGAG
>CBIHRX010000144.1:0-16732 GCA_966212555.1 uncultured Massilia sp.
AAGACTAACAAAGAAAGTTTAACTTAGCGGCATTAGGGTCTGACCCCGGTTTTAGCCCTGCCCCCTAGAAGAAATGGCGCCAGTCTTCCAGCCAGCCGGGGAATTCATCGGCGGCCATCGGATTGGCGATGTGGTAGCCCTGCGCATACGTGCACCCGAGCCCCTGCAGGAAATCCCAGTCCTGCCGTGTCTCCACGCCGACCGCGCACGACATGCGATCGAGGCTGTGCGCCAGCCCCAGGCAGGATTTCAGCACGGTGCCCAGCGGGCGCTTTTTCGACGCGCCGTCCACGAACGACCGGTCGATCTTGAGTTCCGAGAACGGGATGCGCGCCAGGATCTGCAGGTTCGAGCGTCCCGTGCCGTAGTCGTCGATGGCGAGGCCGAAGCCCATCATGCGCAGGCGCACGAGGCGTTCGATGAAGTCGGCGTCGAAGCTGAGGATCGACGATTCCGTCATCTCGAACGTCAGGTAGTCCGGCAGCACGCCGTGGCGCTGCATCGTCGAACTCACCTGGCGGATGAAGTTCGCATGCGCCAGCGTCTCGGGCGCCAGGTTCAGCGAGATGGAGATCGGGATGCCCCGGTCGTGGTAGCGGCGGCACCGTTCCACCGACATTTCCAGCATCGTCCAGTCGAGGAAGTCGACGCGGTTGTTCGCTTCCAGCGCGCCGATGAAGGAAGACGGTCCCAGCACGCCGTGCTCGGGATGGCGCCAGCGGGCGAACGTCTCCAGGCCCTTCACCTGGCCCGTCGACAGCTCGATCTTGGGCTGGAAGAACGGTTCGAACTGGCGCTTCTGCAGGCCGACGCCCACTTCGGCGAACGTGAAACTGGGCCCGGGCGGCGGCGCCGGGGCGCGCCGCGGGGCCTGGTAATTCTCCAGCAAGGTCTTGAGTTTCGTGCTCGTCACGGGCTTGGCGATCGTGCCCAGCAGGTCGACGCCATGCGCCTGCGCGAGGCTCTCGACGGAAAACAGCACGCTCGCCGGCTGGGCGCCGACGACGATCAGCCGCACGTCCGACTTCAGCGCGGCGATCGCGCGCAGCAGTTCCAGGCCATCCATGCCGCCCAGGTCGAGGTCGATGATGGCCACGTCGATCTTCGGCGTGAAGCCGGCCTGCAGGGTACGCAGGGCCATCGGGCCGTCCGGCACGTCGGTCACGCGCGTGGCGCCCACCTGGCCGAGCGCCTCGATCAGCGCGCGGCGCTGCACCGGGTCCGCTTCCGCGACCAGGAAGTGCAAAGACTGCAACTGCGATTGCCCTATGTCCATCTCGACTCCGTCATGACCTGCACGAAGCGTAACCGAACGGACAGACGCCGTCTATGCCTGCTGTTGCTGGCGCAGCTGCTCGAAGAAGCACACGGCCGCGCACGCGGCCACGTTCAGCGATTCCACGGCGCCCGCGTGCGGGATGACGACGCGGTGCGTGGCCAGGTTCAGCAGCGCGTCCGACACGCCCTGCCCCTCGTGTCCCAGCAGCCAGGCGACGGGGCGGGAGAGATCCACGTCGTAGATGCGTTCGCTCGCATAGCCGCTCGTCGCCAGCACGGGCACCTCAGCCTTCCCGACCAGGTCCGCCAGGTCGACGTTCTCGAAGATCTCCAGCACGAAATGGGCGCCCATCGCCGCGCGCAGCACCTTCGGCGACCAGATCGAGGCGGTGCCGGGGCTGCAATACACCTGCCTGATGCCCGCCGCGCCGGCACTCCTGAGGATGGAGCCGGCATTGCCGGGGTCCTGCACGCCGTCCAGCAGCACGGCCGATTGCACCAGGGCTTCCGGCCGCGCGGGACGCGGCGTCTCGACGAGGAACAGCAGGTGGATGCCGTGTTCGACCTGCGACAGCGCGCCGAACAGCGCGTCCGGCAGCGACGTGGCCGGTGCCGTCACGCGGCCGACGATGGCCGCCACTTCGGGATTGGCCAGCGCGCCTTCGGACACGATGCAGTGCACGGGCTGCCCGACGAGGTCGAGGTACGCCTGGCACAGGTGGACGCCATCGAGCAGCGAGCGGCCCGCCTTGCGCAACGCCTGGCTGCTGCCCGCGAGGTGTTTCAGTTCCTTGTAAAACGGGTTGTCGCGCGACGTGATGCTCTTCATGCCAACTCCCCGAACAGGTCGGGTTCGATCAGTGCACGGACCGGTGCGAAGCTGCGCCGGTGCACGGGGCTCGGGCCGTGCTCGCGCAGGCGCGCGAGGTGCAGTGCCGTCGAATAGCCCTTGTGCTGGTCGAACGCATACTGCGGATACGTTTCGTGCAGCGCGACCAGGGCGGCGTCGCGCGCCGTCTTCGCGAGGATCGACGCGGCGGAAATCGCATGCACCTTGTCGTCGCCCTCCACCACCGCATGCGCGCGGATGTGCGGCGCGAACTGCGGGCAGCGGTTGCCGTCGATGAGGGCGATGGTCGGCACGGTCGCCAGCTGCTCGACGGCGCGGCGCATCGCCAGCAGCGTCGCCTGCAGGATGTTCAGCGTATCGATTTCCGTGTGCGAGCACTCGGCGATGGCCCATGCCAGCGCGTGTTCCCTGATCAGCGGGGCCAGCTCGTCGCGGCGCGCTTCGGTCAGCTTCTTCGAGTCGCGCAAGCCCTCGATCGGCCGCGCCGGATCGAGGATCACGGCGGCCGCGAACACGGGGCCGGCCAGCGGGCCGCGCCCGGCCTCGTCCACGCCGCAGACGATATCGTCCAGCGTGAACGGCCGGTTCTTCGCGGGCAGGCCCGGGTAGAAATCGAACTTCTTCTTTCTCATGCTTTGCCTATCACCTCGAGCACGGCGCGGGCGCTTTCGCGCGCGCTGTCGCGCAGCAGGCTGTGATGCATTTCGGTGAAACGTTCCCGCAGCTTCACCCGGTTGTTCTCGTCCGTCAGCTGGAACCAGACGGCGTCCGCCAGCGCTTCCGGCGTCGCCGCGTGCTGCAGGAATTCCGGCACGACGAAGTCGCGCGCCAGGATGTTCGGCAGCCCGATCCACGGCAGATAGCCCATGTTCCGGATGAGCAGCCACTCGGCCTGCAAGACCTTGTACGCGATCACCATCGGCTTCTTGTACAACGCCACTTCCAGCGTCGCCGTGCCGGACGCGACCAGCACGGCGTCGGCCGCCGCGATGCACGCGTGCGATCCGCCGTCGATGAGCTGCAGCGGGACGTCCTGCAAGCCCGCCTTCTCCACCAGCTCCATAAAATACGCCTTCTGGCGCTCGCCCGCCATCGGCGCGATGAAGCGCACGGACGGGTCCCGCGCCGCCAGCAGCTTCACGGTGCGGACGTAGGGCTCGGTCAGGTATTTGATTTCCGATATGCGGCTGCCCGGCATGACGGTCACGACGCGCGCGTTCTCGGGCAGGCCGAGCCGGCGGCGCGCAGCAAGCACGTCGGGCACGAGCGGGATCGTCTCCGCCAGCGGATGGCCGATGTACGTGACGGGCACGCCGGCCTTTCGATAGATCTCTTCCTCGAACGGGAAGATCACGAGCATGTGCGACACGGCGCGCTGGATCTTCTTGATGCGCCCGCCCCGCCACGCCCAGATCTGCGGGCCGACGAAGTGCACGGTCGGGATGCCCGCCGCGCGCAGCTGCTCTTCCAGGCCCAGGTTGAAGCCGGGGTAGTCGGCGCCGATGAACGCGGCCGGACGTTCCGCCAGCAGGCGGTCGCGCAGGCGGTTCTGGATGCCCTTCAGTTCGCGGTAGCGCAGCAGCACCGGCAGGAGTCCCCGCACGGTGAGCGTGTCCATCGGGACGTCCGAGGCGAGGCCCTGCTCCAGCATGCGCGGCCCGCCGATGCCGGAAAACGCCACGCCCGGCAGGCGCGGTTTCAAACCTGCCATCAGGCGCGACGCGAGCAGGTCGCCGGAGACTTCGCCGGCGACCAGCGCGAGCCTTACAGCGTCGCCCTCGCGTATGTCAGCGGACGATGCCACGGCTCGCGTTGTCGAGGAAGTCGCGCAGCGCGCGGATGTGCTGCGCAGCGTCGCCGGCGGCGGCTTCCTCTTCCGCCAGCTTCGCCTTCGCCTCTTCCAGCGTGAGGCCGGAACGGTAGATGGTCTTGTACGCCGTGCGGATGGCGTTGATCTGCTCGCGCGTGAAGCCACGGCGTTTCAGGCCTTCGATGTTCACGCCGTGCGCCTCGGCCGGATTGCCGGAGACGAGGACGAACGGCGGCACGTCCTGCGTGAGGCTCGTATACATGCCGATGAACGCGTGGGCGCCGATCTTGCAGAACTGGTGCACGCCGCAGTAGCCGGACAGGATCGCCCAGTCGCCCACGTGCACGTGGCCCGCGAGCTGCGCGTTGTTCGAGAAGATCGTATTGCTGCCGACCTGGCAGTCGTGCGCCAGGTGCGTATAGGCCGACATCCAGTTGTCGTCGCCCAGGCGCGTGACGCCTGCATCCTGCACGGTGCCGAGGTTGAACGTGCAGAATTCGCGGATCGTGTTGCGGTCGCCGATTTCCAGGCGGGTCGGCTCGCCGGCCCACTTCTTGTCCTGCGGGGCGGCGCCCAGCGACGCGAACTGGAAGATGCGGTTGTCGCGGCCGATCGTCGTGTGGCCTTCGATGACGACGTGCGGTCCGACGACGGTGCCCGCGCCGATGCGCACGTCGGGTCCGATGATCGAATACGGGCCGACTTCGACGGTGGAATCCAGCTCCGCCTTCGGGTCGACGATCGCGCTCGGGTGGACCTTGCTCATCACTGTCCTGCCTTCTCGTTGGCGCGGATGGTGCACATCAGTTCCGCCTCGACGGCGACCTTGCCGTCGACGCTGGCCGTCGCCTTGTACTTCCAGATGCCGCGCGACGTGCGCAGGATCTCGATGTCCATCTTGAGCTGGTCGCCCGGTTCGACCGGACGCTTGAAGCGCGCGTTGTCGATGCCGACGAAGTACACGACGGAGTTCTCGTCCGGCTTGACGTTCATGGTCATGAACGACAGGATCGCGGCCGTCTGCGCCAGCGCCTCGATCATCAGGACGCCCGGCATGACCGGCTTGTGCGGGAAGTGGCCGTTGAAGAATTCTTCGTTGACGGTCACGTTCTTGATGGCGGTGATGGTCTTGCCCAGTTCATAGTCGACCACGCGGTCCACCAGCAGCAGCGGATAGCGGTGCGGCAGGTATTCCTTGATCTCGTTGATCCCCAGGGTCTTGCTCGTCGTCGTTGCTTCGGTCGTCATTTTTGTTCTGATGGTTCCGTCAGTTGTTTGATCTGTTTTTACAGGCTGCGCATCTTCTCGCGCAGCGAAGACAGGTTGCGCACGATGGCGGCGCTCTTTTCCCATTCGGCGTTCTTGGCGAGCGGATAAAAGCCCGTGTACTGCCCCGGCTCGAGCACGGAGCGCGACACCATGCTGCCCGAGGAGATATGGACGTTATCCGCGATTTCCAGGTGGCCCAGCACCATGGCCGCGCCGCCGAACGTGCAATTCTTGCCGATCTTCGCGCTGCCGGCTACCCCCACGCAACCCGCCATGGCCGTATTCGCCCCGATGCGGCAGTTATGGCCGATCTGGATCTGGTTGTCGAGCTTGACGCCGTCTTCGATGATCGTGTCGTCGAGCGCGCCGCGGTCGATCGTCGTGTTGGCGCCCACGTCCACGTCGTCGCCCATCAGCACGCGGCCCGTCTGCGGGATCTTGATGTACACGCCGTTCTCGCGCGCAAAGCCGAAACCGTCGGTGCCGATCACGGCGCCCGAATGCAGGATGCCGCGCTTGCCGATCCTGCAGCGCGCGTGGAACGTCACGTTCGCGAACAAATGCGTGTCCTCGCCGATTTCCGCATCGCGGCCGACGAAGCAGCCGGCGTCGATGACGACGCCCGCGTGGATCACGGCGCCCGCCTCCACCGTCACGTTCGGGCCGATGTGCGCGGTCGGGTCGACCTGCGCGGTGTCGTGCACGACGGCGCTCGGATGCATGCCCGGCGGCGGCACGACTTCTTCGAGCGACACGAAGTATTGCGCGACGCGGGCGAAATAGGCGTACGGGTTGGTGGTGACGATGCGTGCGCCGGCATAGGTCGTGGCGACGGTGGCGTCGTCGAGCGGCGAGACGATCAGCGCCGCCGCCTGGCTCTGCGCGGCCAATGCGCGCAACTTGCTGTTGCTGAGAAAGCTGATGTGCGAAGCGCCGGCGCTGTCGAGCGGTGCGATGCCCTGGACCTCGAGGTCCGGGTCACCCACCAGCTGGCCACCGAAGCGTTCGACCAAATCACCCAGTCGAGTGCCCATCGTGGTCGTTCCGTAAAAGAAGTGAAAACTGCCGGCCGCTCAACGAGCCGGCCGGCGTCCGGGGGGCGCATTGGCCCGCTTGCTTACATGCTCATTTGTCGAGCAGCTTGAGGATCCGGTCGGTGATGTCGATGCGCGGACTGGTCCAGATGGCTTCCTGCAGCACGACGTCGAGGTGTTCCTGCTCGGCCACCTGTTCGATCAGTTTATAGGCTTTCTGCGCGATGGCGGCGCGCTCCTCGTTCTTGCGCTGGAACAGGTCCTCGTTGTACTCGCGCTGCATGCGCTGCACGTCCTTCTCCATGTCGAGCAATTCGCGCGTGCGCTTGGTGCGGTCGACGTCCGAGAGTTTCGGCGCTTCGTCGTCGAACTTCTCGCGGCTCACCTTGTACTTCTGCACCGCGTCGTCGAGCTGCTTCTGGCGCTTGGAGAATTCCGATTGCAGCTTCGCGTCCGCCGTCTTGGCCAGCTTGGACTCGGTCATCAGGCGTTCCGTGTAGACGAAGCCGATGCGGCTCATGCCGCTCTGCGCGGACGCCTGGGCCATGGTACCGGCGCACAGCAGCGCCAGCACCAGGCTACGGGGCAGCGAGGCTAACGGTGTTTTCATCATATTCTTCGCAATCCTTGTCTCGGCGACGGGCCGGATCAGAAACCGGTGCCCATCTGGAACTGGAAGCGCTCGAGGCGGTCGCCCGGCTTCGCGTTCAAGGGCTTAGCATAACTCAACCTGAGCGGGCCCACCGGGGAAATCCACGACAGGCCGATACCCGCCGAGTAGCGCAACTGCGACGCGCGCATCGGCTCGTGCTCCTGGAAGATCTGGCCGCCGTCCGCGAAGGTGAACCAGCGCAGCGAGCGATCCTGGCCGCTGCCCGGGAACGGGAACTGCAGCTCGGCGTTGCCGATCACGCGCTTGGCGCCGCCCAGGGCGTCGTACGTGTACGGGTCGACGATACCCAGCGACGAGCTCTCGTAGCCGCGCACCGAGCCGATGCCGCCGCCATAGAAGTTCTTGAAGACCGGGTAAGCGTGACCGCCCAGGCCCGCGCCGTAGTCCAGTTCTCCCCGCAGCGCGACCGTCATCCAGCGCGTGACCGGACGGTACCACTGGTGTTCGTAGATCAGGCGGTAGTACTTGGCGTCGCCCGCGAAGTCGACTTCGATGTTGGCGCGCTGGTAGCGGCCGCGCGTCGGCGTGACGGCGGAGTCGCGCGAATCGCGGCCCCAGGCGATGGTCAGCGGAATCGCGTTCGTCGTCGCCTCGCCCACGCCGTTGAGCTTCGCGGCGCCATCCTTCGCGTTCTGCTGCACGAACTGCTTGTACAGGGTCGGTGAGCTTTCGTCCGTTTCGAGGCGGGTGCGTTCCAGGCCGACGCCGAAGTAGACGGTGTCGATTTCCGAGAACGGCACGCCGAACGTCATGTTGCCGCCCTGCTGGCGCACGTTGTACGAACCGATGTTCAGCGCCGGCGGTCGCGACGTGCGCAGGTACAGCTGGAACGCGCGCGAGATGCCGTCGTCCGTGAAGTACGGGTTCGTCTGCGCGAACGAGATCGTGCGGTTGTAGCGGCTCGTATTCAGTTCGATGCCGACCGTGTTGCCGCTGCCGGCGAAGTTGGCCTGCGTGACGGACGCCGTGAACGTGAATTTCTCCGCCTGCGAGAACGCGCCGCCGACCATGAAGTTACCGGTCGACCGTTCGACGACGGCGATGTTCACGTCGACCGCGTCGTTGGTGCCCTGCGCTTCCGGGGTCTCGACCGTCACGTCCTTGAAGAAGCCGAGGCGGTCGACGCGGTCGCGCGACAGCTTCACCCGGTTCGGATCGTACCACGAGCTCTCGAACTGGCGGAACTCGCGGCGGATCACTTCGTCGCGAGTGATGGTATTACCCGAGATGGTCATGTGGCGCACGTATGCGCGCTTGCCCGGATCGACGAAGAACGTGAAGGCGACTTCGCGCTTCTCGCGGTTGATCTCCGGGTTGGCGGTGACGTTCGCGAACGCGTAGCCGAAGCTCGCGAGGCGGTCGGCGATGCGCTTGTTCGACGCTTCCTGCAGGTCGCCCGAATAGGTCTGGCCCGGCTTCAGCAGGATCAGGTTCTTGAGTTCCTGCTCGCGGCCGAACATCTCGCCATCCATCTTGACGCCGGAGACGGTGTACTTCTCGCCTTCCGTGATGTTGATGGTGAGGTAGATGTCCTTCTTGTCCGGGGTGATCGAGACCTGCGTGGACTCGACGTTCACTTCCAGGTAGCCGTGATTCAGGTACCACGACTTGATGGTCTCCAGGTCGCCCGTCAGCTTCTGCTTCGAGTACTGGTCGGCCTTGGAATACCACGTGAACCAGCCGGACGTGTTCAGTTGCAGCAGCTGGCGCAGTTCCTTGTCGGAGAAGGCCTTGTTGCCGACGATGTTGATCTGCCTGATCTTGGCGACGTCGCCCTCGTCCACGTTGAACATGACGTTCACGCGGTTACGCTCGATCGGGGTGACGGTCGTGGTGATCTTGACGCCGTACAGGCCGTGCGACAGGTACTGGCGCTTGAGTTCCTGCTCGGCGCGGTCGACGGAGGCCTTGTCGAAGATCTTGGTCTCGCCGACGCCGATGTCCTTCAGCGCCTTGACGAGCATGTCCTTTTCGAATTCCTTGGTGCCGGTGAAATCGACGGACGCGATGGCGGGACGTTCCTCGACCAGCACCACGAGCACGCCGTTCTCTTCTTCCAGGCGGATGTCCTTGAAGAAGCCGGTCGCATACAGCGCCTTGATCGCCGTCGTGCCCTTCTCGTCGTCGAAGGTCTCGCCCACGCGCACCGGCAGGTAGCTGAACACCGTGCCTGCCTCGGTCCGCTGGATGCCTTCGACCCGGATGTCCTTCACGACGAAGGGAGCGACGGCGGCGGCGTGACCGGCACACAGGGCCAGCACGGCTGCGCCGATCATGCTGCGACGGGAGGGCAAGGCAAAACGCGGCTGGGCAAAACGTTCGGGTTGTAAATTCATCGGTTAGATCAATGGGTCAGTCATTGGACAACGTTACGTGTTCTTCGCCGGTGCTTGTCCCGCTCAAGCGAGATACTCCGGTGCACGCCGCGGGCGCGGCGTACAGTTCGGAGTGCCGTGTGTTCAGAGCAGTCGCACCAGGTCGTTGAAGACGGCAAGCGCCATCAGCATGAACAGCAGGCCAACCCCGGCACGCTGCGCGATCTCGCCGATCCGCGCGGGCAAGGGGCGCCCGGTCAAAACTTCCAGCGAATAATACAGCAAATGGCCACCGTCCAGAACGGGAATTGGTAACAGATTCATTACACCCAGGCTGATGGAGATGAAGGCGATGAACTCCAGGAAGGGCTCCAGGCCCGAGCGCGCGGTCTGTCCGGCGACGTCCGCGATCGTGATCGGACCCGTCACGTTTTTCAGCGAGACCTCGCCGACGATCATCCTGGCGATCATCTTGACGGTCAGCGCGCTCGTCTCCCACGTGCGCTGCGCGCCCTTCGCGAGCGCGTCCAGCGGGCCCGCCTTCACCGTCACCATCTCCGGCGCCTGCGCGATCATCAGTTTTACGAGACCCCTGCCCGACTGCGGATCGCGGTCCGGCGTGAGGGGCAGCACGAGCGCCTGGTCACCCCGCTGCACGCCGATCTGCAGGGTCTTGCCGGCCGCGCCGCGCACGGCTTCGATGAAGGCGATGCCGTCGGCGATATTCTTGCCGTCGATCGAGGTCACGAGGTCGCCCTGGCGCAGGCCCGCGCGCGCGGCGGCGCCGTCGGGCAGTACCTTGTCGACGCTGGGACGCGGGCGCCACAGCTGCATGCCGAGGGCGCCCAGCACGTCGCTGTCGACGTCCAGGCCGGCCATGCGGTCCGCGGGCAGCACGGCGCGGTATGGCGCCGAGTTCGGGTTCGGTCCTCGCAGGGTCAGTTCGGCCGCATGCTTGTCGATGGCGGCGCGCACGATTTCCCAGCGCAGCTCCGTCCACGACAGAACGGGCTTGCCGTTGACGGCCGTGACGACGTCGCCGCCGCGCACGCCCGCCTTGTACACGGCCGACGCCTCCGGCATCGCGCGCAGGCGCGTGCCCGGCTCCTCCTTCCCATGCATGAACAGCGCGCCCATCACGACGATGGCGAGAAGGAAGTTGGCGATGGGGCCCGCCGCCACGATGGCGATGCGCTTCCACACGTTCTGGCGCGTGAATTCGCGCGGCAGGTCCGCGTCGTTCGTGGGCGCCGTCGAGGGATCGCGCGCGTCGAGCATTTTCACGTAGCCGCCGATGGGCAGCGCCGAGATCGCCCATTCCGTCTGGTCCGGACCGAAACGGCGCGACCAGACGATGCGCCCCATGCCGATCGAGAAGCGCAGCACCTTCACGCCGCACAGGCGCGCGACGATGTAGTGCCCCAGTTCGTGAAAGACGATCAGCGGTCCCAGCGCCAGCAGGAATGCCAGCAGGGTGTGGATCAGGTTCATGACACTCTCCCGTCAGGGCCCGCTAACTTACACTCGCAGCGCATGCACGATGCATCCGGCCGCGTCGCGGGCACGCGCGTCCTGGGCCATCACGGCCTCGATGCTGGTCGCCTCGCCGTGCGGGTTCTCGTCCATCACGCGGCGTACGACGCGGTCGATGTCGCGGAAGCCGATGCGGCGCTCCAGGAATGCTTGGACCGCGATTTCGTTCGCCGCGTTCAGCAGGGCGGGCGCCGTACCGCCCGCACGCAAGGCGTCGAAGGCGAGCGCGAGGCACGGGAAGCGGTCGAAATCCGGCTTGTGGAAGGCCAGCGCCGCGAACGTCGTCAGGTCGAGCTGGTCGACGCCGGACGCGATGCGTTCCGGGTACGCGAGCGCGTGGGCGATCGGCGTGCGCATGTCCGGGTTGCCCAGCTGGGCCAGCACCGAACCGTCCACGTACGACACCATCGAGTGGATCACGCTTTGCGGGTGGATCACGACTTCGATCTTGTCCGCCGGCGCGCCGAACAGCCAGTGCGCCTCGATCACTTCGAGGCCCTTGTTCATCATGGTGGCGGAATCGACGGAGATCTTGCGGCCCATCGACCAGTTCGGATGCTTGCACGCTTCTTCCGGCGTGACGTGTTCCAGCGTCTCGACGGCACGCTGCAGGAACGGGCCGCCGGACGCCGTCAGCAGGATCTTCGCGACGCCGGCCGCGTCGGGCGACCGCCCATAGGTGCCGGGCAGCGACTGGAAGATGGCGTTGTGCTCGGAATCGATGGGCAGCAGGGTCGCCTTGTGCTCCTTGACGGCGTCCATGAACAACTGGCCGGACATCACGAGCGCTTCCTTGTTCGCCAGCAGGACCTTCTTGCCCGCGCGCGCGGCCGCGAGCGTGGGCGCCAGGCCGGCGGCGCCGACGATGGCGGCCATCACCGTGTCCGTGTCGGGGCTGGACGCGATCTCGCACAGCGCCGCTTCGCCGTGTGCGACGTCGATGGGGAGCCCGGCCAGCAGGTCGCGCAGGCGCGCGGCCGCTTCCGGCGTGCCGACGACGGCACGCTGCGGACGGAACACGCGGCATTGCGCGGCGAGCGCATCGACGCGCTCGTGCGCGGACAGCGCGTAGACACGGTATTTGTCGGGATGACGTGCCAGCACGTCGAGGGTCGAGACGCCGATCGAACCGGTGGCGCCAAGGATAGTGATGCTTTGCATGTTGCGTTCCATTGTCAAGGTCGTTCCAACATGTGCGGATGGCCAGCGCTGAGTCATTCTGGCACGACGCGCGAGGCGGCGGCGCGCCGCCCGCGTCGGAACGGCCTGGTATCTTACAGCCGCGAGCCGATCAGCGCGGCGAGCGGCAGCACGGGGATCAGTGCGTCGATGCGGTCCAGCACGCCGCCGTGGCCGGGCAGCAGGTTGCTGCTGTCCTTCATGCCGGCGCGCCGCTTGAGCTGGGATTCGAACAGGTCGCCGACGATGCTGGCGGCCGTCATCAGCACGAGCACCAGGGCCAGCACCGGCCAGCCGTACGTGTGCTGGACGCGCGCGGCGAAGGTGTGATCGAAGGCGGCGCCGCCGAACTGGACCGACAGGCAGCCCAGCACGAGCACGGCGATGCCGCCGCCGATCGCGCCTTCCCACGATTTACCCGGCGAGATCGACGGCGCCAGCTTGTGCTTGCCGAACGCTTTACCGGCGAAGTACGCGCCGATGTCGGCCACCCACACGATCGCGAGCACGGACAGCAGGAACAGCGGCGAGTGCGAATACAGGTCGACGATGGCGGCGAAGCAGCCGACCACGGCGAACGCGTAGACGAGCGACAGCAAGGTGTTCGCGGGCGTGCCCAGCGGCGGCAGGCCGATCTTCAGCGACGGCGCGAACCGGGCGATCCACAGGGCCACGCTCAGCGCGGCCCAGAACGACAGGTTCGTGTGCCCGGTGAACACGGAGATCGCGAACACGGCGGCCCACACGAGCCCGATCACGTGGGCGTTGTGCGTCTCCGGATTGAACAACCGGAAGCATTCCCAGATGGCGGCGCCGAAGAACACTGTCGCCACAGCCGCGAACGTGTTGAAATCGTTAAGGTAGAGGACTGGCAGCAGGATTGCCAGCAGCACGACGGCGGTAATGACGCGGGTTCTGAGCATCAGCGATTTAGCCTTGTTTAGCCTTGTTGGCGACTTGTTCGCCGGTACGGCCGAAGCGGCGTTCCCGGCTCTGGTAGGACGCGATCGCCGTGTCGAGCGAGTCGGGCGAAAAGTCCGGCCAGAAGGTGTCGGTGAAGTACAGCTCCGAATACGCGAGCTGCCACAGGAGGAAGTTGGAGATGCGCTCTTCGCCGCCGGTGCGGATGAACAGGTCCGGTTCCGGGGCATAGGCCATCGCCAGGTGCGGGGCCAGCATCTCTTCGGTGTAATCCGTGACGCCCGGGTTGGCCGCGACCATCTTGCCGGTGGCCTGCATGATGTCCCAGCGGCCGCCGTAGTTGGCGCACACGGTGACGGTCAGGCGGGAGTTGTTGGCGGTGCGGCGCTCGGCATTGGCGATCATGTCCTGCAGTTTCGCATCGAAGCGCGACAAGTCGCCCACGACCTTCAGGCGGATGTTATTTGCATGCATCTTCGACACTTCGCGCTCGAGCGCGGTGACGAACAGGCCCATCAGGTAGGACACTTCGTCGGCCGGACGGCGCCAGTTTTCCGACGAAAACGCGAACAGCGTCAGGTATTCCACGCCACGATCCACGCAGGCTTCGACGATCTTGCGCACGGCGTCCACGCCCTTGACGTGGCCGGCCACGCGGGGCAGCAGGCGTTTGGTCGCCCAGCGGCCGTTGCCGTCCATGATGATGGCGATGTGGCGCGGCACCGTCGGCGCTTCGGGAACTGCGGTGGTCGAACTTTTGAAAATCATAAATCTGGCCAAATGGCGGCTACAACAAAAGGCGGAACGGACCGGTCAAGCCTGGCCTGCCGGTCCGACGTCCACGACGATATGCGGCGTATCATGCCGCAATACGGATCACACCGTCATCACTTCTTTTTCTTTCTCTGCAACCAGCTTGTCGATGTCGACGACGGCCTTGTCGGTCATCTTCTGGACATCGTCCTGGGCGCGGCGCTCGTCGTCTTCCGAGATCGCCTTGTCCTTGACCAGCTTCTTCAGCTGTTCGTTGGCGTCGCGGCGCACGTTGCGGACGGCGATCTTCGCGTCTTCCGCTTCCGATTTGCACAGCTTGACCATTTCCTTGCGGCGCTCTTCGGTCAGCGCCGGGGTCGGCACGCGGACGAGTTCGCCGAACGTCGACGGGTTCAGGCCCAGGTCGGATTCGCGGATCGCCTTTTCGATGACGTTCAGCATTTTCTTTTCATACGGCTGAACGCCGATCGTGCGGGCGTCGATCAGGGTCAGGTTGGCGACCATCGGCAGCGCGGTCGGCGAACCATAGTAATCGACCATCACGTGGTCCAGGATGCCGGTGTGGGCGCGGCCGGTGCGAACCTTGGCCAGGTTGCCTCTCAGGGTCTCGATGGATTTCGCCATCTTGTCCTGGGCACTTTTTTTAACGTCAGCGACGGACATGCTGCTCTCCTGTATTTCTAACTATTGATTAAACGTGTACGAGTGTACCCTCGTCCTCGCCCATGATCACGCGCTTGAGCGCACCCGGCTTGACGATCGAGAACACCTTGATCGGCAGCTTCTGGTCGCGGCACAGGGCGAACGCGGTGGCGTCCATCACCTGCAGGTGCTTCGCGATCGCTTCGTCGAACGAGATCTGCTCGTAGCGGGTCGCGTGCGGATCCTTCTTCGGATCGGCAGTATATACGCCATCGACCTTGGTTGCCTTCAATACAATCTCGGCCGAGATTTCCGAACCGCGCAGCGCGGCGGCCGTGTCGGTGGTGAAGAAAGGGTTGCCGGTGCCCGCGGCGAACACGACGACCTTGCCCTCTTCCAGGTATTGCAGCGCCTTCGGGCGCACGTACGGCTCGACCACCTGCTCGATGCCGATCGCCGACATCACGCGGGCGGTGATGCCCTGCTGGCGCATGGCGTCGGCCAGCGCGAGCGCATTCATCACGGTGGCCAGCATGCCCATGTAGTCGGCCGTCGCGCGGTCCATGCCCTGCGCACCCGGCGCCACGCCGCGGAAGATGTTGCCGCCGCCAATCACCACTGCCAGTTCCACACCCAGCTTCGACACCTCCGCCACGTCGGCAACCATGCGTTCGATGGTGGTGCGGTTGATGCCGAACGGATCGTCGCCCATCAGCGCTTCGCCAGACAGTTTGAGGAGGACTCGTTGGTAGGCTGGTTTTGTCATGAATGGGGCTCCTGTGGTCATTGATTCATATTCGGTACTGCGCCGGACGGGATCGCCGCCCGGTTGTAAAAACGGGCCTTGCGGCCCGTTCTCTTTTATTACTGCTTGGCAGCAGCCATCTGGGCCGCCACTTCCGCTGCGAAGTCGTCGACTTTCTTCTCGATGCCTTCGCCGACCACGTACATCGTGAATGCTTTCACGGTGGTGTTGGCGGCCTTCAGCATCTGCTCGACGCTCTGCTTGTCGTTCTTCACGAACGCCTGGTTGAACAGCGACACTTCTTTCAGGTACTTCTGCACCGAACCGTCGATACGCTTGGCGACGATCTCGGCCGATTGCGGCTGCTTGCCTTCGGCGACGGCCTTGTCGGCGTCTTCCTTGGCCTTCAGCTGAGCAACCGAACGCTCTTTCTCGATCAGCTCGGCCGGCACTTGCTCTGCCGACAGGGAGACCGGCTTCATCGCGGCGATGTGCATCGCAACGTCTTTACCGACCTGCTCGTCGGCGCCGTCGTAGTCGACGATCACGCCGATGCGGTTGCCGTGCAGGTACGAAGCCAGCTTGCCGGTGGTTTCGAAGCGCTGGAAGCGGCGAACGGTCATATTCTCGCCGATTTTGCCGATCAGTGCCGTACGCACGTCGTCGAAGGTCTTGCCGTCGACCGGCAGGGCGGCCAGGGCGGCGACGTCGGCCGGGTTGTTTTCGGCGACCAGCTTGGCAGCCAGGTTGGCCATGGCCATGAACTCGTCGTTCTTGGCGACGAAGTCGGTTTCGCTATTGATCTCGACCAGCGCGCCGACGTTGCCGGCGACGAAAGCCGTCACGACACCTTCCGCGGTGATACGGGCTGCTGCTTTCGATGCCTTGCCGCCCAGCTTGACGCGCAGGATCTCTTCGGCACGTGCCATGTCGCCTTCGGCTTCGTTCAGTGCCTTCTTGCATTCCATCATCGGTGCGTCGGTCTTCGCGCGCAGTTCGCCAACCATCGCTGCAGTAATCGCTGCCATGTTCATTCTCCTAAAAGTAGGAGCAAGCCGCCGTCTTCGACGGCTTGCATATTATCAATCTATCCAGAAACTGCTTGCAAAAAGGGGCGCTCGATCTTAGGCTCGGCGCCCCTTTACAGCTCAGCGGGCCGCGGCCCGCCGGGAATTAAGCTTGCTCGGAAACTTCGACGAAGTCGTCAGCCGACTTGACCATCTCGGCGACTTCGTTGGTGGCGTTCGCGCGGCCTTCCAGGATCGCATCGGCGACGCCGCGTGCGTACAGGGTGATGGCCTTCGACGAGTCGTCGTTACCCGGGATGACGTGGGTCACGCCTTCCGGCGAGTGGTTGGTGTCGACCACGCCGATGACCGGGATGCCCAGCTTGCCGGCTTCGGTGACGGCGCCCTTGTGGTAGCCGACGTCCACGACGAAGATCGCGTCCGGCACGCCCTGCAGGTCCTTGATGCCGCCGATCGACTTCTGCAGCTTTTCCAGTTCGCGCGAGAACATCAGCGCTTCTTTCTTGCTCATCTTCTCGACTTCGCCCGACTCGATGGCCGCTTCCATGTCCTTCAGGCGCTTGATCGAGGTCTTGATCGTCTTGAAGTTGGTCAGCATGCCACCCAGCCAACGCTGGTCGACGTAGGGCACGCCGGCGCGCTGGGCTTCGGCGGCGATGATGTCACGGGCTTGGCGCTTGG
>CBIHRX010000145.1:0-16563 GCA_966212555.1 uncultured Massilia sp.
ACCTAGATCAAACCACCGCCCCCCACCCCGAGCCCCGCCCCAGAACATCGCCCGCACTGGCGGCTCCCCCCGAATGTCCTCGCATCGAGATATCGCGTGCAACTTGGGCCCCCGCCTGCGCGGGGGCGACGGAGTCAGTAGCTGAAGCCCGCGCGAACACCAAACATGCGCGGCTCGACGTAGGTGGCTTTCATGAAGCCGCCCCACAGCGAATCGCTGCTCGTCTTGGCGCGCTTGTCCGTCACGTTGCGCACGTAGGCTTCCGCGTACCAGTTGCCGTCCGGGGAATCCAGGCGCGCCGACGCATCCGCCAGCGCATACGCGGCCTGGTAGCGGCCGATGCCGGCCCAGTCCGAGTTGCGCAGGTCGAAATAGGCCTTGTCGCGCCAGTTCACTTTCACGTACGGCGTCAGGCGGTAGCCGCCCGGCAGTTCGAACTCCTGCGAGAAGTTCAGGTAGACCTGGTACTTCGGCGTGTTGGGCAGGTGGTTGCCGTCGATGTCGTACAGGCGGCGGCCCAGCAGAGACTTGTCCGGACCGTTGTAGATGGCCGGGCAAGGCTGGACGCCGAATTCCGCGCGCACGTCGCCGCACTGGTAGTCGTCGCTGTAGTTGTAGAAGCCGTGCACCTTGGTGTCGATGAAGGCAAAGCCGCCGCCCACGCGCGCGCCGCGCCACGGCTTGTAGTCCCACTCCAGTTCCAGGCCGGGAATGCGCGTGTCGCCCACGTTGATCGTGCGCCAGGCTTCGTACACGTCGCACTTGGGCTGGTCGGCCGGGCAAGGCAGGCCGTTGTCCGGGACGATCTGGTTGATGAAGTAGTTACCCGTCAGCTGCATGTCCTTGTAGCGCATGTAGAAGGCGGTGGCCGAGAGGCTCAAGCGGTTGTCCAGGAAGCGGCCCTTCCAGCCCAGCTCATAGTTGGTGACGGTCTCCGGTCCGTACGGCAGGAACGTCGCCTCGCCCGGCTTGCCCGTCGCGGCGCACAGGTGGTAGTTGCAGCTGTCGACCTTGTCCGCGAAGCCGCCCGCCTTGTAGCCCGTCGAGACGGACGCGTACATCATCTGGCGCGGCGTGATCTGGTACTGCAGGCCCGCGCGCCACGTCGTCTTGCCCCAGGTTTCCTTGTGATCGTTGTTGGTCGCATTGGCGTAGCCGGCATAGGCGATCGGGCCGCCGCCGGCCCAGCCCATCTGCTGCGTCAGGTCGGTGCCGTCGTGGATCGTGAAGCCAGGCGTGCCCGGGATGCCGCGGTCATACAGGCCGCGGTAATAGGCCGGGTTGCCGATCCAGTTGGCGCCGTACACCTTGCCGCCCTTGTCTTCCTTCGAATCGCGGCTGTAGCGCGCGCCCAGCGTGGCCGTCCACTTCGGCGCGAACGACCAGTCGGCCTGCCCGAACAGGGCCTTCGAATCGATCTGGCGGTTCGGCTGCGCGTACACGACGCTGCCCGGATCGCCGAACGGCTTCTGGATCGCTTCCGTCATCTCGTAGTCGATGCGGTTACGCTCGTGCATCCAGAACAGCCCGGTCACGTATTTCAGCGAACCCAGTTGCTGCTTCAGCTGCAGTTCGTGCACGGTCGACAGGTAGCGCGAATCCGCCGTGCGGTGCCACGTGTCGCGCAGCGGCCACGTGCCCCAGTTGCCGTCCTTCGTATTTGGGAACGGGGCGATGTCGGCCCACGACGGCGCGTTCTGCAGGCCCAGGTCGTCGTCCGTGATCTGGCTGCGGCGCTGGTCGGCGACGGCGAAGTTGTAGCTGACGGACGTGCGGTCGTTGACGTTCCAGTCCGCGCCCGCGCGCACCGTGCGGATCTGCATGTCGGTCTGGCCCGGCACGTTGACGTTGATGTAGAAGTCGTCGTTGGTGCAGGCATAGCGCGTGCCGACGCCGGCGCCGCAGTCGCGGAAGAACGCATAGCCCGCGCTGGAGTCCTGGAAGTGCTCGTACGCCGCGTGCAGGGTCAGGTCCTTGTTGACGCGCAGGAGGGCCTGCAGGCGCGCGGCCCACTCGTTCTGGTTGGTGTAGTAGTCGGACGGGCGGACCTGGCGGTTATAGCGCATGTCGACGTCCGGCACGCCGTTCGGGATCCAGCCTTTCGACGGCACGTTCGCTTCCGACAGGTCCTGGTGCTGGTCGGCGTAGCCGTCGCGGCGCACGCGCATGAAGGAGCCGCGCAGCGCCAGCCTGTCGTTGACGACGACGTTCTGCACCCAGTTGACCTGCCTCTTGTTGTAGTTGCCGAAGTCCGTCTCGACGCGGCCGTAGTTGCCGTTGAAGTCGGGCTTCGCCGTGATGACGTTGACGCTGCCGCCCGTCGAGTTGCGGCCGAACAGCGTGCCCTGCGGACCGCGCAGCACCTCGAGCTGGTCGATGTCGAACATCAGCGCCTGCGCGCCCTGCGGCCGCGGCGAATACAGGCCGTCGACGTGGAAGCCCACGGCCGGGTCGCCCGTCTCGGTGAAGTTGGTCGACGTGATGCCGCGGATCGTGATCTGGACGCCGTTGTCCAGCCCCGAGTCGATGGTGACGTTGGGGATGTCGTTGGCCATATCGCGCAGGTTGGTGGCGCCCTTGCGGGTCAGCTGATCCTGCGTGAACGCGGTCACGGCGACCGGCGTCTTGAGCAGCGAGGTGCTGAAGCGGGTGGCGGTCACCGTCACTTCCGGGATCGTATCGGCGGATTGCGCGGGCTTGGCGTCGGCCTGCGCCCAGGCGGGCATGGCGGCGAAAGTGCAGGCACTGGCGACGGCCACGCTCATGGCCGTCCGTTTCATCGGATGCAGCATCGTATCTCCTTGATCTTTGAATTATCCGTGCCGGCGATGCGGGGACCGGCACGTGGTCGGGACGGGGGACCGGTGCGCAGGTCCCGTACCGACAAGTATTTCAACGAGAATTCGTAAAATCAAAGAAATTCGCCGGACACCTTTCAGTTTCTTCGTCTTTACTAAACAATCAGTTTGTCGCGCACGATCACTGCTGCGCGGCGTCCACCGCGACCGCCTGTTCCGGGCCGTTCCAGGCCCGCACGGCGACCTTCAGCGCCCCTTGCGCACCGGTGAATTCGGCGCTGACGGTCCGGCTCTCGCCCGGCATCAGGGCCACGTAATTGTCCGACCAGTACACGGGCAGCACGCGCGCGCCGGCCGCGTCGAGCAGGGTCAGTTTGGTATTCAACACGGGCACCTTCGATGGATTGGTTAGCGTGACGTCCACCCTCCCTTCCGTGCGGGCGGATGCGCGTACGGTCACCGGGACGCCGGCGAGCGTATCGAGGCCGCGCTGGCGCTCGGGACTCGCCGACGGCCAGTACACGTTGTCCGACAGCGTGCGGCCCGCGCCGTCGGTCAGCGTCAACTTGACGACCAGCAGGCCTTCGCGCGCCAGCAGCGGCGCGATGCCGAGATCGATGGGGCTCGACGTGCCCACGCCGGGCACGCTGACGGTGGCGGCGCCGCGGCCTGCCATGCGGCCGTCGACGGTCCAGGCCTCGAACGCGACGCGTACGTTATCCAGCGGCGCGGTCGGGTTGTTGATGACGTCGACCGCGTAATCGGGCAGGTTCAGTTGCACGTGCACGGGTTCGGACGCGTGTTTCGTGCCGTAGTAGGCGGCGTGCGTGTCGTAGTCGTGGCTGAGGATCTGCCACATCGTGCTCGGCCAGGCCGGCTGCGTCATCCACAGCATGCGGCCGCTGTTCTCGCGCCACAGTCCCGCATTCATGCCTTCGAAGATCGCGCGGTGCGATTCGTAGTTCATCAGCTGCGCCTTGCGCTCGAAGTCGGCCAGCGACGCCGGCGCGCCGTACTGGCGCTCGAGGGCCTTCATGAAGGGTTCCACGCGGCCGTTGCCGCTGGGGTGCCAGTCGTGGTACGCGGCGGTGTCGCCCAGCGGCCAGCGCTCGGACGCCGGCACGGCCGCTTCGAACGCTTCGCGCGTGGGGAACGACGGCGTGCCCACCTCGACGGCGAAGCCTTTACCGTGCGTCGTGAAATACGTCTCGGGTGGCTGGTAATCGTACGGGCCGCTGTTCTGCAGGTTCACGCGGTTCGAGCTGCCCGTGTACCAGCGCGTACCGTCTTCTGCGTAGATCAGCGCTTCCAGCTTTTCGTTCAGCACCGGCTGCGGCACGCCTTCGTTGCGGCCGAACCACGCGACGATCGAGGGGTGGTTGCGGAAACGCCGGACGACGTCGACGGCGTTCGCCATGAACAGGTCGACGTCCTGCGGCTCGATGTTGTAGTCCTGCGTCGAGGCCCAGAAGTCGTTCAGCACCATCAGTCCGTACTCGTCGGCCAGCTCGAAGAACGTCTCTTCCGTGTTCTGGCCGACCCAGTTGCGGATGATGTTCACGTGGGCGTCGCGGTGCAGGCGGAAATACGGTTCCAGGCGCGCGCGGTCGACGCGTTTCATGAAGTCGTCCATGCCCCAGTTGCCGCCGCGCGCCGCGATGCGCACGCCGTTGACCTTGATGACGAGGTGCGGGCTCAGGCCCGTATCGGCCAGTTCGCGGATCGCGGCCGTGCCCTCCGCCTCCGCACGCAAGCCGGTCGCCCACTGGTTGCCCGCGACCTTGCGCAGCGCCTCGTGGCGGGCGTCGGTGATGCGCACGCCGAGCGCACGCGCCTTCGTGAAATCGGCCTCCACGCGGCGCAGGTGGCCCGTGCGGTCGACCAGCGACAGTTCGTAGGTCACGCTGCGGATGCCGAACGCGGTGCGCGCATGGTCGGACAGCGCCGCGCCCTGCAGCACGTCGACGTCGAGGTCGTGGAGCGCCGGCTTGCCGTAGCCGTTCGGCCACCACAGGCGCGGCTGCTTCACCTTCAGCGCGGCGAATTCGTTCGAGGCGAAGCGCACCGTGCGCGTGCCGGGCGCCACGTCCAGCGTGCGGCTCACGACGATGGGCTGCATCGATCCAGCCCGGTCGCGGATGGTGGCGCGCACGGTCGCGCGCACGGTCTTGTTCGACAGGTTCGTCACCGGCACTTCGATGCCGACGTCGGCCTCGCGATGGTCGTCCGCGAGCGCCGTGATCACGTGCGCATCGCCCACGCGCACGTCGCCCGTGCTGCGCAGGACGACGTCCTGCCACAGGCCCGTGTTGCGGTCGCGGACGGACGGGATCCAGTCCCAGCCCTCGGTGGCGATGAACGTCGGGCCGTCCTGCGCCTGCACGCCGCCGTTCTCGCCGACACCGGCCGCGACGGATTCCTCGTGCGCGATGCCGGGATGCGGCGGCGGCGACACCTTGACGGCGATGACGTTCTCGCCTGTCGGGTTCAGGTACGGCCCCAGGTCGACGCTGCCGCGCACGAAGGCGCCGCGCGTCGTGCCGGCGCGGCGGCCGTTGACCCAGATCTCGGACGCATAATTGATGCCCTTGAAGGTGACGAACAGGTGGCGGCCGGGGCGATGCTCGCGCGGCAGCGTGAAGCTCGTGCGGTACCACCAGTCCTGGCGGCTGAGGCTTTCCGGGATCGCGAGGTTGTCGAGGCCGTACGCGGGGCTCGGATAGACGCCGCGGTCCACGAGCGTCGTGAGCACGGTCCCCGGCACCGTGGCCTTGTACCAGCGCGACGCGTCATAGCCGCCGCTCGCGATCTGTTGCGCGGATCCCGGGGCCTGGTCCGCCGCTTGCAGCGTCCACGCGCGGATCGTCCATTCGTTCGCGCCCCGCGGTGCCAGCGCCGGCCCCGCGTAGGCCGGCACCGCGACCGGCTTCGAGGGCGGCGTCGCGCTGTGCGGCAGCGTCCACGCGTCCTGCGGCGCGAGCTGGCCGGCCATCTGGCGCGTCTGCACCGGCCAGTGCGGGCTACCGGTCTCGAACACGAGCATGCCTTCGTCCGGCGGGGTCGCCGCGAGCCGTGCGACGGCCTGGGCATCGTCCGCCAGCGTCAGCCCGGCCACGCGGCCGGCGAACGCGGCATCGGTCCCCGTGCGCGGCGCGATCGCGATCTGCGCGACGGCCGCGCCGCCTTGCGCGTCCTGCCGCGCCACTTCCCTGCCGTTCGCGTACAGGACGACGTGGCGGCCGTCCCGGCTCGCCGCGACATGCGTCCACGCGCCGGCGGGCAACGGTACGCTGCTCCGCAGAGTCACGCCCGCGCCGCAGAACGCCAGCTTGCCGTCCACGCTGCACAGGTAGCCGATGCCGTCCGCGCCGGCCAGCAGCGCCGTCCCGCGTACGGCTTCCGACGGCTTGAACCAGCCGCCGATGGCGACGCGCTGCGCCGTCAAGGTCGGGCCCGCGGGTGCCTTCTTGACCAGGCCATCGGCGGCGGCCGGGAATTCGGCGTTGAATGGTCCCCACGTTGCTGCATGGACGGAGGACGCCGCCAGCAGCAGGGCAGCGAACAGGGAACGGGGTGGACGGGCGAGGGGCATGATGGTCTCCGGGAGAGGCATGAAGTCCCGGCGCGGACGGCCGGGATCGTTATGCGGCGGATTCTGCATCCGGCCGGAGGGAGGGTCAAAGGCCGCAACGGCTTTACGGCGCTGTTTAGTGGTGATTACTAAACGGGTCGCGCTTGATGGACGAAACGGCCTGCCCGCCGCGCGGACAGGGGCGCGCGGCGTTTTAGTAAAGGGGCGGTCAGTGCTGCGGCTCGAAGAACAACACCTCGCCCGTCGTGGTGGCCGCGACCAGCTGGTTGTCGTACCAGGCGGGCGAGCCGGCGAAGGCGCCGAGGCGCTTGACGTATTCCATGGCCGAATACAGCGCGTGCGGCCCGCCCTCGTACATGTGCTTCGTATCGAGCTTGCCCGTGGCCGTGTCGATCACGCGGCCGTCGTTCACGGCCAGCGCGTCGTGGCGCCACGACCAGCGCGCGCGCCCGGTCGCCGCGTCGAGCGCGTGCAGTTCTCCCTTCATCGACGCCGCCACGACTACATCGGCCACGCGCAGCGGCGACGCGAACGTCCACACCTTCGTCTCGAAGCGGTAGCGTTCGCGGCCCGTGCGCTTGTCCAGCGCCAGCAGCAGGCCGGTGTCCGACGTGCCGACGTAGACGTTGTCGCCATCCAGCGCGGGCGTGCCGACGACCCAGCTGCCCTGCGCGTCGTAGCGCCATTTCGGCTGGCCGCCGGCCGCATCGAGCGCATACAAAAAGCCGTCGCGCGAACCGACATAGACCGTGTCGCCGTCGACGGCGGGCGACGCCTGGATGCCGAACATGATGCTGGTCTTCTGCTCGACGCCCGTCTGGTGGCGCCAGCGCTGTTCGCCCGTCTGCGCATCGAGGGCATAGACGGCGCCATCCCAGCTGCCGACGACGATATTCTTGCCCGCCAGCGCGGGCGACGAATGCACCATGCCGCCCGTGCGCCACGCCCAGGCCAGCTTGCCGTCTTTCGTATCGAGGGCATACACGTGGCCGTCGCTGCTGCCCACGTAGACCTTGCCGTCATGGACCAGGGGCGACGACAGGTACAGGTCCCACGGATCGGGCACGGGCTGGCCGTCGCGCGGCATGCCGAACATGCCGTGCGCGGCGAACACCGCCTCGCCCTGCGTGCGGAAGGTCCACCGGGGAGAACCGTCGTCGGCCTTCAGCGCATGCACGCTGCCCGCGCGGTCGAGGAAGTAGACGGTGCCGTCGGCCACCGCCGGCGTGGAGGCAATGCCGCCGCGCGCGTGATACAGCCACTGCAGCGTACGCGTCTTCGCATCGAGCGCATACAGGTTGCCGTTCTCCGCGCCGACGAACACGCGCCCCTGCGCCGCCACCGGCGACGCGTGGATCGCCGCGTGCGCATCGAACCGTCCCGCCAGCCTGAAACCCTTGATGGCGCGCGACTCGCCGGCGACATGGCCGGCATGCGCGGGGTCGCCCATGAACATGGGCCAGTCGGCGGCGAACGCCGGGGTACCGAGGAAGGCAAGCAGCAGGGCAAGGCGGCGCATGGAGGATCCTGTCGTTGGGATGGCGCCATTCTAGGGGCGCGCGGCACGGGCAATCTTCAGGGAGGCTTCACGGCCGATAGGCGCGGCCACGGTGCGTCGCTATACTTGCGCTCATGCGACTCCTACTCGTGGAAGACGACCTGGCGCTGGGCCGCGCGCTGCAGTCGGTGCTGCACAACGACGGCCACGACGTCACCTGGGTGCGCCTGGGCAGCGACTGCGCGCGCCTGCTGGACGAGCGCCGCCACGACGCGCTGCTGCTGGACCTCGGCCTGCCCGACGGCGACGGCATCGCGCTGCTGCGCCGCCTGCGCGCGGCCGGCCATGTGCTGCCCGCCGTCCTGATCACGGCGCGCGACAGCCTGCAGGACCGCCTGGACGGCTTCGACGGCGGCGCCGACGATTACCTCATCAAGCCCTTCGACATCCCCGAACTGCTGGCCCGCCGGCGCGCCGTCGGGCGCGGTGCGGGCGGCGCGCCGCCCGACGCGCTGTGGCAGATCGGCGACCTCGCCATCGACGCGCGCACCATGAGCGCCACCTGCCGCGGCACGCCCGTGAACCTGTCGCGGACGGAATTCGCGCTGCTGCACGCGCTCATGCGCAACCCGGACCGCATCGTCACGCGCACGGAACTCGAACAGGGCGTGCTGCCCTACAGCGAGGGCCAGACGCTGGACGTGCATATCTCGAACCTGCGCAAGAAGATCGGCGACGGCTACATCCGCACCGTGCGCGGCGTCGGCTACATGGTGCGCCATGACGGCGGCCGCTGAGTTGCCGACCAAAACGCCTCCGCCGAAGTCGCTGCTGCGCCGGCTCCTGATCGGCTTCATGCTCGTCATGCTCGGCATCTGGCTGGCGGCGCTGGCCCACATCGTGAAGCAGGTAAAGGTCGACAAGGTGCGCCAGACGGCGGCCGTCAACCGGGCCTGGACGCGCCAGATCATGCTCAACATGCAGTCGCTGCCGCCCGATCCGGCGGCGCTGGCGCGCGTCGGCCAGCACATCGAAGACCTGCGCCTGGACATGTTCCGCGAGTTCGGCTACCCGACGCAGGCGCGCATCCGCATCTGGCTGGGACGGCAACTCGCGTACGACTCGGCAGCGGGCGCGCCGCTGGACGACGGGTGGGCGCTGTGGGTCGAACGCGACGCCGCGCGCGGCATCACGGTGGAGCGGCGTGAGAAGCCCGACAGCGACTGGGTGTTCACGCCGTCGGCCGCGAACTACCTGCTCTCGCCGCTCGTCTACAGCCTGCCGTTCATGCTGCTGCCGGCGTGGCTCATCGTGCGCGTGGGCCTGCGCCCGCTGCGCGCGGTGGCGCAGGCGCTCGAGGCGCGCGAACACGAGTCCCGCGCCGACCTGGCGCCGCTGCCCGCCTCGCCCTACCGCGAACTGGCGCCCGTCGTCGACGCGGTGAACCGCCTGATGCGGCGCCTGTCCGAGCGGCTGGCGCGCGAACACGAATTCCTCGCCGACGCCGCGCACGAGCTCAAGACGCCGCTGTCGGTCGTGCAGATCAATGCCCACCTGCTGGAAGCGTCGACCGACGCGGACCAGCGGGCCGAAGCCGGCGCCGGCCTGCGCGAAGGCGTCGCCCGCGCCACGCACGCGGTGCACCAGCTGCTCGCGTACGAACGCGCGCGCCAGGAATCGGCGGACGCGCCGCCGCAGGACCAGGACCTGGCCGCGCTGCTGCGCGAGCGCATCGCCGTGGCCGCGCCGCTGGCGCTGCAGCGCGGCATCGACATCGAATTGCGCGCATCATTCCCCGCCATCCTGCCGCTGCACCGCGAAAGCATGGCCGCCCTGCTCGACAACGTGGTCGGCAACGCGATCAAGTATTCGCCGGGCGGCGCCCGCGTCGACGTGTGCCTCGACGCCGGCCCGTGCATCACGGTGACGGACCAGGGTCCCGGCATCCCGCCCGCGCTGCGCGCCCGCGTGTTCGAACGGTTCTACCGCGTGCCCGGCCAGGACCAGGCGGGCAGCGGCCTCGGTCTCGCGATCGCGGAACGGGCGGCCGCCCGCAACGGCGCCCGCATCGCGCTCGACGGCGGCCCGGGCGGGTGCGGACTGGCCGTGCGCATCGCGTTTGGCGACGCGGATTGCGCTACGGCTTCGCCATGAACGCCGCGACGAGCGCATTGGCGTGACCGTGGCCGAGCTGGTGCCCGGTCTTGAGGTGGTCGACCAGTTCCATGTGCTTGCGCGGGCCCGCCTGCTCCAGGACCTGCATCCAGTGCGCGATCGGCTTGCCGTACTTCTTTTCGATGGAGGGGAAGTAGGAGGCGGGGCCTTTTACGGTGTCTTGCGTTGCCATGTCGGTTCCTTGCGGTCGTTGTCGGGTCGAGTCTGCTTCTCTACGACGAACGAGGATACGGCATTTCGACACGCGGCCGCGCTATGGCCGGCCGCGACGCGAAATCCGCAGGATGCGGTTCGCATAGTAGTCGGACACGTACAGGGCACCGTCCGGGCCGAATACGAAACCGGTGCCGCTCGACGGGCCGGGAACGAAGCCGGTCGCGATCGTCATCGCCTTGCGCCCAGGGGTGAAGCGCAGCAGCGTGGTGCCGCTCAGAACGTAAAGCGGCGCCGACTTCGCCGCGCCCGCGACGTCGGGAAAGGCGAGATAGGTATCCAGTCCGGCCAGGCCGGTGGCGAAAGCGTCGTCCACGAGCCGGCCATCCGGGCCGTAGATCCGGACCGTACCGTCGGCGAGCGCAACGAAGATCCGGTTGCGCGTATCGATGGCGATGCTGCCGGGACGTGCCGGGGTCTCGAACAGGACGGTCGGCGAGGCTCCGGTACTGCTCAACACGCGCGGCCGGTCGTCCGAAAAGACCAGACGCCCGCGACGGTCGAACTTCATGTCGTCGACGTCATCGAAGCCGTTGTGGAAGAGGACCGATGCCGTCTCGTTGGCATAGATCGCCGCGAGGACGCCGCCACCGCCGACGAGGACCGCAAACTTGTGCCCGCCGATGCGCGCGGCGGCGTCGACGAGCACGGCGTCCGGGTCGGTCATCGGCGGACCGAACTCCGTCACCGGCTGCCCGCCGGGCCCCACGCGATGGATGCGCAACCCCGGCTGGCGCCCGACGTACAGCGAGCCGTCCGGTGCGAACGACAGCTTCATCGGCTCGGGAACATGGGCATAGACGGTGACGCGATACGGGGCGGATACGCTCGGCAGCGGAGGTTCTCTGCCCCACGCACGACCTGACGCGGCCGCAATCATGACAGCGACGATGACGAGCAGCTGGCGGACCAGCCGGAGCAGTGGATAGGGCACGAAAGCCTCCAGGTCGGAACGCGCACATGGCGCTGAAGGGATCCTAGGCCGCACTGCAGGCATCGGGTTGACATCTCTCAAATGCAGATCGCATAGCGCAGCGTGCATGTTATAGTTGCCGGCCTGGCCCGCGCCAGGCTCCACCTCCCTCGCCATGAACGTTTCTTCGCCCGATCGCCTGCGCACGCGGCTCTCGCTGCTGCTGCGCGCCAATGCCATCCTGCTGTGGGCGGCGCTGGTCGGCTTCGCCGGCGCGCTGGCGACACTTTTGTTCCGCGACGGTCTCACGCTGCTGCAGGCGCTGCTGTTCGGCCGCAGCGGCTCCTTCGTCGACATCGCGACCGCCCTGCCCTGGCAAGCCCGCCTGGCGATACCGTGCGCGGGCGGCCTGCTGGCCGGCTGCGTGCTGGTGCTGGCGCAGGGTGTCAACAAGCGTACCGGCGGTGCGCGTGCGGACTACATGGAGGTGGTGGCCGTCGGCGACGGCAAGGTGCCGGTGCAGCTCACGCTCGTCAACAGCGTGTCGTCGCTGCTGTCGATCGCGTCCGGCGGCTCGATCGGCCGCGAAGGCTCGATGATCCAGCTGGCGGCGATGAGCGCGTCCGTCGTCGGCCGCATCGCCCGCTTCAACACCGAGCGCCTGCGCCTGCTCGTGGCCTGCGGCGCGGCGGCCGGCATCGCCGCGGCCTACAACGCGCCCATCGCCAGCGCGTTCTTCGTCACCGAAATCATCCTGGGCGCCATCACGATGAACAGCCTCGGGCCGATCATGGTATCCGCCGTCGTCGCCAACATCACCATGCGCCGCCTGCCCGGCTACCACCCCACGTACGAAATGCCCGCGTTCGCGCCCATCGCCAACCTGGAAGTCGTGTGGTTCGTCGCGCTGGGCGTCATCGCGGGCCTCGTCGCGCCGGCCTTCCTCGTCGCGCTGCAGCGTACGCGCCGCCTGTTCGCCGCGAGCGGCCTGCCGTTGCCCCTGCGGCTCGCGCTCGGGGGACTGGGCGTGGGCGCGATCTCCATCCGGGTGCCGCAGGTCTGGGGCAACGGCTACAGCGTCGTGAACGCGCTGCTGCACCAGTCCTGGCTGTGGCAGGCCGTGCTCGTGGTCCTCGTCTGCAAGATCGCGGCGACCCTGCTCACCAGCGGCTCCGGCGCCATCGGCGGCATTTTCACGCCCACGCTGTTCGTCGGCGCGGCCGTCGGCCATTTGTTCGCGCTGGTGCCGCAGGCGTTGACGCCGGAAACGGCCGCAGCGCCGGCCGCGTTCGTGGCCGTCGGCATGGGCGCCCTGCTGGCCGCCGCGACGAGCGCGCCGCTGATGGCGATCCTGATGATCTTCGAAATGACCCTCAGTTATTCGTTGATGCTGCCGCTGATGCTGGCCTGCGTCGTCGCCTTCGCCGTCGCGCGCGCCGTGAACGGGCCGTCGATGTACGAGATCACGGCCCGCCGCGCGGCCGACGAGCAGGAGCGCGAGCGCCTGCGCGCGATCCGCATGCAGGAACTGATCCGTCCTGCCGACACCGTCCTGCCGCTGGACGCCCCCATCGCGCAGGCCGCCGCGCTGTTCCGCCAGCATCCCGTGAAATACGTCTACCTCGTCGACGATGCCCGGCGCTACCGCGGCGTGGTGGCCCTGCACGACGTGGCCGCGCTGTACGAGCGGGACGAGGCATCCGCCCGTACCTGCGCCGACATCGCCCGGACCGACGCCCTGCCCGTCGTCACGGCCGACATGGGCCTGGACGACGCGCTGCGCCAGTTCATGCGCCACTTCGGTGAACGGCTTCCGGCCGTGCGCAGCGCCGCCGACCCCGAATTGCTCGGGGCTGTGCACAAGACGGATGTGCTGGACGCGTATGTCAGGCTGAATCGGGCGCCGTTGGGGGTGCCGCAGGAAACGTAATTGCATTTCAATCTTGAGATCGATAACATCACGAGACCGCCGCCTCCTTCCGGATATCGACCCATGGACATGCTTTCCCGCCGCCGTTTGCTTGGTTCCGCCGCCAGACTGGCGGCATCGCTTCCCGTGCTGCTCGGCGGCGGGTTCGGTGGCAGCGCGCAAGCGCACAGTGAGGCGCGCCACGACGTGCGCGACTACGGCGCGCGCGGCGACGGTAAAACGGTCGACTCCAGCGCCATCAATGCCGCCATCGAAGCGGCGGCCAAGGCCGGCGGCGGCACCGTGCATCTCCCGCCCGGGAGGTATCTGTCCGCATCGATCCGGCTGCGCAGCCATGTCACACTGCACCTGGACGCGGGCGCGGTGATCGAAGCGGTCGATTGGAACGTCGCCCGCTACGATCTGCCGGAGCCGAACGAGGCGGGCGGGCACTATCAGGACTTTGGCCACAGCCACTGGAAAAACAGCCTGATCTGGGGCATTGGCCTGGACAGCGTGGCGATCACCGGCAGTGGTCACATCGATGGCAAGGGACTCAACCCGGGCTACCGGACCTTGCCGGACGGGAGCAAACGCTATGACGCCGACGGCGGGCCGGGCGAAGGCAACAAGGCGCTCGCGCTACGTGAATGCAACAACGTCCTGCTGCGCGACTTCGGCATCCTGATGGGAGGCCATTTCGGCATCCTCGCGACCGGATGCAGCAACGTGACCATCGATAACCTGCGTATCGATACCAATCGCGACGGCATGGATATCGATTGCTGCAGCAACGTGCGCATTGCCAGGTGCAGCGTCAATTCGCCGTGGGACGACGGCATCTGCCTGAAGGCGTCGTATGCATTGGGCAGGCTCGCTGCCTGCGAGAACATCACGATTTCGGATTGTTACCTGGCCGGGAACTTCGACGTCGGCACGTTGCTGGACGGGACATTCAAGCGCAGCGCCCCCGCATACCACTCGGGCCGCTTCGGGCGGATCAAGCTCGGCACGGAATCGAATGGCGACTTCAGGAACATCACGATCACCAACTGCATTTTCGACGATTGCCGCGGCCTCGCCATCGAAAGCGTGGACGGCTCGCACATCGAAGACCTCACGATTTCCAACATCACCATGCGCAAGGTGGCCAACGACCCGATCTTCATTGTCCTCGGCGCACGCCTGCGCGGACCGGATGCGCCGCCGGTCGGCACCATCCGGCGCGTCAACATCAGCAATATCGTCGTCTCGGGCGCCCAGGCGGGTTTTACCGGCACGATCAGCGGCTTGCCCGGTCACCCGGTCGAGGACATCCATGTGTCGAACCTGCGGCTGCACGTCGAAGGCGGCGGCGCGGCCAGTCTCCGCGACGTGGTCCCGCTGGAAAAGCCGGCAGCGTACCCCGAGCCGGGCATGTTCGGGCCCTGCCCGGCCTATGGGCTGTATGTGCGCCATGCGGCCGGCATCGACGTCGACCATGTCACGGTGACGTACGCGCAACCCGAGGCGCGTGCCGCCTTCGTGCTGGAGGACGTGCGGGATGCCACGTTCAGTGCCGTCAACGCCCAGCCGGGCAGCGGCGGCGCGGCGCTGTTCGACTTGCGGTCGGTGACGGACTTCACGGTACGCGACGCGCGCAGGGTCAAGGACCGGCACGTTCCCGACAGCGGGAAGCGGCTGCGCATCTGATTCAGTAGGCCAGCGAACTCTCCAGCGCGGTCTGCACCAGCGTGTCGATCTCGCCGGTGATGTTGGTCATCGTGCTCGCCACCACGGCGAACTCCCTGCCGACCGGACCGGCGCGCGCGGCGACGATCTGCGCGTTGAAGGCGACCATGCGGGCTTCCCGCGCGATGGTCTTGATGTCCCCCATCAATTCCTGCATCTGCCGGCGCTGCTGGAGCGCGTGGCGCTTGGATTGTTCCTCGTACACGAGGGTCAGGGCATTGAGCACGCTGAGCAGCGGCGTCGCGCTGCGCACCAGCTCATCGAGCAGCGCCGGTGCGCGCCGCGACGTCGTGCCGATGGCGTCCAGCGTACTCTCGGCCAGGGCGATGAAATCGCGGATGACCTGGTCGCCCCGCATCGTGCCGAAATACGCATCGCGCAATTGCTGGCAGAAGATGCCCGGCAAACCCTGCTTGCCCTGCACGAGCGTCAAATGCGCGTCCCGGAAGGCCGCCAGCGTGTCGCGGGCCGTCTTGTCCGCGCCCTCATGGCCGAGCGACGCCAGGACCGAATACAGCACGACTCGCTGGGATGTGAAACGGCGCCGGCCGGACAGGTTGATCAGGGCGCCGAACACGTCGCCGGACAGCTTGACGTCGGACTGGGCGGTGGATACAGCGGGGAGGGTGTCTGCGTGCATGCTGGGCTCCGATCGGTGTGGCCGCGGGTGGCGGCTGATACGGTAGTTGATGCAGGTTTTATGCCAGCTTGATTCGTGACTGCTGTCGTTACATGCACTAACTTGAGTCAAACGCCGGAGAAGATATGCACCCGAGGTGTGAGCCGGCCCAATACTGGGCAGCTCGCATCGCGTGTTCACTACTTTTCCGTGTTCACGTAACGTGAACGATACAAAGATATGAACATCATGTATCATTGTTCATATCTTGGCGATGTTCACGTAACGTGAACACTAAATAACCATGAACAACTTGTATGTATCCGGGACTGAAACAGCATTTGTAGCAAGCGCGCTGGAAGCGCTGCATGACTCGACGAGTATTCAAGGCGAAGTCCTCGATACTCCGAATGACGATATCGATACCGCGATACTTCTTAGAATCAATGGTAGAAAGTTACGATACGACTGCGAAATCAAGAAGAAAGTCGATCGTTATGCATTCCCACTCAATCTGTTGAACAAACTCGGCAATGCCGAGCGCACCCTGCTGGTCAGTTCCCCACTCAGCCCTGATATGGCAAACCGTTGCCGCGACATCGGTCTACAGTTCATCGATACAGCGGGTAATGCCTACATCAATGACGGGGCTGGCATTTACATTTACGTGACCGGCAGACGCGGCGGCGCCGAGCCCCAGATCCCGGCCAACAATACGATGACGCCGGCGGCGCTCAGGATGATGTTTGCGGCCCTGGCAGAGCCGGCACTGCTCAATGCACCCTACCGGGATATCTCGAACAAGGCACGGATATCGACCGGGGCTATTGGCAAGGCGTTCGAAACGCTTGAATCTCGTGAATTGATCGGCTCTGCGGCAAGTGGGAAACGCATGATCCGCACGCCTGAATTGTTTTTAAACGAGTGGGCCAGCGGTTATGCCGGCAGGCTCAAGCCCAAGCTCAGAAAACATCGTTTCGCGACCGACAATTTGAATCACTTCCTCAACTGGGTTCCCGACCTGGGCCATTCAGCATACGGCGGCGAGCGGGCAGCCATGTACCTGACCGGCCACCTCAAGCCCGAAATGTGCACGATCTATAGATCGGAAGAGC
>CBIHRX010000146.1:0-16372 GCA_966212555.1 uncultured Massilia sp.
ACAAGCCGGGTTCGGAAGAAGAAATCTGCCTGTTCAACGCCATCAAGGGCCGCCTGGCCGTCGATCCGCAGTGGTACTCGAAGCGCCTGCCGCAGATCAAGGGCGTGACGGAAGAGACCACCACCGGCGTCCACCGCCTGTACCAGATGCACGCGGACGGCAAGTTGGCGTTCCCGGCCATCAACGTCAACGATTCCGTGACGAAATCGAAGTTCGACAACCTGGACGGCTGCCGCGAATCGCTGGTCGACGGCATCAAGCGCGCGACGGACGTGATGGTCGCGGGCAAGGTCGCCGTCGTGGCCGGCTACGGTGACGTCGGTAAAGGTTCGGCGCAGGCGCTGCGCGCGCTGTCGGCCCAGGTGTGGGTCACCGAGATCGACCCGATCTGCGCGCTGCAGGCCGCGATGGAAGGCTACCGCGTCGTGACGATGGACCAGGCCGCCGAGCACGGCGACATCTTCGTCACCTGCACGGGCAACTACCACGTGATCACCGAGCAGCACATGCTGCGCATGAAGGACCAGGCGATCGTCTGCAACATCGGCCACTTCGACAACGAAATCGAAGTCGCCGCGCTGCGCAAGTACGAGTGGGAAAACATCAAGCCGCAGGTCGACCACATCATCTTCCCGGACGGCAAGCGCATTATCCTGCTGGCCGAAGGCCGCCTCGTGAACCTGGGCTGCGGCACGGGTCACCCGTCGTACGTGATGAGCTCGTCGTTCGCGAACCAGACCATCGCCCAGATCGAACTGTTCACCAATACCGCCGCCTACCCGGTCGGCGTGTACACGCTGCCGAAGAAGCTGGACGAAAAAGTCGCCCGCCTGCAGCTCAAGAAGCTCAACGCCCAGCTGACCGAGCTGACCGAAGAGCAGGCCGCCTACATCTCGGTGAGCAAGGAAGGCCCGTACAAGCCGGAACACTACCGTTATTGATCTGGTAAGCTCTTCCGTGAACGGATGCGCCTCCGCCGGATTCCATCGTCGGCGGAGGTGTGCTGGACAACCTCTCACGAAAGACACAACATGCGCCTGCTCCTGACCTGGCTGATCAATGCGGCGGCCCTGATGGCCCTGCCTTACCTGATGCATTCGGTATCGGTCGACAACGTCGGCACCGCCCTCGTGGCGGCCCTCGTGCTCGGCCTCGTGAACACGATCATCCGTCCCTTGCTCGTCGTGCTGACGTTGCCCGTGACGGTCGTGTCCCTCGGCCTGTTCATCCTGGTAATCAATGCACTGCTGTTCTGGCTGGTCGCGCACCTCGTCGGGGGCTTCCACGTGGCGGGGTTCTGGTCCGCGTTCCTCGCGGCGATCCTGTACAGTGTCATTTCGTGGGCGCTTTCTACCTTATTACTCAACAAAGATGGAAACCCCTAACATCAGTATCGAGTTTTTCCCGCCCAAGACGCCCGAGGGTGCGGACAAGCTGCGCGTGGCTCGCCAGAAGCTGGCCGAGCTGAATCCGAAGTATTTCTCCGTGACGTTCGGCGCCGGCGGCAGCACGCAGCATGGCACGCTGTCCACCGTGCTCGAGATCCTTGCCGAAGGCCATGACGCCGCACCGCACCTGTCGTGCGTGGGCGGCACGCGCGAATCGATCCGCGCGATCCTGCAGGAATTCAAGGAGAAGGGCATCCGCCGCCTCGTGGCCCTGCGCGGCGATTTGCCGAGCGGCTATGGCGGCGCGGGCGAATTGCGCTATGCCAGCGACCTCGTCGAGTTCATCCGCCAGGAAACGGGCGACTGGTTCCATATCGAGGTGGCCGCGTATCCGGAAATGCACCCGCAGGCCAAGTCGCCGCAGGACGACCTGCAAGCCTTCGCCCGCAAGGTGCAGGCCGGCGCGAATGCCGCGATCACGCAGTATTTCTACAATCCGGACGCGTACTTCCAGTTCGTCGACAATGCCCGCACGCTGGGCGTGGACGTGCCGATCGTGGCCGGTATCATGCCGATCACGAATTACACGCAGCTGATGCGTTTCTCGGACATGTGCGGCGCCGAGATTCCGCGCTGGATCCGCCTGAAACTGGCCAGCTTCGGCGACGATTCGGCGTCCATCAAGGCGTTCGGCCTGGACGTCGTCAGCGGCCTGTGCGAGAAACTGCTCGCCGGCGGCGCGCCCGGCCTGCACTTCTACAGCATGAACCAGGCGGCGGCCACGACCGCGATCTGGCAGCGCATCACGGCTGCCTGATCCGGCACTGTCCTCAAGAATGCCCGTGCGGCCGGAATGCCGCGCGGGCATTTTTTTTCATCACGTCACGTTGCTCGTCTCGGTCACGATCACGTCCAGCGGCACGTCGTGCGGCGCATGCGAGAACTGGGCTTCCTGGTTACTGTAGGCAATGCCCAACGTGTGCGGGCGCGGCGGTTGTTCGAGCGTGCGGTCGTAATAGCCGCCGCCATAGCCGAGGCGATACCCGTCGGCATTGAAGCCGAGGCAGGGGATCAGCAGGGCCGGCGGACGCTCGATGAAGCGCAGCTGGGCCGGCACCTGCACGCCGGCTTCGTCCGGCAACATGGCTTCGCCGGGCGTCCATTCCGTGAACGTCAGCGGCGCATCGCGCTCCATCACGACGGGCAGCGCCAGGCGCACGCCGGCCTGGTGCAGTTCCGAATATGCCGCGCGCAGGTCGGGCTCGCCGGCCAGCGGCCAGTACACACCGATGACACTTACCTGGCGCAATCTCCACCATGCAACGACTTGCGCGCCGATGTGCGCATCCCACTGGACCTTGATTGCGGGATCAAGCCCCCCACGTGCAGTCCTGAGCGCCTTGCGCAATGCCGTTTTCGCTGCCTGTTTCTCGTCCGCCACGCTCGGGCTCGAGGGGCATGGTATTCTTGAATCGCCGGTCATGGATGAAATGAAGCCTACATTGAATATTGCATTATCGATGTCGCAGACACTGTTAGCCGGCACCGTCGTAGCCGCTTCCAGCCTGCTCTTCCTCGCGTCGCCCGACGTCGCGGCCCAGGCTGCGCCGACGGCGGTACCTGCGCCGACTGCGCTGTCGCCCGCGCCGCCGGTCGTCGCGCCGGGACCGCAGGCCGACGCCAGCCGCGAACAGGACGAACTCTTCGCGCAACTGCGCGACGCCGCCCGCAAGAACGATGCCGATAAGGCCGCGGCGCTGGCGGCGCGGTTGCCGGACTACGCGATCCCGTCGTACGTCGACTATTATCGGCTCAAACCGCGGCTGCGCGACGCTTCCAACGAGGAAATCCTGGATTTCCTGAAACGTTACGAAGGCAGCGCCATCGCCGACCGCCTGCGCAACGACTGGTTGCTGGAGCTCGGCCGCAAGCGCGACTGGTTCAACTTCGACCGCGAGCTGCCCCTGTTCGTCAAGAAAGACGATTACCAGGTCAAGTGTTATGCCTTGCTGTCGCGCGCGGCGAAGGGCCAGAACGTGGCGCTTGACGCCCGCGTGCTGCTCGACAATCCGCCGCTGTACGGCGAAGCGTGCGCCGCGCTCGTCAACCAGCTCGTCCAGTCCGGCCAGTTCACGAACAACGATTTGCTGGCCCAGTTGCGCCTGGCCGGCGAGATGCATGCGACGGGACCGTCGCGCCGCACGGCGCTGCTGCTGGGCGCGTCCGACACGCGCGCGGCGCAGGCCGTCGACCTGCCGGCCGTGGCGATGGCGCGCGGCATCGGCGGCACGCGCGCCGACCACGAGATCTACCTCGTCGCCATCGGCCGCATGGCGCGCACGAGCTTGAAGCTGGCGACGGTGGCGCTGAACAAGAACGCTGGGAAACTGTCGGCCGAGGAAAGGGCGATCGGCTGGGCGAACATCGCGCTGGCCGCGTCGCTGACCTTGGCGCCCGAGGCGTACGACGACTGGAAGAAGGCGGAAGGGGCGCCGCTGACGTGGAACCAGCTGGAGTGGAAGACGCGCATCGCGCTGCGCCGCGGCGACTGGAAGACGGTGCGCGCGACGATCGAGGCGATGCCGCCGCAGCAGCATGACGAGTCCGTCTGGACGTACTGGCTGGGCCGCGCGCTGCAGGCGGAAGGCCGGCGCGAGGATGCGCAGGCGCTGTTCCGCCGCATCGCCGACCAGAACAGTTTTTATGGGCAGCTGGCGATGGAAGAGCTGGGCATGCAGATCAGCATCCCGCCCAGCGCGGCACCGCCCACGCCGGCCGAGCTGGCGCAGGTGACGACGAACCCCGGTTTCAAGCGCGCGCTGAAATTCTTTTCGATGCGCATGCGCTTCGAGGGCACGCGCGAGTGGAATTGGACGCTCAATGGCTTCACGGAACGGCAGTTGCTGGCCGCCGCCGAGTTCGCGCGCCAGAACGATATCCTCGACCGCATGCTGTCCACGTCCGAACGCACGCGCACCGAGTTCGACTACACCCAGCGCTTCCCGGCGCCGCACAACGACATCCTGCATCCGACGGCGCAGGGCCTCGGCCTCGACCAGGCGTGGGTGTATGGCCTCATCCGCCAGGAATCGCGTTTCGTCACGGATGCGCAGTCGGGCGTGGGCGCGTCCGGGCTGATGCAGGTGATGCCGTCGACCGGTAAATGGGTGGCGGAAAAGATCGGCCTGACGGACTACGGTCACGGCATGCTCAGCGATATCCGCACGAACATCGTGCTCGGCACCAATTACCTGAACATGGTGCTGAACAATGCGGAAGGCTCGCAGGTGCTGGCGACGGCCGCCTACAACGCCGGACCGGGACGGGCGCGCACGTGGCGCGGGCTGTTGACGGCGCCGATGGAAGGGGCCGTGTTCGTCGAGTCGATCCCGTTCGAAGAGACGCGAACCTACGTGCGCAACGTGATGTCGAACGCGACGAACTATGCGGCGCTGTTCGAGAAGCGTCCGCAATCGCTCAAGGCGCGCCTGGGGACGATCACGCCACGCGGCGGGGGCATCGGCCTTCCGTAAGGAGAGCGAACAACAAACAGGAGACGAGCATGCACGCGCAATCGGTCGTAGTGTTCGGCGGGACCGGATTCATCGGCAGCCACCTGGCGGCCAGGCTGTCCGAGCATGCCATCGACATCGTCGTGCCCACGCGGCACGAAAGCCACGCGATGCACCTGATGCCGCTGGGCGTCGACATCGTGCAGGCCGATCCGTACGACGACACGGCACTCCGCAAGCTCGTGGCCGGGCGCGATGCCGTGATCAACCTGGTCGGCATCCTCCACTCGCGCCGCGGCGATCCGTACGGGCCGGACTTCCGCCGTGCCCACGTCGAGCTGCCGCGCCGCATCGCCGCCGCGTGCGCGCTCGAGGGCGTGCCGCGCTACCTGCACATGAGCGCGCTGGGCGCCGACCGCAACGGCCCGTCCATGTACCAGCGCTCGAAGGCCGACGGCGAGGCGGCCGCGGCGAGCCAGCCGGCGGTCGCGGCGACGATTTTCCGGCCATCCGTCGTGTTCGGCCCGGAAGACAAGTTTCTCAACATGTTCGCGCGCCTGCAGCGGCACCTGCCCGTCGTCCCGCTCGCGTGCGCCCATGCGCGCTTCCAGCCCGTGTACGTGGGCGACGTGGCCGAGGCGTACGTGCGCGCGCTGCTCGATCCGCACACGGCCGGCTTCACGTATGAACTGGGCGGGCCGCAGGTCTACGAGCTGGGCGAACTGGTGCGGCTGGCGGGGCGCTATGCGGGCCACGAGCGCAAGATCATCCCCTTGCCGGACGCGCTCGCGCGGCTGCAGGCGATGTTGTTCGAGCTGTTGCCGGGCGAGCCCGTCATCACGCGCGACAACCTCGATTCGATGAAGGTGGACAACGTCGTCCACCCGTCCAGGGACAATAAAGTCTTGACAACAGCGGCGCTGGGAATCAAGCTCACGGCGCTCGAGGCCGTCGCGCCGCAGTACCTGGCGCCGCCTGGCGGACTCGACGTCCTGCGCGCCCGTGCCGGGCGCTGACCTCAACGATCACGCCACACCATGCAGACTCTCGAACTCGACCCGACATTGACGCAGACCCTCGACAACGCACGCCAGGCCGGCCTGACCCTGGTCATCGGTAACAAGAATTACTCTTCGTGGTCGATGCGCCCGTGGGTGGCGCTCGTCGCCGCCGGCATCCCGTTCACGGAAGTACGCGTCCTGCTCGACAAGCCGGACACGGCCACCAACATCGCCCAGTACTCGGCGTCCGGCCGCGTGCCCGTGCTGCTGGCCGGCGAGATGACGATCTGGGACAGTCTCGCCATCTGCGAATACCTGGCCGAGCAATTCCCTGAAAAACATCTGTGGCCGCAGGACGTGGCCGCGCGCGCGCTGGCCCGCTCCGTCGTGGCCGAGATGCATTCCGGCTTCGGCGACCTGCGTACCGCGATGACGATGAACATCAAGGCGCGCCTGCCGGGCCGCGGCCGCACGCCGGGTGCCCAGGCCGACATCGGCCGCATCTGCGAGATCTGGGAAGAGTGCCTGTCGCGCTTCGGCCACCACAACTTCCTGTTCGGCGATTTCTCCATCGCGGACGCGTTCTTCGCGCCCGTCGTCACGCGCTTCCAGACGTATGGCGTGGCCTTGGCGCCCGCGCTGCAGGCGTATTGCGCGCGCGTGCTCGCGCACCCGGCCGTGGCACGCTGGATCGACGAGGCCATGGCCGAAACGGAAATCGCCGGCCTGCACGAAGACGAGTTGCCGGACTGATGGCAATGCAGGCGTACGTCGTCGGCGGCGCCGTCCGCGATGAACTGCTGGGACTGCCCGTGCAGGACCACGACTGGGTCGTCGTCGGCGCCACGCCCGAGGACATGATCGCCAAGGGCTTTCGGCCCGTTGGCAAGGATTTCCCCGTGTTCCTGCACCCGGACACGCACGAGGAATACGCGCTCGCCCGCACCGAGCGCAAGACGGCGCCCGGCTACCACGGCTTCGTCTTTCACACCGCGCCGGACGTCAAGCTGGAAGACGACCTCATTCGCCGCGATTTGACCATCAATGCGATGGCGCGCGCCGGGGACGGCACCATCGTCGATCCGTACGGCGGCTTGCAGGATTTAAAGGACCGCGTATTCCGCCACGTGTCGCCCGCGTTCGCCGAAGACCCGGTGCGCATCCTGCGCCTCGCGCGTTTCGCCGCGCGCTTCCCGGCATTCACCGTCGCCGACACGACGCTCGCGCTGATGCGGAGCATGGTCGAGGCGGGCGAGGTGGATGCGCTCGTGCCGGAGCGCGTGTGGCAGGAACTCTCGCGCGGGTTGATGGAGCAAAAGCCGTCGCGCATGCTGGCCGTGCTGCGCGATTGCGGCGCGCTGGCGCGCATCCTGCCCGAGCTGGATGCGCGGTGGGGTGCGGGCATGCTGCGCGTGATCGATCATGCGGCGGCGCAGGGCTACGACGTGCCCGTGCGCTTCTCCGTGCTGATGCTCGACGTGGGCCCGGACGGCCCGATCGTGGACCTGTCGAAACGCTTGCGCGTGCCGACGGAGTGCCGCGACCTGGCCGTGATGACGGCGCGCGAGCACGGCAACGTCGGCCGCGCGCTCGAACTGGAGCCGGACAGCATCGTGACCCTGTTCGAACGCAGCGACGCGTTCCGCAAGCCGGACCGCTTCGCGCAGATGCTGCTGGCGTCCGAGTGCGATGCGCGCGGACGCGGTGACGAGAACCATGAAATGCGCAGCCGCGATTATCCGCAGGCGCCTTACCTGCTGCGCGCGCTGGATGCGGCGCGTGGCGTGAACGCGGGCGAGGTGGCGGCGCGCCATGCGGAGAATCGCGAGAAGATTCCGGAAGCCGTGCACGCGGCGCGGGTGAGCGCCGTGAAGGCGGCGCTGGGCGACTGAGCTAGGCCGCCAGGTCTTCCCAGCGCCACGTGTCGCGGCCCGCTTTCTTGGCGCGGTACAGCGCCGTATCGGCCCTTTTGTACAGCGCTTCGACACCGTCCTGCGCCACCACGGCCGCGCCGACGCTGGCGCTGATGTGCATGACGTGGGGGCCGAACGTGACCGGTGCGCGCATCGCGTCGACGATGCGCTGGGCGACGTCGCCGACGGTGGTGTCGCTGGCCGGCGTCAGCAGGACGGCGAATTCGTCGCCGCCCAGCCGCGCGACGCAATCGGTCTGGCGCACGGATGCACGCAGGCGCTGCGCCGCCGCGACCAGCAGCGCGTCGCCCGCGTCATGGCCGAGCGTGTCGTTGATGTGCTTGAAGTGGTCCAGGTCGATCAGGAGCAGCGCGAACGGGTCGCCGCCGCGCCGGGCCAGGGCGGCCAGGCGGTGCAGTTCGTCGTTGAAGCGGCGCCGGTTGGGCAGGTCCGTCAACGCGTCGTTGTAGGCCATGGTTTCCAGGCGCAGCTGGATGGCGCGCAGCTCGGCGGTGCGGCTCGTGACCACCGCCTCCAGTTCGCGCTGGCGCCGGCGCAGCAGCGAGGTACGGGCCTGTACCAGGGCGGCGAGGAGTGCCACTACGCCGGCCGCGCCCAGCGCGCGCGCCCAGGGCTGCTGGTGCCAGGCGGGCAGGACGTGGACCGGCACCGTCAGCGTGGCGCTGCCGCCGCTTTCGTCGGTGGCGCGCAGATGCAGGCGGTAGTCGCCCGGCGGCAGGTTGTTGTAGCTGGCGCGGCGCACGGCCGTGTCGGCGTCGATCCAGGTGCTGTCGAAACCTTCGAGCCGGTAGGCGTAATGGCGGTACTCGGCCGGCATGTAGTCCAGCGCTGCGAACTCGACCGTGAAGCCGCGCTCGCGGTCGGCCGGGGTGACGACCAGCGCCGCGGCGTCGCCGCCAGCCAGCCGGGTCGTGCGTCCGCCCAGCCACAGTTGCGTGACGGCGAGGGGCGGCTGGTCGCGATGCGTGTCGAGCCGGTCCGGAAACACGACGGAGAGGCCGGTGAGACCGCCGAACAGCACTTCGCCGTCGGCCCCCAGCGCGCCCGAGCTGGTCCAGTAGGCCGGCACGTGGACGCCGTCGGCCTCGCTCAGCCGGCGCACGCGCAAGGTGTCGGGTTGCACGCTGGCCAGGCCGAGGTCGGTGCTCAGCCACACTAGTCCGGTACGGTCCTGCACCATCATGTTGACGCTGTTGTCCGGCAGGCCGTCGGCCGTCGTCAGGCGCCGGAACCAGCGCCGCCCGGCGGTATCGGTGCGCTCGAGAATGGAGATGCCGTTGCCGAACGCGGCGACCCACAGGCGGCCCCGGCGATCGACGATGAGGGAGGAAATGAAGCCGTTCGGGGCGCGCGTGCGGTCGGCGTTGTCGGCCGGCAGGCGCTCCACCGTCTTGCCGTCCTTGTCCAGCCGGACGACGCCGCGCCGGGTGCCGACCCAAACCGTCCCGTCGTCGAGCGGCAGGAGCGCGGTGACGCGCCGGTCGCCCAGCGCCTCGTCTTCGTGGCGCAGCGGCGTCGCGGGTCCGGTGGGCGGTATCCTCAGCGCCCATATCCCGTCCAGTCCGCCCAGCCACAGGACGCCGCCGTGCCAGCCCATGGCCCAGACGGGCGCTTCCGGACGGCGTCCGGCGATCTCGACGCGCCGCAGTCCGGCGCCATTCGCGTCGCTGCGGTACAGGCCGTGCTGGGTGCCGATGTAGACGCCGCCGTCCGGCGCGTCGACGATGCTGAGCACGCGGCCCTTGGGCAGGGTGTCCGGGCTGCCGTCGGCGGGGAGTTCGGTCACCGCACCGGTATGCGGGTCGACGATGTCCAGGGACCCGCCGGTGACGCCCAGCCACACCGTGCCGTCGGACCGGGGCCTCAGGTGATAAATGTTGAGATCGTTGACGCTGCCGACCGTGCGCACCGTCATGACGCCCTGCGGGCGCGGGTCGTGCTGGCTCAGCGCATTTCTCGTGGCAACGAAGACCTGGCCGTCGCGTTCGCGCAGCATCGCGCTGATCTCGTCGTTGCGCAGGCTGTCCGGTATGTCGGGCCGGTAGCGCAGGCGCCGCGTCGTTCCTTGCTCCACGTCGACCTCGACGATGCCGCCGCTTTCCGTGCCGAGCCAGATCACGCGCGCATCCTTCTGGACGATCGCGGTGACGCGCTCGTTCTGCAAGCTGGCGCGTGCACCCTGTTCGGCGATGGCGCGCGGCTTCGCGTCCGGGGCGGCGATGACGAAGGCGCCGTTGGCGCGGGTACCGACCCACACGCGGCCCGCATCGTCCTGGTACAGCACGCGGATCGAGGGTTCGTTCGGCGTCGGCGCCTCCAGGTGCACGGCCCGCAGCGGGGCGCGGTCGCCGGACCGGTAAAACAGGCCTTCGGACGTGCCGATCCAGAGCCCGCCCCGGCGGTCGCGCAGCAGCGCGTCCACGCCGCCCGACGGCAGCGCGGGTGCGGTCAGCTGGGGTGCCCCGCTGGCGGCACCATGCACCTTGCCGGCGGCGTCCACGCGTTCCAGTCCCGCGCCGGTGCCGACCCAGATACCGCCGGCGCCATCGTCGGCGATGCTGGTCACGTGCGAATGGCCCAGCCCCCCCGGGCCTGCCGGAATGGCGGCGAAACAGTCGCACGCCGTGTCGTAGCGCGCGAGGCCGCCCGCGCTCGTCCCGATCCACACGCGTCCGCCCGCATCCGTGTGCAAGGTCTCGATGTAGCTGTCGGGCAGGCTGCCTTTTTGTTCGGGATTGGCCAGGTAACGCCGGATCCGGAATCCGTCCCAGCGCACCAGTCCGGTCTGCGTGCCCAGCCAGACGAAGCCGTTGCGGTCCTGGGCGAGCGCCGCACCGGAGCCCAGCGCATCTTCCGTGTGATGCCTGAACGATACGTGGACGAACGGTGCCCAGGCCGCGGGCATGGCGGCGGCCGTGGCGGACGGGAACGCCAACAGTGCGCCGATCCAGACAACGGCGGACAGCAGGGCTTGGCGGAAAATTAACATTTGGAACTTTCGGTTTCTCTACGGAATCAAGTATATTCCCGCCTACCTTCGATATACCGTTTGTGACATTTAATGCTCGAATTGTGTTGTATCAGCGCAGGATTTCCCATGTCCTCGATGTCGCTTCGGTAAAATTCGCGTTGTTGCAGCGCACAAATACGATCATGCAGGACAATCCACTCCGCCACTGGCTGAACAATCTGATGAAAAAGAAGGGGCAGACCGTGCTGGTCAAGGCGCTGGGCAAGCGCGACCGGCGCCGGATCCTGCGCCACTTTCTGGCCCTCGACCGGGACGACCGCCTGCTGCGCTTCGGCACCGTGCTGCCGGACGGGCAGGTCGAGGCCTATGTCGCGAAACTCGATTTTGCGAAGGACATCGTGTTCGGCGTCTACAACGGGCGGTTCCAACTCGTCGGCGTGGGCCACCTCGCGTTCACGTCGCCCGAGGCGCATCCGGACAGCATCCATTACACGAACAAGGAAAAAGTGGCCGAGTTCGGGGTCTCCGTATCCAAATCGGCGCGGGGGCAGGGCGTGGGCACGCGGCTGTTCGAACGGGCCGCCATCCACTGCCGCAATTCCGACGTCGACACCCTGTACATGCAATGCCTGTCGTCGAACCGCACGATGATGCACATCGCGAAAAAGGCCGGCATGGAGATCCGCCGCGAATACGGCGAGGCGGACGCCCACCTGCACCTGCCGCCGCCCAGTCCGGGCAGCGTGCTCGCGGAGGCGCTGGAAGAGCAGATCGCCAAGATCGATTACACGGTCAAGGCGAATGCGCGCGCCGCCGTCAAATGGTTCCGGCCGAAGCGTTGAACGTTCTCAAGCCGACTCGCGCGGCACCAGTCCACCCGTGAACCGCTTGCGGTACGGCGCCGTGCCGGCGCCGTCGAGCTGCGCCTGCAGGCATTCCATCGCCGCGACGCCGATGGCCGCGACGTCCTGCCGGAACGTGGTCAGCGGCGGATACAGGTAGGCGGAGATCGGCAGGTCGTCGTGGCCCACGATGGCCAGGTCCTTGCCCGGTTCCAGGCCGAAGCGGCGGCAGGCGGACATCGCGCCGATCGCGAGCCTGTCGGTGCCGCAGGCGAGGGCCGTGACGCCGGCGCGCTTCCAGGCGCCGCTCGCGAGCCAGTCGAGCACGTGGCGGAACGCGTACGCTTCGAAATCCCAGGACGGTTGCGTGCTGGCCGGCACGAGGTGCGGCTGCATGCCCGCTTCCGTCATCGCGTCGAGGTAGCCGGCCAGACGTTCTTCCGGCGACGGATGCGCGACGGGCGGCGCGCCCAGGTAGGCCGGGCGGTGGCCGCGGCCCAGCAGGTAGCGGGTCAGCATCGCCATGCTTTGCCGGTTGTCGTTCATGACGTAGTTGCAGTCTTCATGCACGTAGCTGTCCATGTAGACGATGCGCATTTCCTGCTCCAGCCGCAGCAGCAGGTCGAGGTTGGCCGTCGACGCGACCGCCGTCAGGATCACCCCTGCCACCTTCATCGACCGCATCGTCATCAGCGCCGCCGCTTCCTCGGCCGGGTCGTTGTACGAGCACTGGATGATCACGTCCATGCCCAGCGCCTTGGCCTTCGCCTCGATCGCGCGCAGGGCTTCGGCGAAGAACGGTTCGTTCACCACCGGCAGGATGACGCCGACCATCCGCGAGCGCCCGCGCACGAGGCTCACGGCGTGCGGGTCGGGCACGTATTCGAGGTCGCGGCAGGCCTGTTCGATGCGCGCCCGCGTATCGGCTTTCAGTCCCTCGCGGTCGTTGAAATACTTCGACACCGTGGCGCGCGAGACGCCGGCCCGCGCGGCGACGTCGTGCATTGTCACCGGGCCGCTCCGGGAATTCTGCGCAGTTTTCATCAGTTGGTTGACTCGTGTAAAGTAAGTGCCCCGCCGTCGGGCGCGTCACCATCATAGCAAAAATACTTGCGTGCAATAAGAGCGCCGATTCCCCTTGCGCATGCATCGTTCCGTCACTGCGCAGCGCGTGTTGTTGTGGTCACTCAACTATTAAAAAATTCGTAAAAAAATCTGTTGACGACAAAAAGTCGACACGTGTAAAGTTCCTTCGTCAGGCAGTATCCCATACCTAAAACAGCTCGGAGACACCGTCATGAAAAAATCCGCCGTGTTCGCGTGCATCGCGGCATTCGCCTTCTCGCTCGCCGCTCAGGCCCAGGCGGCCCGGCCGCTGAAATCCATCGGCGTCGCCGTCAGCGACCTCGCCAATCCCTACTTCGTCGCCATCGGCAAGGGCGCGCTTGACGCCGCGAAAAAGGTCGGCGGCGACAAGGTCAAGGTGACGACGGTGTCCAGCAAGTACGACCTCAACACCCAGGTCGGCCAGATCGAAAACTTCATCGCCAACAAGGTCGATATCCTCATCGTCAACGCGTCCGATCCGAAGGGCATCGCGCCCGCGCTGCAAAAGGCGCGCGACGCGGGGATCGTCGTGATGGCCGTCGACGTCGGCGCCGACAATGCGGATGCGACGATCATGTCCGACAACACGATGGCCGGCACGGAATCCTGCAAGCGCATCGTGGAACGCCTGCACGGCAAGGGCAACGTCGTGATCGTCAACGGGCCGCCCGTCACCGCCGTGATCGCGCGCGTGGCCGGCTGCAGGCAGGCGTTCGCCGGTACCGGCATCCGCATCGTGTCCGACAACCAGGATGCGAAGGGCAGCCTCGATGGCGGCATGGAAGTCATGACGAACCTCCTGATCGCGCACCGCCGCATCGACGCCGTCTTCGCCATCAACGACCCGTCCGCGATCGGCGCCGAACTGGCGGTGAAACAGGCGGGACGCGCCGACGTGCAGATGGTGGCGTCCGTCGACGGCGCGCCGGATGCGGAGGCGGCCCTCAGGTCGAAGAACAGCATCTTCGCCGTCACCACCGCGCAAGACCCCTACAAGATGGCCACGCTGGCCGTCGAGATCGGCGTCGGCATCATGAACGGCAAGCGTCCCGCGAACCCGGTCGTGCTGATTCCCACCCCCGCGATCACCAGGCAGAACGTGCTGGCCTACAAGGGCTGGGCCAGCCACTAAAACACCCCCTTCACTGGAGGAGACATGGCAACACGAGATCCACAACCGGTGCTGGAGGTATCCGGCATCCGCAAGCGGTTCGGCGCCGTCACGGTGCTGGACGGCGTCCAGCTGACCATCCGCCCCGGCGAGATCCACGCGCTGATGGGAGAGAACGGTGCCGGCAAGAGCACTCTCATGAAGATCCTGGCCGGCGTGTACCAGCCGGATGCGGGCGAGATCCGCGTCGCCGGCCAGCCCGTGCGCATCGGATGTCCGGCCGACGCGCGCGCCTGCGGCATCAACCTGATCTACCAGGAGCTGTCGGTCGCGGCCAATCTCACGGTCGCGCAGAACATTTTCATGGGCGCGGAGCCGCGCGGGCGCTTCGGCATCGTCGACACGGCGCAGATGAACCGGCGCGCGGCCGAAGTCCTGCACAGCCTCGGCGCCACGTTCGCGCCGGACCGCATCGCGAGCGGCCTGTCGATCGCCGACCAGCAGCAGGTCGAAATCGCCCGCGCCCTCGTGCACGACAGCCGCGTGCTGATCATGGACGAGCCGACGGCCGCGCTGTCCGAGCGCGAGACGGAGCGCCTGTTCGACGTGATGCGGGCCCTGCGCGAGCGCGGCATCGCGATCATCTACATCAGCCACCGCATGGCCGAGGTGCGCATGCTGGCCGACCGCGTGACCGTCCTGCGCGACGGCACGTGGATCGGCGAACTGGCGCGCGACGAAGCGACGCCGGACACGGTCGTGCGCATGATGGTCGGCCGTGAGATCGGCGGCTTCTACGAACACACGCAACGGCGCGTGCCGGGTCCCGTGCGCCTGAAGCTGACCGATGTGCACGGGACTAAAGTGCATCCGGTATCGATGGAGGTGCGCGCCGGCGAGATCGTCGGCCTCGCGGGCCTCGTCGGCGCGGGGCGCACGGAGCTGGCGCGGCTCGTGTTCGGCGCGGACCGGATGGCCGGTGGCACGGTCGAAGTCGACGGCAAGCCCGTCGCGATCCGCACGCCGGGCGATGCGATCCGCCTCGGCATCGCCTACGTGCCGGAAGACCGCAAGGGGCAGGGCCTGTTCCTGCAACAGTCGCTGCTGGCGAACGTGACGATGAACGTGCTCGGCAAGCATGCGCGCTGCGGGGTACTGAAACGCGGCGAACTGCTGGACGTCACGCGCGGTGCGATCACGAAGCTGTCGGCGCGCGGCGCGGGGCCGGACGGCATCATCGGCGGCCTCTCGGGCGGTAACCAGCAAAAGCTGCTGCTGGCGCGCTGGCTGGAAATCAGGCCGCGCGTGCTGATCCTCGACGAGCCCACGCGCGGCGTCGACATCGGCGCCAAGCACGAGATCTACCGGATCATCCACGAACTGGCCGACGCCGGCGTGGCCGTGCTGTGCATCTCGAGCGAGCTGGCGGAGATCATCGGCGTATGCGACCGCGTGCTCGTCATGCGCGAAGGCTGGCTGTCCGGGGAACTCTCCGGCGAGCGCATCACCCAGGAAAACATCATGGCACTGGCCACCCAGGCCCAGGCCGCATAGGAGACAACATCATGCAGACTCTGAAATCATCCCTCCCCACCGCGCCGGCAGCAAGCGCGCACGGCGGCATTGGCCAGGCATTTTCCCGGATGTTCGCGACGACGGGCATGCTGCCCGTGCTCGTCGCGCTGTACGTCGTGTTCTACTTCCTGACCGGGTATTTTGCCGAAGACGGCGTGTCGAATTTCGCGACGACGGCCAACACGATGAACGTGCTGCGCCAGAGTTCCATCAACCTCGTGCTCGCGACGGGCATGACGTTCGTGATCCTCACGGGCGGCATCGACCTGTCCGTCGGCTCGGTGCTGGCGGTGTCCGCGGTGCTGGGCATGATCGCGTCGCTGCCCGGTCACGCGCCGGCGCTGTCGCTGCCGGTCTTCCTGCTCGCGGGCCTGGGCATGGGCCTGCTGAACGGCCTGCTCGTCGCCGTCTTCAAGATCAATCCGTTCGTCGTCACGCTCGGCACGATGACGGCGCTGCGCGGCACCGCTTACCTGCTCGCGGACGGCACCACGATCCTGAACCGCGAGATCCCGACCTTCGAATGGATCGGCAACGACTCGTTCGCCGGCCTGCCGTGGCTCGTGTGGGTCGCCGCCGCGCTCGTGCTGGTGGCGTGGTTCATCCTGCGCCGGACAGTCCTCGGCATGCATGTGTACGCGGTCGGCGGCAATCCGCAGGCGGCGCGGCTCACGGGCATCAAGGTCGGCCTCGTCCTCGTCTTCGTCTACGCGTTCTCCGGCCTGTGCGCGGGCACCGCGGGCGCCATGTCGGCCAGCCGCCTGTACGGCGCGAACGGCAACTGGGGCTCCGGCTACGAGCTCGATGCGATCGCCGCGGTGGTCCTCGGCGGCACGAGCCTGATGGGCGGCGTGGGCACGATCTGGGGCACCGTCACGGGCGCCCTGATCATCGGCCTCCTCAACAACGGCCTCACGATCCTCGGCCTGTC
>CBIHRX010000147.1:0-16206 GCA_966212555.1 uncultured Massilia sp.
CCCCGGCGCCACCCCCCGTCCCCCCCCCCCCCCGGGGGCGCACGCGGGGGGCCAGCCAAAAACCCGGGCCCCCCCCCGCCGGGCCCCCGACGTTCGTTAACTCGCGCATCCCGGTGGTGCTCATATGCGTGCCTCATTAGCGTGCATGGTGCACTGCAATGAAGCGCCCGAGGCCCGGTCAATACGATCTACCCCCTGTAAACCATCTGGCACGGGTCTTGCAAACAGGGAGGTAAAGGATCAACGGCGATCCCTGAGTAAACAGAGCCGGTCCAACGAGGGGCCGGCAACAGGACAACGGCGTCCGCTGCACCGCATACGCGATTCCCCATGTCGCGCCTGCGGTACGCAGCGGGCGCCTTTTCGTTTTCAAGAAGGGAATAACAACATGGCCGGCAAAGCAAACAGTATCAAGCTATTCTCCTTTGATACGCCCCAGATGCGCGCGTTCCACCTGACCTGGGTGGCCTTCTTCGTCTGCTTCTTCGCCTGGTTCGCCTGCGCACCGCTGATGCCGGTGATCAAGGGCGAGTTCCACCTGTCGGTCAGCCAGATCGCCGACATCAACATCGCGGCCGTCGCCATCACCATCATCGTGCGCCTGATCGTCGGCCCGCTGTGCGACCGCTTCGGCCCGCGCAAGACCTACACCGGCCTGCTGGCGCTGGGCGCGATCCCCGTGCTGGGCGTCGCCGCCGCGCAGAGCTACGAAAGCTTCCTGCTGTTCCGCCTCGGCATCGGTGCCGTCGGCGCGAGCTTCGTGATTACCCAGTACCACACCTCCGTCATGTTCGGCCCGAAGGTCGTCGGCACCGCCAACGCGGCGTCGGCCGGCTGGGGCAACAGCGGCGGCGGCGTCGCGCAAGCCACGATGCCCCTGCTGCTGGGCGCCGTGGTCATGGCCGGCGTGAGCGAAACGATGGGCTGGCGCGTCGCCCTGATCGTCCCGGGCGTGATGATGCTCATCATGGCCGTCGTCTACTACAAATTCACGCAGGATTGCCCGGAAGGTAACTTCGCCGAACTGCGCGCCGCCGGCATCGCCTTCGAAGGCGGCGGCAAGGGCGGCTGGGCGAGCTTCTTCGAAGCCTGCCGCAACTACCGCGCCTGGCTGCTGTTCATCACCTACGGCGCCTGCTTCGGCATCGAACTGTTCATCCACAACGTGGCCGCCACCTATTACGTCGACCACTTCGGCCTGTCGCTGAAACAGGCCGGCATGGCCGCCGGCAGCTTCGGCCTGCTGGCCCTGTTCGCCCGTGCCCTGGGCGGCTGGATCTCGGACAAGGCAGCCGCCCGCGGCGACCTGAACTCCCGCGTGAACCTGCTGTTCGTCCTGATGCTGGGCGAGGGCCTGGGCCTGCTGTGGTTCTCGCAGACCACCAGCGTCACGGCGGCCATCGTCGCCATGCTCGCCTTCGGCCTGTGCACCCACATGGCGTGCGGCTCGACCTACGCGCTGGTCCCGTTCGTGAACCCGAAGGCGCTGGGCGGCGTGGCCGGCATCGTCGGCGCGGGCGGCAACGTCGGCGCCGTGCTGGCCGGCTTCCTCATGAAGAGCACGGGCGACGTGCGCCAGACCCTGATGATCCTCGGCGGTGCCGTCCTCGTCGCGGCGCTGTGCGCCATCGGCGTGCGCTTCTCGCTCACGGTCCCCGAAACGCCGGCACCCGCCGCCGCCTGAACACGTTATTGCAGCTTAGGAGTCGCAACATGAAACTGATCGTCATCGGCCACGGCATGGTGGGCCACAAATTCCTCGAAACGCTGTTCGCGGAAGCCAAGCAGGATGCCCATTTCCACGTCACCGTGCTGTGCGAAGAACCGCGCCCGGCCTACGACCGCGTGCACCTGTCCTCGTTCTTCTCGGGTACGACGGCCGACCAGCTGTCGCTCGTCGCCCCGGGCTTCTTCGAGCAGCACGCCGACAAGGTCGACCTGAAGCTGAACGCGAAGGCCGTCGCCGTCGACCGCGACGCGAAGACGGTCACGCTGGCCGACGGCGCCGTGCTCCCGTACGACAAGCTGGTGTTCGCGACGGGTTCGTACCCGTTCGTGCCGCCCGTCCCGGGCAAGGAGCGCGACGACATCTTCGTCTACCGCACCATCGAAGACCTGGAAAAGATGACGGAATGCGGCGCCCGTTCGAAAGCCGGCGTCGTCGTCGGCGGCGGCCTGCTGGGCCTCGAATGCGCCAAGGCGCTGCGCGACATGAGCCTGGACACGCACGTCGTCGAATTCGCGCCGCGCCTGATGGCCGTGCAGGTCGACGACCTGGGTGGCCGCGTGCTGCGCAGGAAGATCGAAGAGCTGGGCGTCTCGGTCCACACGCAAAAGAACACGCTGCAGATCGTCGACGGCGAGTCGGCCAAGCACCGCATGGAATTCGCGGACGGCAGCTTCCTGGAAGCGGACATGATCGTGTTCTCGGCCGGCATCCGCCCGCGCGACGAACTGGCCAAGGCGAGCGGCCTGGCGCTGGGTCCGCGCGGCGGCATCGCCATCGACGACGCCTGCCTCGCGTCCGACCCGCACATCTACGCCATCGGCGAATGCGCATCGTGGGGCGGCCAGACGTTCGGCCTCGTCGCACCGGGCTATGAGATGGCCCGCATCGTCGCGCGCGCGCTGATCGGCCAGGAAGCCGCGTTCGCCGGCGCCGACATGAGCACGAAGCTGAAGCTGATGGGCGTGGACGTCGCGTCGATCGGCGACGCCCACGGCAACACGCCGGGCGCGCGCAGCTTCCAGTTCACGGACGAGCGCAAGCAGGTCTACAAGAAGATCGTCGTGTCCGAATCGGGCAAGAAGCTGCTGGGCGCAGTCCTGATCGGCGACGCGGCCGAATACGGCAGCCTGCTGCAGATGATGCTGAACGATATGGAGCTGCCGGAATCGCCGGAATTCCTGATCCTGCCGCAGGCCGAAGGCGGCGCCCGTCCGGCGCTGGGCGTCGACGCGCTGCCCGCGTCCGCGCAGGTCTGCTCGTGCAATGCCGTCAGCAAGGGCGTCATCGCCGACGCGGTGGCCGGCGGCGCGTGCGACATCGGCGCGATCAAGTCGTGCACGAACGCGGGCACGTCGTGCGGCGGCTGCGTGCCGCTCGTCACGCAGATCATGAAGTCCGAGATGGCGAAGGCCGGCATGGCCGTCAACAACCACCTGTGCGAACACTTCCCGTACTCGCGCCAGGAAATCCACCACCTGGTGCGCGTGGGCGGCATCAAGACCTTCGGCGAGCTGCTGCACAAGCACGGCAAGGGCCTGGGCTGCGACATCTGCAAGCCGGTCGCCGCCAGCGTCCTCGCGTCGACGTGGAACGACTTCGTGCTCAAGCCCGAGCACGCGAGCCTGCAGGATTCGAACGACTACTTCCTCGGCAACATCCAGAAGGACGGCACCTATTCCGTCGTGCCGCGCATGCCGGGCGGCGAAGTGACCCCGGACGGCCTGATCGCCGTGGGCGCGGTCGCGAAGAAGTACGGCCTGTACACCAAGATCACGGGTGGCCAGCGCGTCGACCTGTTCGGCGCCCGCGTGGACCAGCTGCCGGCGATCTGGGAAGAGCTGATCGCGGCCGGCTTCGAATCGGGCCACGCCTACGGCAAGTCGCTGCGCACGGTGAAATCGTGCGTGGGCTCCACGTGGTGCCGCTACGGCGTGGGCGATTCCGTCGGCTTCGCCATTGCGCTGGAAAACCGCTACAAGGGCCTGCGCGCACCGCACAAGATCAAGTTCGGCGTCTCCGGCTGCACCCGCGAATGCGCGGAAGCGCAGGGCAAGGACGTGGGCCTGATCGCCACCGAGAAGGGCTGGAACCTGTACGTGTGCGGCAACGGCGGCATGAAGCCCCGCCACGCGGAACTGATCGCGTCGGACCTGGATGAAGCGACCGTCGTGAAGCTCGTCGACCGCTTCCTGATGTTCTACGTGCGCACCGCGGACCGCCTGCAGCGCACCAGCACGTGGCGCGAGAACCTGGAGGGCGGCCTGGAGTACCTGAAGCAGGTCGTCGTCGACGACAAGCTGGGCATCGCCGCCGAACTGGAAGCCGACATGCAGCGCGTGGTCGACACGTATGCCGACGAGTGGAAGAACGCCGTCGAAGACCCGGCCGTGCGCCAGCGCTTCCGCAGCTTCGTCAACACCGAAAACACCGACGACAACGTCGTGTTCATGCCGGAGCGCGGCCAGATCCGTCCGGCCACGCCGGACGAACGCCGCCGCGTCATCCCGATCGCCGCAGCCTAATCATTTGACTGGAACAAGGAGAACCGACATGCACCGCGATATTCAACTCAATCAGTGGAACGCCGTTTGCTCGCTCGACCAGATCGTCCCGGACACGGGCGTCGCCGCCCTGCTGAACGGCCGCCAGGTGGCGGTGTTCCGCGTGGGCGCCGAGGAGCCGCGCCTGTTCGCCATCGATAACTACGATCCGAACTCGGACGCCGCCGTGCTGTCGCGCGGCCTGGTCGGCAGCATCGGCGAACGCATCGTCGTCGCGTCGCCGATCTACAAGCAGCACTTCGACCTGCAGACCGGCGAATGCCTGGAAGCGCCGCACCACTCGGTGACGAGCTATCCGGTGCGCGTCGAGGACGGCAAGGTCTGGGTGGGGGCGTAAATGAAAGCCCATCCGCGCCTGGTCGTCATCGGCAACGGCATGGCGGGCATGCGCACGGTCGAGGAGCTGCTGAAGCTCGCGCCCGACATGTACCGCATCACCGTGTTCGGCGCGGAGCCGCACGGGAACTACAACCGCATCCTGCTGTCGCCCGTGCTCGCCGGCGAGAAGACCGTCGACGACATCATGCTCAACACGCGCGAGTGGTACGACGCCAACGGCATCACCCTGCACGCGGGCGACCCGGTCGTGCGCATCGACCGCAAGAAGCGCGTCGTGCACGCCGCTTCCGGCCTCGCCGTGCCGTACGACCGCCTGCTGATCGCCACCGGCTCGAAGCCGTTCATCGTGCCGGTGCCGGGGCACCAGCTGCCGGGCGTGATCGGCTTTCGCGACATCAGCGACGTCGACACGATGCTGGAAGCCGCGCGCGCGGGCGGCAAGGCCGTCGTCATCGGCGGCGGCCTGCTTGGCCTGGAAGCGGCCAACGGCCTGCTGCGCCAGGGGATGGAAGTCGCCGTCGTGCACGTCATGGGCAGCCTGATGAACCAGCAGCTCGACCCGCCCGCCGCGGAACTGCTGCGCGCCAGCCTGGAACAGCGCGGCCTGCGCATCCTGCTGAACCGCCAGACCGTCGCCATCGAGGGCGAGGACCGCGTGCGCACCGTGCGCTTCGAGGATGGCGAGACCGTGGACGCCGACCTCGTCGTGATGGCGGCCGGAGTGCGCCCGAACGTCGAGCTGGCGAAAGCCGCGGGCCTGCACTGCGAGCGCGCGATCGTCGTCGACGACACCCTGCAGACCTACGACCCGCGCGTGTACGCCGTGGGCGAATGCGTGCAGCACCGCCGCGCCACGTTCGGCCTCGTGGCGCCGATCTGGGACCAGGCACGCGTCGCCGCCGCCCACCTCGCTGGCGCGGGCCACCGCCGCTACGTGCAGCAGGCCACCGCGACGAAGCTGAAGGTGACGGGCGTGGACCTGTACTCGGCCGGCGACATCGTCGGCGGAGAAGGCAGCGAAGACCTCGTGCTGCGCGACCGCCGCGGCGGCATCTATAAACGTCTCGTCGTCGCGGGCAACCGCCTGACGGGCGCCGTGTTGTACGGGGACGTCGCGGACGGTCCCTGGTACTTCGACCTGATTCAACAGCGGACGGACATCTCGTCCATCCGCGACCAGTTGCTGTTCGGCCGAGCGGCCTGACGAGGAGTTCACATGAAGTTGTCCGCCATCCCCACCACCGTCAAAACGACGTGCCCGTACTGCGGCGTCGGCTGCGGCGTCAACGCCCAGGTCGGGCAGGACGGCCAGATCGCGATCGCGGGCGACGCGGCGCACCCCGCAAGCCAGGGGCGCCTGTGCGTGAAAGGTTCCGCGCTGGGCGAGACGCTCGGCAACCGCGGCCGCCTGCTCGCGCCGATGCTGCGCGAGGAGGGCGCATTGCGCGAAGCGTCGTGGGACGAGGCGCTGGACAAGGTGGCGCAGGGCTTCGCGCGCGTGATCGCGGAACACGGCCCGGATGCCGTCGCGCTGTACGTCTCCGGCCAACTGCTGACCGAGGACTACTACGTCGCCAACAAGTTCATGAAGGGCTATGTCGGCAGCGCGAACATCGACACGAACTCGCGCCTGTGCATGTCGTCGGCCGTGGCCGGCCACAAGCGCGCGTTCGGCGAAGACATCGTGCCGGGCTGCTACGAAGACTTCGAGCAGGCCGACCTGATCGTGCTCGTCGGCTCGAACGCCGCATGGTGCCACCCGACCCTGTACCAGCGCATCGCGCGCGCGAAGCAGGACCGTCCCGAGCTGAAGGTCGTCGTCGTCGACCCGCGCCGCACGGCCACGTGCGACATCGCCGACCTGCACCTGCCCGTCAAACCGGGCACGGACGTGTGGCTGTTCGACGGCCTGCTGGGCCACCTGGCCGAACATGCCGCCGACGACGCCTTCATCGAAGCCCACACGACGGGCGTGGCGGACGCGCTGGACGCGGCCGGCAAGGCGGGCACGCTGGCAGAGGTGGCGAAAGCCTGCCGCCTCGACCCGCGCGACCTGGAGCGCTTCTACGAGATGTTCGCGACGACCGAAAAGGTCGTGACGGCGTTCACGATGGGCGTGAACCAGTCCACGGCCGGCGCCGACAAGGTCAACGCGATCATCAACTGCCACCTGATCACGGGCCGCATCGGCCGTCCCGGCATGGGACCGTTCTCGCTGACGGGCCAGCCGAACGCGATGGGCGGGCGCGAAGTGGGCGGCCTCGCGAACATGCTGGCCGCGCACATGGACCTCGACGATTCGGCCCAGCGCGCGGCATTGCAGGAATTCTGGGGCTCGCCGCACGTGGCGGCCAAGCCGGGCCTGAAGGCCGTCGACCTGTTCCGCGCCATCGAGGACGGTAAAGTGAAGGCCGTGTGGATCATGGCGACCAACCCGCTCGTGAGCCTGCCCGATGCCGACCAGGCACGGCGCGCGCTGGAGAAGTGCGAGCTGGTCGTGGCCAGCGACATCGTCCTCGGCACGGACACGAACGACGCGGCCCACGTGCTGCTGCCGGCCCTCGGCTGGGGCGAGAAGGATGGGACCGTCACCAATTCCGAGCGCTGCATCTCGCGCCAGCGCGCGTTCCTGGCCGCGCCGGGCAGCGCCCGCGCGGACTGGGACATCATGTGCGACGTCGCCCGTCGCATGGGGTTCGAGGGTTTCGATTTCACTGCACCGCACGAGATCTTCGACGAGCACGCGCGCCTGTCCGCATGGAAGAACGGCACCGAGGGCCAGCGCCGCCGCCTGTTCGACATCGGCGGCCTGGCCGGCATGACGCGCGCCGACTACGACGCGCTCGATCCCGTCCAGTGGCCCGTGCGTACGCCGGGCGAGCGCACCGCGCGCCTGTTCGGCGACGGCCGTTTCGCGCATGGCGACGGCCGCGCGCGCTTCGTGCCGACGGTGCCGCGCGCGCCGGCCAACCTGCCGGGCGGCGAATATCCGCTCGTGCTGAACACGGGCCGCGTGCGCGACCAGTGGCACACGATGACGCGCACGGGCCGCTCGCAGAAACTGGCCGAGCACATCCCGGAACCGTACATCGACATGCACCCGCAGGATGCGCTGCTGTGCGGCGTGAAGGCGGGCGAACTCGCGCGCGTGACGAGCGACTGGGGCGCCGTGGTGGCGCGCGTGCAGCACGGCGGCGGCATCGCGCGCGGCAGCGTGTTCATGCCGATCCACTGGAGCGGCCAGACGGCGTCGGACGCGCGCGTGGGCACGGTCGTCAACCCGGCCGTCGACCCGGTGTCGGGCGAGCCGGAATTCAAGCACACGCCGGTGCGCATCGAACCGTTCGGCGTCACGTGGTACGGCTTCATTTTGTCGCGCACGGAATTGCCGCTGCGCGAGGCATCCAACTGGACGCGCGTGCAGGGCAAGGACTTCGTCCGCTACGAACTGGCGGGCCGCAAGCCGTTCGCCGCCGCGCACGACTGGGCGCGCCGGCTGCTGGACGTGCACGACGACGACGCGGACTGGATCGACGTCGAGGACAAGAACGGCGGCATGTTCCGCGCCGTGCACCTCGTCGACGGCCGCATCGAAGCGTGCCTGTTCGTCGCGCAGCGCGCCGACCTGCCGGCCCGCACGTGGCTGGCCACCATGTTCGACAAGGCGCAGCTGGAGCCGGCCGACCGTATCAGCCTGCTGGCGGGCCGCGCCAAGGACCAGGGCCCGGATGCGGGACCGACCGTGTGCTCGTGCTTCGGCGTGGGGCGCAAGACCATCGAGATCGCGATCCGCCAGAACAATCTGTGCGATGCGGCGGGTGTGACGGCGTGCACGAAGGCGGGCGGCAATTGCGGGTCGTGCATTCCGGAGATCCGGTCGTTGCTGGCCGAGGCGCAGGTCGCGGAAGCATAAAACGTCGTTCCCGCGCAGGCGGGAACCCATGCTGACTTTCCGAAGCCAGTCCGCCAGACATACCGCGCAGTTTCGGATATACCGAATTCTGTTGCTCAGTATGGGTCCCCGCCTTCGCGGGGACGACGGGGATCGGGCGGCGCCACCACGCCGTACGCCCGCGGCACCGCCACCCGCATGATGTCGATGAAGCGCCTGAGCCGGGCCGGATAGAAGCGTGCCGGCGGATAGATCAGCCAGATCGGCAGCGGCGACGCCTGCCAGTCCGGCACGAGCTGCACGAGCCGCCCCGCATCCAGTTCCTCCCGCAGCGCCCAGCGCGAGCCGAGCGCCGCGCCCACGCCCAGCACGACGGCGCTGCGCATCGCGTACAGGTTGTCCGTGTAGAGGCGCGGCTGGACGGGCACCCGCACCGTGTCGCCGCTGTGCGCATGGGTCAGCGTCACTTCGTCGCGATAATAATGGCTGACCGCGATCCAGGGCAGCGTCGCCAGTTCGTCCGGATGGGCGGGCAGGGTGCGGCCCGCGAACAGGCCCGGCGTCGCGATGACGATGCGCGGCACGTCGCCCAGCCGGATCGCCACCATCGACGGATCGGGCACCTCGCCCACGCGGATCGCGCAGTCGATGCCTTCGCCGATGAAGTCCGGCGTGCGGTCGTGCAGGACCCAGTCGACCGTCATGCGCGGATAGCGCGCCAGGTATTCGGCCAGCGGCGCCACCAGCTGCTGCTGGCCGAACGCGTGCGGCGCCACGACGCGCAGCATCCCGACCGGCTCGTCGACCGCGCCCCGGATCTCGCTCTCGAATTCCTGCCACCCGGCGATGAGTTCCTTCGCGCGCGCATAGCAGCGCATGCCGTCGTCCGTCAGCTTCATCGCGTGCGTGGACCGCTGCAGCAGCCGTACCCCCAGCGATTTTTCCAACGCCTTCAGGCGCCGGCTGATCGTCGGCTGCGTCGTCGCGAGCGCCCGCGCGGCGGCGGACAGGCTGCCGGCATCCACGATGCGGACGAAGGTCTCGACCAGCATCATACGGTCGGCAGATGGATTGATAGTCGAAAAGTCCGTGCTCATACGCGCATGGTATAACAGTTCGACGTCCGCCGGTGCTACACGATCATGTTTCGGTTCTCCATAATGCACTGCAACAACACACCCACCATGGAGTCCCACATGAGCATCGCACACACGACGGCGACGGTCATACCGATCCGCACGAGGCTGACCTCGCCTCTGATCTTCCTGCTGGCCGCGAGCACCGGCCTGTCCGTCGCGGCCCTGTATTACAGCCAGCCCACGCTGGGCGTGCTGGCCACCGACCTGCACGCCAGCAACCAGGCCGTCGGCTGGATCCCGACCTTGACGCAGTTCGGCTACGCCCTCGGCCTGCTGTTCCTCGCGCCGCTGGGCGACCGTTTCGACCGCCGCACCATCATCGTCGTGAAATCGCTGCTGCTGGCCGTGGCGCTGCTGGCGATCGCCGCCGCGCCGGGCCTGTACGTGCTGCTGGGCGCCAGCCTCGCGGTCGGCCTGCTGGCGACGGTCGCCCAGGACATCGTCCCGGCCGCCGCCACCCTGGCGCCGGCCGCGCACCGGGGCCGCATCGTCGGCACCGTCATGACCGGGCTGCTGCTGGGTATTTTGCTGTCGCGTGTCGTGGGCGGCATCGTTGCCGAAGCCCTCGGCTGGCGCGCCGTGTTCGGCGGCGCGGCGGTCGTCGCGGCCTTCACGACGGCGATCCTCGCCCGTGGCCTGCCGAGCTTCCGGCCGACGAGCACCGTGGCCTATCCGGTCCTGCTGGCCTCGCTGTTCGCGCTGTGGAAAGAGCACCGCGCCCTGCGCCTTGCCGCGATGGCCCAGGGCTTGCTGTCGATCGGTTTCTCGGCCTTCTGGTCGACCCTGGCCGTGATGCTGCACGGCGCGCCGTTCCACCTGGGTTCGGCCGCCGCGGGTGCGTTCGGCCTGGCCGGTGCCGTCGGCGCGCTGGCCGCCCCGTTCGCCGGCCGCCTGGCCGACCGCCGCGGTCCGCAGTTCGTGACCCGCGTCGGCGCCGGCTTGAGCGTCGTTTCGTTCGCCGTCATGTTCGCGATGCCTTGGCTGTCGACGCCGGCGCAACTGGTGTTGCTGGCCCTGGCCACCGTCGGCTTCGACCTGGGCGTGCAGGCGACGATGATCGCCCACCAGACCATCGTTTACGGCATCGCGCCGGAAGCCCGCAGCCGCCTGAACGCGATCTTCATGACCACGATGTTCGTCGGCATGGCGGCGGGCGGCGCGCTCGGCGCCCAGGCGCTGGCCGCATGGGGCTGGAACGGCATCGTGCTGCTTGCCGTCGCGTCGAGCCTGGCCGCGCTGGCGGTGCGGGTCCGGGCATCGTCGAAACAGTAAGACGCCATCCGGTTTGACCGGCGCCAGGCCACGGCAACGCGGCCTGGCGCCGTGCTGTTGTCAGGCCGTGGCGCGTGCCCGGCGGCGCGTCATGACCTGCACGGCGCCGGCGCAAGCGCGCGCGACGAGGACCGTCGTGCCCACGCAGGCGGCGACGACGGCGGCGAACGCGGCGTAGCGTGCCGGCGCCGGCTGCTGCATCAATGGCTGGCCGAACACCGTCGTCCCCATCCCGACGAGCAGCATCATGACGGGAAAGTGAAAGAAAAAAGTGAACGCGGGTGCCGGGTCGGCGGGCGCCGCCTCGTGCCGCGCGCCGCGCGGATGGAGAGCCCAGGCGATGGCGGCGAAACCCCATCCCACCAGCAGGAACTTGCAGTCGGCGAGCCACGCGCCGGACCCCGACGGCCAGTGCGCGCCGGCGCCGAGGAAGCGGGACAGCAGCAGCGCGCCGATGAAGCCGGCTATGGCGACGGGCAGGGGCGGCCTGGCACCGCGCGTCGCGCCGATGTGCGCCACCGCGACGCCGGAGAGCCAGATGGCCGACCAGATCAGGAACAGCGGCGGCGCCAGCACCACCACGGCCGTGAGCAGCACGACCCGGCCGGCTCGCGTGGCGCGCAGGAAGATGCCGAGCAGGATGAGCGACCAGAACACGAACGACAGCAGGTACAGCATGCCGTTGCTGCCGAACGTGGGCACGACGACAGGCTGCAGCATCAAGATATTGCCCAGCAGCGAGGTATAGTCGAGCGTCAGGGTGCTGAAGGCGGGATAGGCCGTGTACAGGCCGGAGCCGTTGAAGTACCGCACGCCCGCGACGTCGGCGGCGGCGCCGAGGGCCAGGCCGGGCAGCAGGAGCCCGTACAGCGCGATGGCGTGCCGGCCCGGCGTTGCCGGGGCGGGCGGTCGGTGGGCCGGCAGCGCGCGTCCCGTCAGGATGCCGTCGAGGACGAGAAAGACGGCAAACGATTCATGGCCGAGCCCCGTCAGGAAATAAAAAACGTCCGACAGCCACGTGTTCGCCTGCACGTGCTCGTAGTCGACGAACAGCAGGAACCGGACGTGGTACATCAGCGCCACCATGACGCTGGCCCAGCGTGCCGCGAGCAGGAACGACAGGTAAGGTTTTCGCATGATTACGAACAATGTCCTTGCCAACAATGCTGAAAGACATTGACCCAGTTCAGCGGTCGGATTGCCCGTCAATGGTAGGGAACCGGCATTCTCCGCCTTTGAGGCTGCGCAGCCGCGGGGCTAGTTTGAAGGGAGGCGAATTTCCTGCGCCAGGTGCTGCAGCACCGTCGCCACGCGCCTGAGATGGCGGCTTTCCGGATGGGTGAGCAACCACAGTTGCGTGACGCAGTCGTCGATCTCCGGGCCGATCTGGCGCAGGTCGGCGCGCGGCGCCGCCAGGAACAGCGGCAGCACGGCCACGCCGAGGCCGAGTGCGACGCACTCCGCTGCCGACAGGATACTGCTAACCCGGTACGCCGGCGCAATCTTCGGAAAATGCCGGCGCCGCCACAGCACCGACGGATGGTCGGGCAACGCATCGTCCGGCGCGATCCACGCCACGCCGCGCTCGACCGCCTCGTCGAGCGAGCGCAGCCGGCTCTTTCGGGGGCCAAACAGCGCGACCCGGATCGGTCCCAGGTGGCGACCCACCAGGTGCTCGGGCGGTTCACGCGTCGCACGCAGCGCGATGTCGGCATCGCGCCGGCCCAGGTTGACGGGGGTGTTGCTGGCATCGAGGTCGAAGTCCAGCAGCGGATGGCGTTCGCGCAGCGCCTTGAGCGACGGCGCCACCAGGGCGTGCAGGATGGTGTCCGTGGTGGTGATGCGGACCTGTCCGGCGACCTGGTCCGGGCGGACCTGCACCAGCGAACGGGCCGCCTCGAGCTCGCTCTCCTGCCGCTCCGCATGGCGCGCCAGACCCAGCGCGAGTTCGCCCGGCAGATAACCGGAACGCGTGCGCTCGAACAGTACCTGCCCCAGGCCGCGTTCGATACGCTGCAGGTTGCGGAAGACCGTCGAGCCGTCGACGCCGAGGCGTTCTCCGGCCCGCGCGAGGGTGCCGCCACGGACCAGCGCGAGCACGGTCTCCAGGTCGGCACTGCCGACGCGATAGGGCGGCGATTGCGTTTTTGCAGTCATGGTTTGCGGATACGCGTATTCTCATTGTAATCACGCAATCATAGACTGCGCTCTCCCACCCATCAAGGAGCGTCCTCATGAACACGTCATTGGTTCTGGTCAGCCATGCGCTGTGCCCCTACGTCCAGCGCGCCGCCATCGTCCTGCACGAGAAGGGCGTGGCGTTCGAGCGGCGCGACGTCGACCTGGCCGACAAGCCGGACTGGTTCCTGCGCGTGTCGCCGCTCGGCAAGACGCCGGTGCTGCTGGCCGACGGCGAGCCCATCTTCGAATCGGCTGTGATCTGCGAATACCTCGACGAGACCGTGGTGCCGCGCCTGCATCCGCTCGAGCCGTTGCAACGTGCGCGCCACCGGGGCTGGATGGAATTCGGCTCGGCGCTGCTGAACGCCATCGCGGTGTTGTACAACGCGCCCGACGAAGCGGCCCTGCGGCGCGCGGCCGACGACATCCACCGGCGCTTCCGCCAGGTCGAGGAGGTGCTGCGCGCGCCGCCGTATTTCGACGGCGCGCGCTTCGGCATCGTCGACGCGGTGTTCGCGCCGGTCTTCCGCTATGTCGACGTGTTCGAACGCATCGGCGACTTCGGCATGCTCGCCGGACTCGCCAGGGTGCAGGCATGGCGCGCGGCGCTGGCGCAGCGGCCATCGGTCCAGGCAGCCGCCAGCCCGCGCTATCCGGAACTGCTGGCCGCCTTCCTGGCGCGGCGCGGGTCGGCGCTCAGTCTGCGCATGCGGGATTGATTGCCGGGTTGCATGTCGGATTTGGTATGGATAACATGCCAGGACTAAAAGAGGAGACATGCATGACCACATTCAGACGGGCGCTCGCCGCAGCAGCCCTGGGCGCACTGTGCAGTACCGCCGTCGCGGCCCCCAAACTGCCGGACACGATCCTGTTCGGCGTCGCCTACTACGACGAGTACACGCCCGTCGACCGCCTCGACGAGGATGCGCGCATGATGAAGGACGCGGGCATCAGCGTCGTGCGCATCGCCGAATCGACGTGGGGCACGCTCGAACGCGCCGAGGGCGTGTTCGACTTCACCCACGTGGACCGCATGCTGGCCGCCTTCCACAAGGCCGGCATCAAGGTCATCGTCGGCACGCCGACCTATGCGATCCCGACCTGGCTCGCGCGCAAGCACCCGAACGTGCTGGTGGTCGCGCCGAAGGGCCGTGCGGAATACGGGCCGCGCCAGAACATGGATATCACCGACCCGGATTTCCGCACGGCGGCGGAACGCGTGATCGTCAGGCTGGTCGATCACGTGAAGGACCATCCGGCCGTCATCGGCTACCAGGTCGACAACGAAACCAAGGCCTATTTCACGAGCGGTCCGAATGTGCAGCGGGCGTTCGTCGCGGCCATGCGCCGGAAGTTTCCCGATCTCGACCAGCTCAACAAGGCGTTCGGCCTGGATTACTGGAGCAACCGCATCAACAGCTGGGACGATTTCCCGTCCGTGAACGGCTCCATCAACGCGAGCCTGTCGAATGCGTTCGCCGCATTCCAGCGCGACCTGGTGACCGAGTACCTGACCTGGCAGGCGGGCCTCGTGCGCGCGCATGCGCGTGGCGACCAGTTCATCACGCAGAATTTCGACCTGGGCTGGAAAGATCATTCGTACGGCGTGCAGCCCGAAGTGAATCACTGGGACGCCGCGCAGCCGCTCGACGTCGCCGGCATCGACATCTACCACCCGAGCCAGGACAAGCTGACCGGCGTCGAAATCGCCTTCGGCGGCGACCTGACGCGCTCGCTGCACGACGGCCAGAACTACCTGGTCATGGAAACCGAAGCGCAAGGCTTCCCGCACTGGACGCCTTATCCCGGCCAGTTGCGCCTGCAGGCCTTCAGCCATCTCGCGTCGGGCGCGAACATGGTCTCGTACTGGCACTGGGCGACGACGGCGAATGCGATCGAGACGTACTGGCGCGGCGTCCTGTCGCAGGATTACCAGCCGAACGAGGTCTATGCGGAAGTGAAGACCATCGGCGCCGACCTGCAGCGGCTCGGGCCCAGGCTCGTGAACCTGCGCAAGAAGAACCAGGTCGCGGTCTACGTCAGCAACACGGCGCAGGCGGGCTTCGATGCGTTCAAGGTGCATGCCGACGGCAAGGCGTTCGACTACAACGACGCGCTGCGGCCCTGGTACGACGCGCTGTACCGCATGAACGTGGAAGCCGACATCCTCTCGCCGGCGTCGAAGGTGGCGTTGTCGGACTACAAATTGATCGTGGTGCCGTCGCTGTACGCGGCCAGCGACGCCGAGATCGCGCGCCTGAACGATTACGCGAAGCAGGGCGGCCACGTGCTGTACACGTTCCGCAGCGGCTTCTCGGACGAGAACACGAAGGTGCGCTACGCGGTGCAGCCGGGCGCGATCGGCGAAGCGGCGGGCGTGACCTACCGCCAGTTCACGAATCCGGTGGGCGTGACATTGGCGGGCGATCCGTTCAAGGTGGGCGCCGCGGACAACAAGGCGCGCTGGTGGATGGAATTCCTCAAGCCGACGACGGCGACCGTGATCGCCCGCTTCCAGCATCCTTCGTGGCCGGACTACGCGGCCGTCACGCGGAACAGCTGGGGCAGCGGCGAAGTGGGCTATGTCGGCTTCATGCCCACCGATGCCGTCATCGACAGGATCATGACCGACCAGGTGAAACGCGCCGGCATCGCGCTGCCGAAGGTGCGCTTCCCGCTCATCGTCCGCGGCGGGACGTTGCAGGATGGGCACCGGGTGCGCTATGTGCTGAACTATTCCGCCAGGGCGCAGCGACTGGGCTATGGTTATGCGAACGGTACGGAGTTGTTGTCCGGACGTAAGGTGGCGCGTGGCCAACAGCTCGAGTTGAAGCCGTGGGGCGTGGCGATCGTCGCAGAGGAATAGGGAGCGGAAACGAAAACAGCGGCCATCGGCCGCTGCTTGCATGAATTCTTGGTCGGGGTGAGAGGATTCGAACCTCCGGCCTCTACGTCCCGAACGTAGCGCTCTACCGGGCTAAGCTACACCCCGACTGGTATGGCCAACAAGTAACTGCGGCTGAGGGAGAAAAACAGGTGGTCGGGGTGAGAGGATTCGAACCTCCGGCCTCTACGTCCCGAACGTAGCGC
>CBIHRX010000148.1:0-16189 GCA_966212555.1 uncultured Massilia sp.
CCTTCATGATCATGGTGATCATCCTGGCCGTGCTGGCGCTGATCGTCGTGAAGGCCCTGACCGGCTCGCCGTGGGGTTCGTTCACCGTGATGGCGACGATCCCGATCGCGCTGTTCATGGGCATCTATTCGCGCTATATCCGCGTGGGCCGCATCGGCGAAGTGTCGCTGATCGGCTTCGTGCTGCTGATCGGCGCCATCGTCGGCGGCCAGTTCGTGCACGATTCGCCGACCTGGGCCCCGATGTTCACGTTCACCGGCACCCAGCTGACCTGGATGCTGATCGGCTACGGCTTCATCGCTTCCGTGATCCCCGTGTGGCTGCTGCTGGCGCCGCGCGACTACCTGTCGACCTTCCTCAAGATCGGCACCATCGTCGGCCTCGCGCTGGGCATCGTGTTCGTCGCCCCGATGCTGCAGATGCCGTCGATCACCCGCTTCATCGACGGCACCGGCCCGGCCTGGTCCGGCACGCTGTTCCCGTTCCTGTTCATCACCATCGCCTGCGGCGCCGTGTCCGGCTTCCACGCGCTGATCTCGTCGGGCACCACGCCGAAGATGATCGAGAGCGAGACCCACGCCCGCTTCATCGGCTACGGCGGCATGCTGATGGAGTCGTTCGTCGCCATCATGGCCCTCGTCGCCGCGTCGACCATCGACCCGGGCGTCTATTTCGCGATGAACAGCCCGGCCGCCGTCCTCGGCACGACCGCCCAGACGGCCGCCGCCGCGGTCTCCAACTGGGGCTTCGTGATCACGCCCGACCAGCTGACGCAGATGGCCAAGGACGTCGGCGAGAACACCATCATCTCGCGCGCCGGCGGCGCCCCGACGCTGGCCGTCGGCATGGCCCACATCCTGTCGAACGTCGTGGGCGGCAAGGCGATGATGGCGTTCTGGTACCACTTCGCGATCCTGTTCGAGGCGCTGTTCATCCTGACCGCCGTCGACGCGGGCACCCGCGCCGGCCGCTTCATGCTGCAAGACCTGCTGGGCGCCTTCGTGCCGACGCTGAAACGCACGGACTCGCTGCCGGCGAACCTGATCGCCACCGGCCTGTGCGTCGCCGCCTGGGGCTACTTCCTGTACCAGGGCGTCGTCGATCCGCTGGGCGGCATCAACACGCTGTGGCCGCTGTTCGGCATCGCCAACCAGATGCTGGCCGGTATCGCGCTCACCTTGGGCACCGTCGTGCTGTTCAAGATGAAGCGGGGCCAGTACGCCTGGGTCACGATCGTCCCGACCATCTGGCTGCTGATCTGCACCTTGTCGGCCGGCTGGCTGAAGATCTTCGACCCGAACGTCAAGGTCGGCTTCCTGGCGCACGCGAAGAAATTCCAGACCGCGCTCGACCAGGGCCAGGTGCTGGCACCGGCCAAGTCGCTCGACCAGATGGGCCGCATCGTCTTCAACGACTACGTCGACGCCACCCTGTGCGGCTTCTTCATGGTCGTCGTGCTGGCCGTCGTGCTGTACGGCTTCCGCACCGCGCTGGCCGCCCGCAAGAACGCCCGTCCGAGCGCCCAGGAGACGCCGTACGTCGCGGCGCCCGCCGCCTCGATGGCCGAGGTGCAGTGATGCTCGGCGCGCTGGCACAGGCAGGCCGCTACCTCGGGCAAAGCATGCGCCTGATGGTCGGCCTGCCGGAATACGACACCTATGTGGCGCACATGGAGAAGACCCATCCTGATCAGCCGGTCATGAGCTACGAGGAGTTTTTTCGGGAACGCCAGGAAGCGCGCTATGGCAGCGGCAAGCGCGGGGGTTGTTGCTGAGCGCGTAGTCTGCGTAGAGGAAGGGACGCGTGCGCGCGTCCCTTTTCATTTTTCGGCCCCGCTTCGATGCGGAGGAGCGTCCGGGCATTCATGAGTCCATCGGGTGACGGTCATGACGTCCAGTGTCTCGCCGATCGTATCCATGCGCAGGCACTCACCTTTCCTTTGATAGTAGAGGACGCACCTCGAACTATCCGACGAGCACGAATCGACCTCGAATATCCGGCGTTTCGTCAGCTCGAGCTCCGCGCCGCTGTATTCGTAACCGTCGGTAGCGTGCCGGCGGACCGGCTGCCAGCCTTGTTTCATAAGTGCGGTTCGCGCCTTTGGCAACGGCTGCCCGGCGGAGATCCCGGCGGGTCCACGTCGGGCATCTTGCAGTACGCCATCCGCGAGCGCGACCCCGGTAACAAGCGCGGTCCCGACCATGGCAGCGTTCGCGATAAGCCATTTCATTGTCCCGTTCCCCCTGCGGCCTTGTACGCGGCCAAAAATTCCGAATATTTGACATACGGTTGCGGCGGATAGTGATTAGCCAAACCCGGCCCTTCGGGCAACGCAGCCCACTTGAGTGCGGCCTTGGGCATCGCACCCGCAATATCGCCGGACATGATCTTATCGATTACGCCGATCGTGCGCAGCATGTCCACGACGATGAGGTCCTGCGTATTCGGTGAAAAATCCGTCAGCCCCATCTTTCCGCCAAATTGGCGCCATGTATCGATCGTGATTTGATACATGCCCGCGGCCGTCGTCTTGCCGCCGAAACCGGCTCCCGGGTGAGTCGAGGTATCGGTAAACCGCCAGGGGTCGTTTTTCTTCCCTTTTACCGCGCCGTATTTGAAATCATAGCCGCCACCCTCAGCCTCGGCGATTGCCTTCAAAAATGCCGCTACGTTCGGATCAGCCAAATAGGTCCTGTTCTCTTCGAGTCTTGTATTTTTCTCCTGCGCGACGCGGATCGCCTTGGCTTCCGCGCTCTCCCTGGGTGTCGTGGTTAGCCTGGCCTGATGTCGCAGGAGTCGCCCCGTTGGCGAACTGATCGTAGCTGGTGCACTCATGACATCCTCTCAAACATAAATGTCTACGGCCTCCGCCGCGACCGTTGAAGACAACAGGTGGGTTTTACCTTCGACGTCGGACACGCCGTGCTCGATTGCGCCGGAAGCCCTGACGATCGCATATTCAGTAAACGGGAGGATCGTGCCACGGTCGGCGTCGACAAGAACGAAATGATCATCGAAACCGGCTTCGTTGGCGGCAACGGCATGAGGCGAGCCTGCTCCGTGAGACGCCGCCGCAGTGGCGTTCGCAGGTAACGCGGTGGTCCCCGCGCTGGCCCCCACGTCGATCGTGTCTGTAGTTTGCGATGCGATCAAGGTGGCGCCACAGGAGGTCTTCATGCCGTCGACGGCAATCTGGATACCCATCATCGTCGCGTTCACCGCGCCTTCGATAATCACGTGTGGTCCGGCGCATGTCGGACAATGAACCCGATGTCCAACGCCTGCAGCGGGTTTTCCGCAAATGACAAAAAACTGCAGCCCTTCAAGCACGGTTCCGCCATGCGAGGTCTTGTCGCCCATCCTGATGATTGCTTTCTTGGCCAACGCGTGCCCTTTCTGCGGTAGCGCCGCGGCTGTGCAAAAGTTTGAATGGCAGCGCTCCGGAAGAACACCGCAACTCGCCTCCAACGCCAAATAATAGACGACCAACTGTGCCTCATCCGCCCCGCCGCTTTGCGCCAGAACAAACGACACCACATATCCCTCCCCTATAGTCAGTTCCTGCAAGAATTTGCTTTCTTGCATGGTGAACCTGCACGCAGGTTCGTTCGCAGCGCCGACCGCCGGATCCGCCCAACCCATGCAGACTCTCGAGCGCTCAAGCCTCAACCGAAAACTGACGTCGATGTGCCTGCAGGCCGCCGCCAGCGCGCTGCTGGTCGTGTACGTCGCCTTCGCCCTGGCGACGGTGACCGGCCAGCGTCGCGAGGAACGGCAGGAACTGGAGGCGCTGGCCGCCGTGCTCGCGCAGGGCGGCCTCGATGCCGTGCAGTTCAACGACCGCCGCCTGGCCACGCAACTGCTCGCCGCGCTGGAAGCGCGCCGGGGCCTCGCATCCGCCGTCCTGTACGACCGCAAGGGGCAACCGTTCGCCGCCTGGCACGCGCCCGGCCATGACGCCGCGGGCCCGGCCGAGGCGCTCGGCGGGCTCGATCCCGACACCGTCGCGGCCGCCGCCCAGGCCGGCAGCCGTCCCTGGCTGCCCATGCTGCGCGTCTACCGCGTGCTCGGCGCCCCGGCCGAGGGCGCCGGCCCCGCCCCGCCGCCCCGCGGCCCCCCCAAAATATGAACCCAACAACCCCCCCCCTGGGGGGGCCACCCGCGCCCCCCGGCCGGGATGGTCGGCGCCCTCATTATCTAAAGCGACCTCGCGCCCCTGTGGCTGTTCATCGCGCTCGACCTGGGCGTGATGGCCGTCGCGCTGGGCGCCGCGCTGCTGACGGCGTTCGTGCTGGTGCGGCGGCTGCGGCGCAGCATCAGCGACCCGATCGGCAAGTTGATCAACGCGGCGCAAAAAGTCTCCGCCAGCCAGAACTACACGCTGCGCATCGCCCACAACCGCAACGACGAGCTGGGCGTGCTGATCGACAGTTTCAACAACATGCTCGCGCAGATCGAAGGCCGCGGCGCCGCCCTCACCCACCACCGCGACGAGCTGGAACGCCAGGTCAGCGTGCGCACCGAACAGCTGGAAAAGGCGAAAAACGCGGCCGAAGCGGCGAGCCGCGCGAAAAGCGCCTTCCTCGCCACGATGAGCCACGAGATCCGCACCCCGATGAACGGCGTGCTCGGGATGACGGAAATGCTGCTGGGGACGGAGCTCACCGACACCCAGCGCAACTACACGCGGCTGGTCAAGCAGTCGGGCGAGCACCTGCTGGTCATCATCAACGACATCCTCGATTTTTCCAAGATCGAAGCCGGCAAGCTCACCGTCGAGTACATCAATTTCAACCTGTGGGACCTGCTGGACGACATCCACACCGTCTACACGCCGCAGGCCGAAGCGAAGAACATCCTGCTCCACTTCGACATCGCCAACGACATTCCCGTCGCCATCTGCGGCGACCCGAACCGGCTGCGCCAGATCATGGCCAACCTGCTCGGCAACGCGGTCAAGTTCACGGACCAGGGCCGCATCCTCGCCAAGGTGCGCATCGCGAGCGAGGACAACCAGGCCGTGATGCTGCGCTTCGAAGTGCACGACACGGGCATCGGCATCTCGCGCGAGGCGCGCAGCCGCATCTTCGAGGCGTTCTCGCAGGCCGACGATTCCACCACGCGCAAATACGGCGGCACGGGCCTGGGCCTGGCGATCTCCAAGCAGCTGGTCGAACTGATGGGCGGACAGATCGGCGTCGAGAACGCCCTGATAAAAGGGGACGTAACCCAGGGCTCCGTGTTCTGGTTCACGGTCTCCTTCGACAAGCGCCGCGTCGACCCCGATGCGCCGGGCGACCACCAGCACACGATCGACGGCCTGCGCGTGCTCCTCGTCGACGAGCACGAGACGAGCCGCGTCGGCCTCGAACGCCACCTCGCCACGTGGCGCGTCGAATGCGACGCGGCGGACAGCGCGGACGAAGCGCTGGAGCGCCTGGACGACGCGGCCCGCGCCGGCCGGCCGTACGACGCCGCGATTCTCGACATGGAGCTGTCCCACACGAGCGGCCTGCTGCTGGCGGCGCAGATCAAGCTAGATGCGGCCACGCGCGCCACGCGCCTCGTGCTGCTCAGTCCCGAACGCCTTGCCGCCGACCCGGTGCAGCGGCGCGAGGCGGGCGTCGCCTACCAGCTCATCAAACCCGCGCGCGCGGCCGATTTGTTCGCCTGCCTGGCCACGCCGCCGCGCGGCCAGGTGGCGCCGGCGCCGCGCTTCATGCCGCCGCGCCCCCTGCAGCTGGACGCCAACCGCCCGCGCACGCGGCGCGTGCTGCTGGCCGAGGACAATCCGGTCAACATCGAAGTGGCGCGCGCGATGCTGGAAAGCCTCGACCTGCAGGTGGATTGCGCGCGCAACGGCGAAGATGCACTGCAGGCCGTGCGGACGAATTCGTACGATGCGGTGCTGATGGATTGCCAGATGCCCGTGATGGACGGCTTTGCCGCGACGGCCGCGATCCGGCGCGAAGAGCGCGAGGCGGGCCGCGGCCGCGTGCTGCCCATCATCGCGATCACGGCGAACGCGCTGCAGGGCGACCGCGAAGCGTGCCTGGCGGCCGGCATGGACGACTACCTGTCGAAACCGTTCAGCCAGCAGGAGATCGCGGCCGTGATCGGGCGCTGGATGGCGCTGCCGCTCGCGGCCACCGTGCACCACGACGACGAACCGCCGCGGCTGCCGCCCGAATCCGTCGAAGTGATCCAGCGCGACGTCATCAACCGCGTGGCGCTGGACAAGATCCGCGCCCTGTCGCGCGACCGCGGCGACGCCCTCGTGCAAAAGGTCATCGCCGCCTACGTCGACGACACGCCGCAGCAGCTGCGCACCTTGCGCGACGCCATCGACGGCCTCGACACCGGCAACGTGCGCCGCATCGCGCACACGCTGAAGTCCGCCAGCGCCAACGTCGGCGCCGAGGCCCTCGCCGCCCTGTGCAAGGAACTGGAGCACCTGGGCCGCGCCGACACCACCGAAGGCGCGGACGCGATCCTGACCGACATGGAACAGGAGTTCCAGGCCGTCCGGCATTCGCTCACCGCCATCCTCGAAAAGGAAACCTGACATGCCAGCCCAACCCAACCGCCAGCGTGCTCACTCGCCCGCCGTTGTCCTGGTGGCGGACGACGATCCGGTGATGCGCCTCCTGATGCTCGAGATGCTGGAGGGCGTCGGCCTGGAAGGCATCGAGGCCGCGGACGGCCAGGAGGCCGTGGCCCTCGCGCACGCGCGCACGCCCGACCTGATCCTGCTGGACGTCGAGATGCCGAAGATGGACGGCTTCGCCGCGTGCCGCGCGATCCGCGACCTGCCGAACGGCGCCATGGTCCCCATCGTGATGGTGACCGGCGGCGACGACCTGGAAGCCGTCACTAACGCGTACGAGGCCGGCGCCACCGACTTCGTCTCGAAGCCGATCAACTGGCCCATCCTCGGCCACCGCGTGCTGTACGTGCTGCGCGCCTCCGACGCCATCGTCCGCCTGCGCATCGCGGACGCCCAGAACCGCGCCGTGCTGGCCGCCATTCCCGACACGTTCTTCCGCATGTCGCGCGACGGCTTCTACCTCGACTACGAACCCGGCCGGGACGGGCCCGGACGCGGCGCGCGCGACGTCGGCGTCGACGAGCAGATCGTCGGCCGCCACGCGACGGACGTCCTGCCGCGCGACATCGCCGAGCGCCTGCTCGAACAGGTCGGCATGGCCCTGCACGTGCAACAGGTGCGCTCGGTCGAATACGAATTGATCCGCTTCGGCGAAGCCCAGCATGTCGAGGCGCGCCTCGTCGCCACCGGCCCGAACGAAGTGCTGGGCCTCGTGCGCGACATCAGCGAGAGAAAGCGCGCGGAAGAACAGATCCGGCGTCTTGCCTATTGCGACAGCCTGACCGGCATCCCGAACCGCCAGGCCTTCCTCGAGATGCTGGAACGCGAGCTGCAGCGCTCGAAGATCGGCAACAAGAAGTTCGCCGTGCTGTTCATGGACCTGGACGCCTTCAAGCGCATCAACGACACGCTGGGCCACAACGTGGGCGACCAGTTGCTGAAGCAGGTGTCGGACCGTCTGCGCGAGACGATCCGTCCGAACGACCTGATGTCGCGCGGCGACCTGCTCCCGCGCGCCGACGCGGCGAACAACGGGGGCACGAACCTCGCGCGCCTGGGCGGCGACGAGTTCACGATCCTGATCCCCGACCTCGAACGGGTCGAGCACGCGCTCAACGTGGCGCATCGCGTGAAGGATGCCATGCGCCGCCCGTTCCTCATCGAAGGCAACGAGATCTTCGTGACGGCCAGCATCGGCATCTCGCTGTTCCCGGAGGACGGCGACGACTGCACGTCGCTGCTGAAGTACGCCGACACCGCGATGTACCACGCGAAGAACTGCGGCAAGAACAACGCGAAGCTGTACTCGTCGTCGCTGACGATGCAGATCATGAGCCACGTGCGGCTGGAAGTCGGCCTGCGCCGCGCCCTGCAGAACGACGAGTTGTACCTGCTCTACCAGCCGCAGCTCGACGTGCGCTCGTCCGAGATCGTCGGCGTGGAAGCCCTCGTGCGCTGGCGCCATGCAGAACGGGGCGTCGTCTCGCCCAACGAATTCATCCCGCTGGCCGAAGAAACGGGCCTGATCGTGCCGATCGGCGAATGGGTGCTGCGCACCGCGTGCAACCAGGCGCGCCACTGGCAGAAACTCGCACGCCGCCCCGTGCGCATCGCCGTGAACCTGTCGGCCAAGCAGTTCAAGGACGAGAACCTGTCGCAGATCGTGCTCTCGGCCCTGCACGACACGGGCCTCGACCCGCGCCTGCTCGAACTGGAACTGACGGAAGGCACGCTGATGGACGACGCGAAGGCGACGCTGGCCACGCTGGAACAGCTGCGCGGCATCGGCGTGTATTTGTCGATCGACGACTTCGGCACCGGCTATTCATCGATGAACTACCTGAAGCGCTTCGACGTGCGCGCGCTGAAGATCGACCGCAGCTTCATCAGCGGCCTGCCGCAGGATTCGGAGAACGCCGCGATCACGCGCGCCATCATCGCGATGGCGCATGGGCTCAAGATGGTCGTCGTGGCGGAAGGCGTCGAGACGGGCGAGCAGCTCGTGCTGCTGGAGGAATACGGCTGCGATCTCGTGCAGGGCTTTTATCTCGGGCGGCCGGCGCCGCCGGAGGCGGTCACCGGGATGCTGCAGAAGTTGTGGGTGCCGATGGCGGCAAGATAGCGTCGTCCCCGCGCAAGCGGGGACCCATGCTGACGATCGGAATTCGGTATCCCGGATACGCCGCAGCGCTTTCGAATGACGCGACTTCGGACATTCAGTATGGGTTCCCGCCTGCGCGGGAACGACGGTGCTATCTGGTGAACGTCAGCGTATGCACCACCGCCCCCGGCAGCAACGGGGTAGGCTTCCCGTGCACCCAATCTTCGTGCCCTTTCAAAAAGTACGGCGACAGCGGATGCCCGCTCTGCCCGCCGGGCATGTCGAACAGCCCTTCTTCCTCGCGCCCCGGCGCCACCGTCAGCCGCTCCGATTGCCCGAACTTCGGCCCCGCCACGCGCGGCATGTTGGCGTCGCCCGGAAACTGGTCCGGCGGGACGCTGAGCCAGCGCCGCAGCGCCGGCACCGCGATCGTGAACGGATGCGCGATCGTCGCCGTGTTGCGCCGGCCCCAGGTGGCTTGCGCCAGCGGCGCGCCGTCTTCCTTCAGGTCCGCGATGGCGCGGTCGATGGCGGCCAGTTGCAGGTCTTGCCAGCTCGCGTAGCCGGCCGGCAGCCACGCGGCCGGCCGCTCGTCCAGCAGGCGCGCCACGACGTCCGGCCAGCGCGACGTCGCAACCACGATGCTGGCCTTCGGATCGAGCTGCGCCAGCGCCGCGTCGACGCCGCCGAACAGCAGGTCATGCAGCGACCACATGAACTGGCGCGCCAGGCGATAGCCGACCGACGCCGTGCTCGCGCGGCCGTCCCAGCTTTGTTCCAGCAGGCGGCGGAATTCGGCGCGCTCCGGATGCTTGTCCAGGGCGCGGGTGTCCAGCGCGGCCAGGGCCCGCTCGCGCCAGCCGGCGATGAATAGCGCGCGGTCGTCGAGCGACGCCTGGAATGCCGCCGGCACGTCCGTCTTGTCGCCCAGCTGGCGCACGTTGCCGCTCAACTGGTGCACGCGCGCGCCCAGGTCGAAGCCGCCGTCGCCGATGATGCTGGCGTCCCCGCCCGCGAGCTGGCGGCTGTTCGCCGTCACCAGCTGGCCGCCGGGCGGATTGACGACGCGCGGATGCTGCGCCGGCGCGAGCAGCCCGCTCCACGTCGGCACCGCACCGTCGGCCGCGAGCGGGAACGAGACGCCGGCACCGCCCTGCGCCCGCTGCGGCAGCGCGCCGCCGATGGTCCACGCTATACCGCCGCGGTCGTCGCCGAGCACGACGTTCTGCGCCGGGATGCCGTCGCCCGCCGCCGCGGCCACCGCCTCGCCGAGGTTCGTCGACGCTTCCAGCTTCAGGTGATTCAGGTTCAGCGCACCGGGGTCGTGCGCGACCCAGTGCACCGCGTACTGGACGCCGTCGACGGTGCGGACCGGGCCGAGACTCGTCTCGAGCACGGTCATCGTCTGCGCCGGCTCGCCCTTCACGAGCAGGGTTTCCGTGTGCGCGACGGGCGTCTCCCAGCCGTTCGTCGTGCGCACCTGGCCGGGACGGGCGGCATCGAGGCCCAGGCGGACGAGGTCGAGCGTGTCCGCATAACTGTTCGTGAAGGCCCAGGCGACATGGCCATTGCTGCCGACGATGACGGCCGGCGGCGTCCCGGGCAGGCTCACGCCGACGACGCGGCGCGGCTTCCCCTGCGCGTCCGGGAAGCGCAGCGCGAGGCGATACCACGTGTTCGGCAGCTGCAGGCCCAGGTGCATGTCGTCCGACACGATGGCGGCGCCGTTCGCCGAGCGCGTGCCGGCGATGGCGTAGTTGTTGCTGCCGACGGAATCCGCGAACGCGACGCCCGCCACCTGGCGCGCGGGAACGCCCTCCTTGCGTCCCCACCAGGCCGGCGCCGTGGACGGAATCGCGCTTGGGGCCAGCGCGACGGCGTCCGCATCCATCGGCGTATCCCAGCGGGTCGCCTCGGGCAGCAGGAAGGCCAGCTGGGCCGGATCGAGGTGCGCCGCGAGCCATCCCCGCGCCAGTTCGCGCGGCTCCTGGTTGCCCTGCAAATCGAAGTACATGGCCCACACGGCCAGCAGCGAATCGGCGGGTGTCCACGGACGCGGCGTCGCGCGGCCAAGCAGGTATTCGAACGGCCGCGCGCTCAGGCCGTTCAAGCCGTCGTTGACGCCGGCGGCATAGCGGTCCAGCAGCGCGCGCTCGGCCGGCGCCATGCGCTGCAGGACTTGTTCGGCGCGGGCGCGGAAGCGGTGGAGGCGGTGTGCGCGGTCGAGCGGCAGCGCCTTGGCCCCGAACAGCTCGGCCAGCTCGCCGGCGGCACTGCGGCGCAGCAGGTCCATCTGGAAGAAACGCTCCTGGCCGTGCACGAACCCGGTGGCATACGCGACGTCGAGCCGGTTCGCCCCGCTGATGGTCGGCACGCCGTTCGCGTCGCGCTCGACCGTCACGGGCGCCGACAGCAGCGGCGAGCGATGCTGGCCGTCCAGCTCGGGCAGGCTCGCGCGCAAGGTCATCCACGCGCCGCCCGCGACGGCCACGGGCAGCACGACGACCCCGACCGCAATCCGCCGTCCCCACTTCCGCCATCCACGTTGTCGCATGCCGCTCATCCCTTTGGAAAAAGGGGCATCTTGCCAGAAATTGCACGCGCAGGCGAGTAGGCGACAGCCGATACCCGCGATGGTTCCCTGCACGCGATTGAGCGGTCTCTCTCGCGGGCTCACGCCGGCTTCTAAGCTATGGGAAGGCGCGCAGGAAGCGCGTATTGGTACGTGTTGAATGAAGGGGGCACCATGGTTCGGGTGCTTGGTTGGAAGTTCGCGTGGCTGTGCATCGTGCCGGCGCTGGCCGCGTGCACGACGCCGCAGGAGCGCGCCGCCCAGGCGCGGGCCGACGTCGAACGGATGATGGCGATCTATGGGCCGGCCTGCGTCCGGCTGGGCTATGCGGCCCAGACGGATGCGTGGCGCAGCTGCGTGCTCAGCCTGGGTGCGAAGTACGATCAGCAGCGGTATGGTCCGCCTGCGGGCTACTACGGCTGGGGTCCGGGCTATTGGCGGGGCGGCTGGTGGGATCCGTACTGGTGAGGCGGCCAGCAACCCGGCGCGCGAACTCGGCTTTCGTCACCGCTTCGCGCTGTTCCAGCAGGCGCTCCAGCACCCGCTGGATGTGCCGGACCAGCTCCGGATAGCGCGCATCCGGCGGATGCAGGCTGAAGCGCACGAGCGGCGAGCGCGCCAGCATGGCCGCGGTCGCGTCCGCGACGCGCGGCGACAGGATGCGCCCGCCGCGGTTGCGTGCCGCGTACACGAGTGACGGCGACAGGATCGCATGCGTGCCGCGGCGATTGTTTTGCGTGAATGGCGTAGACGTCGCGGGAGAGATGTCCGAATTCGGCTTGTCCTCCGGCCGATCCTCCGGCCGATCTCGTGGCCGATCTTGCGGCCGATCTTGCGGCAGACTTTGCAACAACGCCGGATCAGCGCGACCGGGCGCATCGTGACGCAGGTCGGGGCCGGTCGCTCCCGTCCAGTCGCGCGCGTCAAACTGCCTGTTGCCGGGGTCTCGGGCGGACTGGTTGCCCTTACCGGCCTGGACCGTCCCACTGCCGTACTGGACGCTGCCGCCGCCATATTGAGCATTCTCGCCGCGGTAGCCTGGCCGATCGCCGGTGTCGTGCCATGCCTGCTGTCGCTGCGGTCGCGCGGCCGGACGACGCTCGCGCGCCCCCGGCAGGCAATGAAAATGGCTGAACGTGGTCGTGTACGTGAACGGGGCGTCGCGCAAGGCCCGCCAGGCGCCCTCGCCCAGCAGCCAGGCCGGCGGCACGAAGCCCGTCGGGGTCCAGCCGCGCGCCGCGAACCAGTCGAGGCCCAGCTCCAGGCGCCGCCGCGCTTCCGCCTCCGCCAGCGCCGCGAATTCGCCTTCGCGCCGCGTGTACACATTGCGCAGGAAGCGCGCGCGCAGGCCGCCGCCGCCCGCTTCCGTGTCGAGATGGCTGTAGCCGTGCAGCGCCAGCTCGTCGCCGCGCTCCAGGGCCACGTTCAGGCAGGCTTCCATCGCGGGCGACTGCTCGGGGCGGAAGTGATAATGCGGCACGACGAGCCACGTCAGCGGGATGTCCGCCACGGCGCGCACGGCTTCCACGAGGCGCAGGCAATCGCTCCACGTGGCCGGCGCCACGTCGTGGATCGAGACGCACAGCATGTGCTCGTCGGGGGACCAGTCAGTCTGTGACACGGATGCGCTCCCGCTCGTTGGTCAATATCGTCGGCACGTCAGCGACGGCTTGCGCATGCCCGCCCAGCAAACCCTCATAGCGGCCAATCACCTGCGGCAGGATCTCGTTCCAGTCGTAGCGCTCGACGGCCTTGCGCCGCGCCGCCTGGCCCATCCGGGCGAGGTCGCGCTCGAAGATGGCGTCGATCGCGCCGGCCAGGCTGCCGACGTCGTTCGGCTCGGCCAGGATGCCCGTCTCCGTGTCGATCAGCTCGGCCACGCCGCCCTGCGTCGTGGCGACGACGGGCAGGCCGCACGCCATCGCTTCCAGCACGATCAGGCCGAACGTTTCGCAATCGCCCGGGTGCACGAGCACGTCGCAGCTGGCCAGCAGGCGGGCCAGCTGGCGCTGGTCGCGCCGGAACGGGATGTGCGTGACGCGGTCGCAATACGGCAGCACGCCGCCGCCGCCCACGAGGATCAGGTGGTACGGGTCGCCCAGCCTGCGCACGGCTTCGATGAGGACGTGCAGCTTCTTTTCCGGTGTGAAGCGGCCGGCGTAGACGAGCAGGCGGGCGTCCGGCGCGAGGCCCAGGTGTTCGCGCAGCGTCTCGTCGCGGCGCTGCGGCCGGAACACGCTGCTGTCGATGCCCAGCGGCTGGTGCACGGCGCCGGCCACTCCCATGGCGTCCAGCTGCTGCACCATGATCCGGCTGGGTGCCAGCACGAGGTCGAACTGGCGGTACAGGTTGGCGAGGTAGCGGCAGGTGCCGCGCGCGATCCAGCGGCCGAAGCGCGGCTGCACGAGGCGCGGCAGGTCGGAATGGTAGAAGGCGACGGCCGGGATGTCGTAGCGCCGGCGCATGCGCAGCGCGGCCCAGGCGCAGTGGCCGGCGTCGCCCGCCTCGACCACGTCGGGCCGGACGGATTCCAGCAGGCGTGCCGGGCCCGCGACGGACAGCGGCATGCGGAAGCCGTGGAAGCCCGGCAGGCCGGCGGACGGAATCTTGACGAGCGCGGGCACGGTGTCGTCGCACGTCTCCACGTTGGAGCTCATGATCGTGTGCTGGACGCGGCTGCGCCGTGCCAGCCAATGGGCCTTGGCATTCAGATACGTGCTGACGCCGCCTCCTTCGGCCGCGTAAAACATCGTGATGTCGACGAGATGCATGCTTGGGGTCCGGTCAAAGTGTCCCCACGATAGCAGCGTAGACGGTGCGTCGGGTTTGCGCACTGTCAAGCGAACACCGCCTGCTGCCGGGAGCCGCTACGATGCCGTCACTGTTGCGCGCCGGTGGAAGGGCTCCCCGTTTTGGGGAGGCCCATTATGCACTGCGCCTGTCGAGCATGGCGCGCGCGATGGTGCCCGCGTCCACGTACTCGAGCTCGCCCCCGACGGGGACGCCGCGCGCAAGGCGGCTGACCTTGAGTCCGCGCGCCTTCAGCATTTCGCTGATGTAGTGGGCGGTCGCTTCGCCCTCGTTGGTGAAATTGGTGGCGAGTACGACTTCCTTCACCTCGCCATCGCCGGCGCGACCGATCAGCTTTTCAAGGTGCAGGTCCTTCGGGCCGATGCCGTCCAGCGGCGACAGCCGGCCCATCAGCACGAAATACAAACCTTTGTACGTCAGGGTCTGTTCGATCATCATCTGGTCGGCCGGTGTCTCGACGATGCACAGCAGGGTACGGTCGCGCTGCTCGTCGGCGCACAGGTCGCAGACTTCGGTTTCCGAGAACGTATTGCACATGGCGCAGTGATGCACCGCGTCGACGGCCTGGTACAGTGCGCGCGACAGCATGGCGGCGCCTTCGCGGTCGTGCTGCAGCAGGTGGAAGGCCATGCGCTGCGCCGACTTCGGCCCGACGCCCGGCAGCCGGCGCAATGCCTCGGTGAGGAAGTCGAGCGATTTGGACATGGGGTCTCCGGACTTACTGCGCGCGCCAGGCCGACAGCGCCTCGGCGGTCATGGTGGGAACGAACTCGGTGATGGCGTAGGTCGCCAGGCCGGCCTGCCCGAACGGGTCGTCGCGCAGCGCGGCTTCCAGCTCGGCGCGGTCGGCCGCGTGGGCGATGAGGATGCCGCCGTCGCGCGGCTCCTTGCGTCCCGACATGAGCAGCAGCCCGCGCGCATACAGCGTGTCCAGCCACGCGCGGTGCGCCGGGAGGTACGCGTCGATGCGCTCGAGCGGCGCCGTGTAGGTCAATGTAACAATAAACATCAGAACGGCATCTTGAAGCCCGGCGGCAGCGGCAGGCCGGCGGTCAGGCCGCTCATCTTTTCCTGGGCGGTGGATTCGGCCTTGCGCACGGCGTCGTTGAACGCGGCGGCGACCAGGTCTTCCAGCATGTCGCGGTCGTCACCCAGCAGCGACGGGTCGATCGACACGCGCTTGACGTCGTTCTTGCACGTCATGACGACCTTCACGAGGCCGGCGCCCGACTGCCCTTCGACTTCGATCTGAGCCAGCTGCTCCTGCGCCTTCTTCATGTTGTCCTGCATGGCCTGCGCCTGCTTCATCAGGCCTGCGAGCTGGTTTTTCATCATGATGTGTTCTCCAAAAAAGTCGGATGGGTAAATCGTTTATTCAGTTTATACCGGCGCCGGCGCGGGAGCGGCTCAGGACGCGGTCGGCCGCACCGAACCGGGCACGACGAACGCGTCGAACGTGCGCACCATGTCCTGCACGAACGGATCCGCATCGACGGCGGCCTCCGCTTCGCGCTGCAGCCGCTCGCGCCGCGCCTTGGCTTCGGCGCTGGCCGTGTACCAGGTCGGCGCGATCTCGGTCTCGACGTTCACGCGCACGGCCGGGAAGCGTTCCTGCAGCACCGCGCACAGCTTTTCGCTGTTGCCGCTGGCGCGCAGCGTGTCGACGGGGACGCGCAGGCGGAACGTCGCGGCGGCGCCGTCCGCCACGCACTCGATCAACTCGGTCTGGAAGGCCAGTTGCTGGGCCACGCCGCGCAGCGGCAGCGAGGCGGCCAAGGCCGGCCAGTTGCCGTCCCAGTCGATGGCCGGGACGGGCGTGATGACGTAGGCGTACGCCGGCGCGCTTGGCGCCGCGACGCGGGCCGGCGTGGGCGGCGCCTGCACGGCCGGGGTTTCCATGGCCACGGCACTGTCGTCGGAAAACTCGGTGACCCAGGCCGGCGGCTCGTCGTCGGCGACGGCCTGCTCGTCGGCCTGCCCCTGCGCGGGCTGGCGCATCATCGCCGGCTGCGGCTGGGCGGCGGCCTGGGGCTGCGTGCGCGCGACGGCAGCGGCGGCACCGTTCGGCGCACCCTGGTCCCACGGTGCCGGCGCGGCC
>CBIHRX010000149.1:0-16072 GCA_966212555.1 uncultured Massilia sp.
CGCGCGCAGGTCTTCGATCGAGCGCGATTTCTTGCGCGACGCCGGCCGGCTGCCGATGTTCAGGGCGGCGATTTCCGAGATGACCGTCGATTCCCAGAAGTACGTCTCGAAGCCTTCCGTTTCGTACACGAGCGAGCGGTAGGCGGAAAGCGCTTCCGTGGACAGGCGGTCCATCGCCGCCACCTGCGCCGCGTCCGGCTGCGGTTGCGCATGCGACAGCAGGGTCGCTTCCATCGTCGCGGCGACGAGCACCTCGAGGTTGCGGCGCCCCACGTCGGCGTTGGCATACTTCGCGGTGATGACTTCGCCCTGCTCCGTCAGGCGGATGCGGCCCTGCACGGCGCCCGGCGGCTGCGCGAGGATGGCTTCGTAGCTCGGACCGCCGCCGCGGCCCACCGAACCGCCGCGGCCATGGAACAGCTGCAGCTTGACGCCGTGGGCGCGGAAGACGGCGATCAGTTCCAGCTCCGCCTTGTGCAGCTCCCAGCCGGACGTGACGTAGCCGCCGTCCTTGTTGCTGTCCGAGTAGCCCAGCATGACTTCCTGCAGGCGGTCGCGCGACTGCAGCAGGCGCATGTAGAACGGCAGGCCGAACGCCGCCGCCATGATCGCGGGACCGGCGCGCAGGTCGTCGATGGTCTCGAACAGCGGGATGATGTTGACGTCGAGCGTGCCGAGCGTCGGGTGCAGCAGGCCCGCTTCCTTCAGCAGCACGGCCACTTCCAGCAGGTCGGAGACGGAAGCCGCCTTCGAGATGATGTAGTTCGTGACGGCGCCGCGGCCGTACGTCAGGTGCGCGCGCTTCGTCTCGCGCAGGATCGCCAGCTCGGACGCGGTCTCTTCGGAATAGTCTTCGAACGGCGACACGAGCAGGCGCGGCGACTGCAGTTCTTCCAGCAGCAGCGTGCAGCGCGCGGCTTCGTCCAGCGCCAGGTAATCGACGCCGGGACGCGCCTGCGTCAGCAGTTCGGCGATCACGCGTTCGTGCACGTCGGAGTTCTGGCGCAGGTCGACGGGCGCGAGGTGGAAACCGAATACCTTCACGGCGCGGCGCAGCAGGCGCAGGCGGCCGCGTGCCAGCTGGCGGGCGCCGTTGGCCACGAGCGACTCGTGGATGACGTCCAGGTCGGCCAGCAGTTCGGCCGCGCTGGCGTAGGCCGTCGCATCCGGTTCGTCCGCGCCGGCGACGAGCCACGCGCGTGTCGCCACGAGGCGCGCATGCATGCCGTGCAGCGCCTGGCGGTATGGCTCGTCCTGGTGATGCGGCGACTGGTCGGGCGTGCGCTCGGCGATGCCGCGCAGCGCTTCCGTGCTGCCGCACAGGGCCTGCGCCTGCGACAGTTGCGACGCCAGCGTGTGCACTTCCGGCAGGTAGAAATCGAGCGCGCGCGTCGCCTGCGCCTTCAGGGTGGCACGGAGGATGTCGGCCGTGACGAACGGGTTGCCGTCGCGGTCGCCGCCGATCCAGCTGCCCACTTTCATGAACGACGGCAGCTCCGCGTCGGCCCAGGCCTCATCCTTCTGCGCCAGCGTGTCCTCCAGGGCGCAGTACAGGCGCGGCACGCTCCTGAACATCGTATAGTCGTAAAAGGACAGGCCGTTTTCGACTTCGTCCAGTACCGACAGTTTGGTGGGACGCAGCAGGCGCGTCTGCCACAGCGTCAGGATGGCGCGCGCGAGCGCTTCGTCGTTGTCCTGTTCTTCGTCGGGCGTCAGCTGCGTGCGGTCACGTTCGCCGATCAGGCGCGCGATCGCCATCTGGCAGTTGAGCACACTCTTGCGCTGCACTTCCGTCGGGTGCGCGGTGAACACGGGGCTCACGTGCGCGTCGTCGAAAAAGGCGCGCAGGTCGTCCATGCGGCCGGCCGCGAACACGCCGTCGACGGCGTGGGCGATGCTGCCCTTCTTCGGTGCCGACCCGGCCGACAGGTGCGCGCGGCTGCGGCGGATGTGGTGCTGGTCTTCGGCGATGTTGGCCAGCAGCGAGAAGTACGTGAAGGCGCGGATCAGCTGGGTCTTCTCGTCGGACGAGATGCCGGCCAGGATCGCCGCCAGTTCCTCGTGCGCGCTGCCGTCCTCGTCGCGCCGGAAACCGATACAGCTCTTGCGCACCGACTCGATGCGGTCGAATACACCGTCGCCCTCCTGGGCCCGGATCGTTTCCCCCAGCATGCGGCCGAGCTGGCGGATATCCCGCCCCAGCAGCTCTTCCTTGAAGTTCCGTGCCTCTTCAACGCTCATTCAGCTCTCCAAAATGTAAATAATTTACAGAACACGCACCAGTTAACCAGCGTTGGCGGGCAAATACCTTGTATATACCAGCCTTTATACACAGCGCGGCACGGCAAAAAATGCAATGTTATGAAATTTTACTACGAACATTGATCAGTTCGGTGAGCTTGGTTGAAAAAATGCTACACATGAATAAACGAAAACGCCGCTATTCCCGCTCGAACATGGCGATGATCTCGTCGGCCACCGCGCGCACGTGCGGGGCGCGGCGCACGTCGTCGTGCATCACCAGCCAGAGTTTGCGGCGCACCGGACAGGCCGGATCCAGCACGACCAGCCCCGGCGCGCGCGCCGCCGCGTAGTGTGGAAAGACGCCCACGCCGCAGCCGCCGACGGCCGCCTGCAGCAACGTCAGCAGGTCATTGGAGCGCACGCTGTAGCGGCGGCTGCCGCGCAACTTGTCCAGCCAGTCCTGCTGGGGCGCCTCCTGCTGCAACTCGTCGTAGCCGAGGAATTCCCATTGCGCCGGCTGGCGGCTCGCCACATAGTCTTCGTGCGCATACAAGGCGTAATCGACGTGCGCCAGCAGCCTGGTGACGAGGCCCGGCGATGTCGGGCGCGCAAAGCGCAGCGCGATGTCGGCCTGGCGCCGCATCAGGTCCGTCGTGCGCGCCTCGGCACGCAAATCGATTTCCACGCCGGGCAGGCGCGCCAGGGGCCCACGCAGGCGCGGGGCGAGCAGGCAAGCCGTCAGCGCGGGCGGCGCCGAGACGCGCACGACACCCGCCACCTCGATCGCGCCGCGCGCCACGTTGAGCAAGGCGTGCATGTCGTCTTCCAGCTTGCGCGCATGCGGCACCAGCGCCGTGCCGGCCGCCGTCAGCGACCAGCCCTTGGGAAAGCGGTCGAACAGGCGGGCACCCAGCGCGGTTTCGAGCGCGTCGATGCGGCGCGCCACCGTGGTGTGTTCCACACGGGTCGCGCGCGCCGCGCCCGACAATGTGCCGGCCTCGCACAGCGCGAGGAAAAAACGGAGGTCGTCCCAATCGGGTGTCTGCATTGTGCAATTATGCACGGAACAGGTGCGGATTTCGGGAATTCCGTTCAATCGATGGCGCCGCTACGCTGGAGCTTTCATCGGAAAGGAGAACGACATGAACAAGCAGATTGCCGGCATGGTGCTGGCCTGCGCGCCGGCCGTACATGCCACGCCGCCCGACCTCGCGGGCACCTGGACACTCGTCGCCGCCGACGTCCAGCGCCCCGACGGCAGCATCGAGCGTGACTATGGCGCGGCGCCGAAGGGCCGCCTGGCCATCGATCCGCAAGGGCGTTACGCGCTGCAGATCTTCAAGAGCGAGCGCCCGCGCTTCGCGGCCGCGGACAAGGCGGCCGGCACGAGCGACGAATTCCGCGCCGCCGTGCTCGGGTCGAGCACGCACTACGGCACCCTCGCCCTGGAAGACGGCCAGCTCGTGTTCCGCATCGAGGCCGCGTCCTTCCCGAACTGGGAGGGCACGGTACAGCGGCGCAGCTTCGAGCTACGCGGCGACGAATTGCGCTACCGCGTGCCGGCGCGGCCGGACGGCGGCATTCCGATTTCGGTGTGGCGGCGCATGCCTTGACGTCACGCGAATTCAACCCGGTTGCGGCCGTTCGCTTTTGCGAGGTACAAGGCGCCGTCCGCCCGTTTGATCGCCGCCCCGATGTCTTCCTCCGGCTTCAGCGACGTCACGCCGAACGATGACGTGACGCGCAAGCCGTGCGGCCAGTCCTGGCGTGCCAGCGCCGCGCGCAGCTTGTCCAGCATCGTCACGGCGTGCGGGACATCGGTTTCCGGACACAGGAGCAGGAACTCCTCACCACCCCAGCGCACCAGCTTGTCGCTCGCCCGGACTTCCCCGCGGATGACAGCGGCGAAGCGCCGCAGCACCTCGTCGCCGGCGTCGTGGCCATGCTCGTCGTTGATGCGCTTGAAATGGTCGAGATCCATGAACACGACCGCCATCTCCTCGTCGACGTGGCCGACGATGTGCAAGCGTTTCATCAGCACTTCCCTGAGACCCTGGCGATTCAACGCGCCGGTCAGCGGATCGGTGTGGGCCTGGTTGGCCAGGTCGCGCGCTTCCAGCTGCAGCGCCTTGTTGATGGCATCCAGCAGTTCGAGGCGCGCATTGCTCGCGGAGAGAACGGCACGGGTGTGAATCAGGCTCAGCGACAATCCCAGTAGGCCGCAGCCGATCCACGCGCCCACCAGCCAGGTCAGCAGCGTGGTATTCGATATCCATTTTCCGCGAAACTGAATGGACCGCACTTCGATCGTGATCGACTGGCCGGGCGGCACCGACCCCGTCGAGATCTCCACGGCCGTGACGTTATCGAGCCGGGTATACGTTTTCGCGAGCGGGACGTCATGCGCCGTGATCCACCAGTCGGCAGTGCGCACGACGTTGACTGGAATCGTGAACGTGGTCTGCGCCGGCGCGTCGAATTCGACCGAGTTGTAGCGCTGCGAATTCCAGTCGCCGACGGTGGAAAATTCCGGTTCAAAATTCGTCAGGTGCAGCCTGATTTTTCTCCCGGCCTCGCCCGAATAGCGCATGTCGAACGTCACCGAATCGAACTGGCTGAAGTCCACCCCTTTTCCGTTCCGCCCCAGGTGGAACTGCAGCTTGCAGAATGGCCAGGCATAGCCCGCGCGCAGTTCGCAACCCATGATGAGGGCATCCCTGGTCCGTACCAGTGATCCGGCGGACTTGCCGTTCTCGTGGCGGTCGTCGGTGACGGTGGCGCCGTAGGGCTGCCGGGGCGAGATCTCGAAGACCCGGGTCATCCCGACGTGGTGCCAGACCAGTAATGTGGGCGTCAGAATCAACAATAGTCCAACCAGGGACTGGACTATCGTCATTGCTCGTGCGGGTCGACGGATCATGACGGATCGCTGTTGTATTTATTCGGCGATCAATATACTCAATTCATGATGCGGCTGCGACAATATTCCGTGCGGCAAATATTCACTGTCAGAAAGCTAGCTCGACAGCTGTTCGGCGGCTACCGGCAAAGGGCCGTGATCGCAGCAATGGAATCCTTTCGGCCATGCTTCACCGTGACTTCGCATGACGTCGATTTATCGTCCATGCGTCTCGCAAGCTGGACGGCCTCCTCCTCTTCCTCGAACCCTCTGCGAGCTCGCCGGAACGACGCTCAACTCGTCGATTCAGGAGTCACGGACAACAAAAAAGCCGCTCGATGGCGGCTTTCTCGTCGACCGATATTAGATGATCATCCAATATACAGTGCTGGTTATGCACAGCTTTCGCTGCAAACCATTGATTCTATTGGTCGGGGCGAGAGGATTCGAACCTCCGACCACGTGCACCCCATGCACGTACGCTACCAGGCTGCGCTACGCCCCGACTCGGGCCACAATTATAACAGAGGGACGCCGGATGACTAGTCTTTTTGTCACGAGGCATCATGGCGGAGCCTACTTCCAGTCCCCGCGCAGCGCCAGCACTTCCTCGTACAGCCCCTCCGGCGTCACCAGCTGCGGCGGCACCGGCCGCCCGACGGCCAGCGCCAGCTTCGAGCGCAGCCCGCGCGCGAACGAGCGCTCGAACACGTTCGATGGATCGCGCGAAAACACACTCCCCCACAGCCCGCGCAGCGCCATCGGGATCACGGGCACCTGGCTGCGCGCGACGATCTTGGCGATGCCGCCGCGGAACGCGTTCATCTCGCCCGTGCGCGTCAGCTTTCCCTCCGGGAAGATGCACACGAGTTCTCCTTCGTGCAGCGCCTGGGCGATGTCGACGAACGCCTTTTCCATCAGCCACGGGTCTTCCTGCGCCGGGGCGATCGGGATGGCTTTGCCGGTGCGGAAGATGAAGCCCAGCAGCGGCGTCTTGAAGATCCGGTGGTCCATCACGAAGCGGATCGGGCGCGGGCTCGCGGCCAGGATGACGATCGCGTCGACGTAGCTCACGTGGTTGCAGACGAGGACTGCGGGGCCCTCTTCCGGGATGCGCTCGACGTCCACGGTCGACACGCGGTGGATCGTGTGGATCAGCAGCCAGGCCAGGAAGCGCATCAGGAATTCCGGCACGAGCGAGAAGATGTAGATGGCGACGACGGCATTCAGCAGCGCGGTCGTCAGGAACATCTCGGGGATGCTGAAACCGCGGCCGATCAGGAAGACCGCGACGCCGGCCGACGCCACCATGAACAGCGCATTCAGGATGTTCATGCCGGCGATGGTGCGCGAGACGTGCGCCGGGTCGCAGCGCGTCTGGATCAGCGCGAACAGCGGCACGATGAAGAAGCCGCCGAACACGCCCAGCAGCAGGATGTCGGCCAGGATGCGGAGCGTGCCGTGCTGCGCCAGCACGCCGACGAAGTCGACGGGGGCCGTGTTCGTGTAGCCGAGGCTCGCGAAATACAGGTCGATGCCGAACAGCGACAGGCCGATGGCGCCGAACGGCACGAGGCCGATTTCGACCTTGCGGCCGGAGAGCTTTTCGCACAGCAGCGAGCCGGTGCCGATCCCCAGCGAGAAGATGGTCAGCAGCAGCACGAACACGCTGTGGTCGCCGTGCAGGTAGTCCTTCGCGTACAGCGGGAATTGCGACAGCACGAGGGCGCCGTAGAACCAGAACCAGGAATTGCCCAGCATCGACAGGAACACGGTGCGGTTCTTTTTCGAGAACGCCAGGTTGCGCACGGATTCGGCGACGAAGTTCGCGCTGATCTTCAGCGCCGGCGCCGGGGCGGGCGACGCCGGAATCCGCCAGCTCGTGGCCAGGCCCAGCACGGCGACGGCCAGCGTCCCGAACGCGACGAGGTGTACGCCGGCGGCCCCGTGACCGGCCAGGATCGCGCCCATCACTTCGCCCAGCAGGATGCCGACGAAGGTGCCCATCTCGATGACGCCGTTGCCGCCCACGAGTTCTTCCGGTTTCAGGTGCTGCGGCAGATAGGCATATTTCACGGGGCCGAACAGCGTGGAGTGCACGCCCATGCCGGCGACGGCGGCGACGAGCAGCCACAGGTTGTGCGTCAGCCAGCCGATGGCCGCGATGCCCATGATGCCGATTTCGAGCAGCTTGACGAAGCGCGCCAGCCGGCCCTTCTCGACCTTGTCCGCGATCTGGCCCGCGGTCGCGGAGAACACGACGTACGGCAGGATGAACAGGCCCGGGATCAGGTTGTTCAGCAGCGCCGGGGGCAGCGTCGTCCACGACAGCGCGTCGTAGGTCAGCACGACCAGCAGCGCCGTCTTGAACAGGTTGTCATTGAAGGCGCCCAGGAACTGGGTCCAGAAGAACGGGCCGAAGCGGCGCTGGGTCAGCAGGGCAAACTGGCTGGTGTGGTTCGGGTGGCTCATGTTCAATGATGCGGATGTCGGGGATGCGACAATCTACAACACAACCGGCGGGTTGAACACACAATGTTGCTGGGCGTGAATCAATGGTCGCGCGATCCGCTACCCGAAGTGACTGGATATGCAACCACGCTAGCGCCAAGTCTCATCCGGCGTCACCCGACCCGCGTCCACGCCCGATACAACGGCCCGATCCCCAGCACCACGACGACCATGCGCGCGACGTGGAACGCCGTCACGACGGGCACGCCCAGGTGCAGCACCCGTGCCGTCAAGGCCATCTCCGCGATGCCGCCCGGCGACGTGGCCAGCACCATCGTCCCCGGATGCAGGCCCGTGATGGCGGCCACGCAGAACGCGAACAGGCCGGCCAGCAGCAACGTGATCGCCGTGCACGCGGCCACGCTGGCCAGGAAGCGCGGCGCCGTGTGCACGAACGCGGGCGTGAACCGCGTGCCGAGCGAGACGCCGATGAACAACTGGCCCGTGCGGATCATCCACTCGGGCAGGCGCGACAGCTGCACGCCGGCCGCCGTCAACATCAGCGCGACCACCAGCGGGCCGATCACCCAGGCGTTCGGCACGCGCAGGCGTTTCAAAGCCAGCGCGGCGCACGACGTGACTGCGACGAGGATGCACAGGCCGCCGGCGTCGACCTGGCCCGCGAGCGGCACGAACGCATCGAGGCCGTTGCCCCAGCCGTGGGCCGCGAACCAGCGCACGGCGAACGGAATCGTGCCGACCACCATCATGATGCGCAGGCTGTGCGCGGCGGCCACGCGTTCGACGACGGCGCCGTGGCGCTCGGCCTGCACGGCCATCTCGGACGCGCCGCCCACGGCCATCGCGAAGAAGGCCGTCGCCGCGTCGCTACCGGACAGCCGGCGCAGCAGCGCGCCGCCCGCCATGCCGAGGCAGACGGCGAAGGCGACGGCCAATGCGATCCAGCCGAGGTGCCGTGCCAGCACCGCCAGCACGGGCGCGCTGAAATACAGGCCCAGCGCGGTGCCGATGGCCCACTGCCCCGCTTCGCGCGCCTGTACGGGGGCAGAGAGGCGCGCGCCCAGCATGCAGGCGATCGCCGTCGAGAACAGCGGGCCGATCATCCACGGCAGCGGCGTGTCGAGGAAAATGCACAGCTGCGCGGCCGTGAAGGCCAGGGCCAGCGCGGGGAGGAACGTCCCGATCAGAACACCCAGAGCTTCTCGGCCGGCATCTCGAGCCAGTACTGGCCCGGATCGACGCGGTACTTCGAATAGGCGCGCACGCTCGCGTTGCCGTGCTTGAACAGGCATTCCCAGCGGTCGCCCAGGTACATGCACGTGGACAGCGGCAGCTGGATGCCGTTGTCCACCGGCGTGCGGCCGATGCGCACTTCTTCCACGCGGATCAGCGCCGACGCGTCCACGTCCGGATCCGATGCGCCGGCACCGCGCGCCGTCGCGTTCAGCGCCATGCCTTCCACCTGCACGCGGGCCGCGCCGCCGTTGCGCGCGACCACGCGTGCCGGCAGACGGTTGTTACTGCCCATGAACTCCGCGGTGAACAGCGTGTCCGGCGACTCGTACATCGATTGCGGCGTGCCCTGCTGCTCGATCTTGCCGTTGTTGAGCAGGAGGATGCGGTCGGAAATCGCCATCGCCTCGGCCTGGTCGTGCGTGACCATCAGCGCCGAGAGGCCCAGGCGCACGATCAGCTCGCGCAGGAACGCACGGGCTTCCTCGCGCAGCTTGGCGTCCAGGTTCGACAGCGGCTCGTCGAGCAGGATGACGGGCGGGTTGTAGACGAGCGCGCGGGCGATCGCCACGCGCTGCTGCTGGCCGCCGGAGAGCTGGTGCGGGAAGCGTTCGCCCAGGTGGCCGAGGCCCAGCTGCGCGAGCACTTCGCGCACCTTCGGCTCGATGTCGCGCGCGGTCATCTTGCGCAGCTTGAGGCCGTAGGCGACGTTGTCGAACACGGTCTTGTGCGGCCACAGCGCGTACGACTGGAACACGAGGCCCAGGTTGCGCGCCTCGGCCGGCAGTTCGAGCTTCTTGGCGCCGTCGAACACGCGGCGTTCGCCGATGTCGATCGTGCCGGACTTCGGGCTTTCCAGGCCGGCCACGGCGCGCAGCAGCGTGGTCTTGCCGCTGCCCGAGGGGCCCAGCAGCGCCACGACTTCGCCGCGCTGCAAGTGCATCGACACGCCCTTGAGGATCGGGTTGGCGGTGGCGCCGCTGCCGTAGTCGAGGTGCAGGTCGTTGACGGTCAAAACGTTCATGATGTTTGTCTCGCTTTTTAATTATGGAGCTCAGTTGTGTAACTTAACGCCGAAGCGCAGCGCGATTCCGAGGCCGATGGCCACGAGCGTGATGTTGATGAACGAGAGCGCGGCCACGAGGTCCGTCGAGCCGCCCGCCCACAGCGATACGAGCATCGCGCCGATCACCTCGGTGCCGGGCGACAGCAGGTACACGCCCGTCGAGTATTCGCGTTCGAAGATCAGGAACACCATCAGCCAGGCGCCCAGCATGCCGAACTTGATCAGCGGGAGCGTCACGTCGCGCGTCACGCGGCCGCGGGTCGCGCCGACGGCGCGTGCCGCCTCTTCCAGTTCCGGGCCCACCTGCAGGAGCGACGTCGACACGAGACGCATGCCGTAGGCGAGCCACACGACGGAGTACGCGAGCCACAGCGCGAAGATCGTCGAGCGCAGCTGGCGCAGCGCCGGGATGAAGTGCTCCGACAGCCACGCGGCCACGCTGTTGTCCATGCCGTGCAGGATGCCGTCCAGCCAGCTCGGCACGAACAGGAACACCCACAGGAACGACAGGCCGGCCAGCAGGCCCGGCACGGCGCGCGGCACGAGCACGCTGTAATCCAGCAGGCGCGTGACGCCGTCGGCCTTGCGGTGCATCGCCAGCGCGATCGCGGTGTAGCAGGCCACGGCCAGCGCGCCGCCGATCACGCCGATCAGGACGGTGTTGACGATGCCGCGCACGAGCGACGGTTGCTCGAAGATGTCGCGGAAGTGCTGCAGGGTGAGCACGTCGGCCAGGTTGACGCCCTCGCCCCAGTACTGGACGAACGAACGCAGCACGATGCCGGACAGCGGCAGCACGATGGTGACGGCGATCCACAAACCCAGCACGGCAAAGGCCATCCACTTCCACTTGCCCAGCGCGAGCGGCTTCTGGCGCGCGCCCTTGCCCTTGATGGAGACGTACTTGTTGGCCGACTTCAGGAGCCAGCGCTGCAGCATCACGAGCGGCATCGTCACGGCGACGAGGCAGACGGCGACGGCGGCCATCAGGTGGTACGACGGCGTGCCCAGTTTATTGGTCAGCTTGTACAGGTAAGTCGCCAGCACGAGGTGGCCTTCCGGGTCGCCCAGCACGAGGACGAGGCCGAACACTTCGAAGCCGAGGAAGAACACCAGCACGCCCGCATACGCGAGGGCCGGCATGATCATCGGCAGCGACACGTTGAACATCACCTGCCACGGCGACGCGCCCGAGACGCGCGCCGCTTCCTCCACGTCGGAGCCGAGGCTCTTCAATGCGGACGAGGCGTACAGGTACACGTGCGGCACGTGCGTGAGGCCGGCGATGACGACGATGCTCGTGAACGAGTACACGTTCCACGGCACGAAGCCCAGCAGCGCGTGCGCCCACGTCGAGTAGAAACCGACGGGGCCCATGGAGACGACGTAGCCGAAGCCCATCACCATCGGCGACACGAAGATCGGCACGAGCAGCAGCGGCGCGACGACGCCGCGCCCCGGCAGGTCGGTCCGGACCATCAGGAAGGCGAGCATGCCGCCCAGCGGCACGGCGATCGCGGCGAGGCCCGCAGCCAGGATGAGACCGTTCTTGAAGGCGAGCCAGAAGTCGGTGTCGTCGAAGATGAAGCGGTACGCGTCCAGCCCGAGCATCTTGTCCGGCATGAAGAACGGCGCCGTCAGGAAGCTCTGGTAGAAGACGAGGTACAGCGGCAGGAAGATGGCCACGCAGGTGAGCAGCACGACGAGTCCGCGCGTCCAGTTGAAGCGCGGCGCGCGCACGGCCGGCAGGCTGCCGGCGTCGGCGCCCTTGGATTCCAGTGGCATGGTTGAAGTAGGCATGGGAGTGTCCGATCTATTGGGAACGCTATGCCGTCGTTCCCGCGCACGCGGGAACCCATGCTGAGTGTCCTGGTCGGCTCAGCATGGGTCCCCGCTTTCGCGGGGACGACGGCCGGGGCGGCTTACTTTTTGCCCGCAGTGGCCTTCCACTCTTTCAGGAACGCGAGACGCAGCGCCGGATCCAGGTACTCCCCGACGGCCGGGCTGACCGGCAGCGGCTTGATGTTCTTCTCGCCGACCATCTTGATCAGGTCCGTCGACGTCGTTTCGCCGGTGACGTCGCCGCGGATCGCATACAGCTTCGAGGCGTTGGCGATGATCGTCTGGCCGCGCTGCGACAGCATGTAGTCGATCCACAGCTTCGCCGCGTTCGGGTGCTTGGACATCTTGTTGATGAACTGGACGCGCGAAATGATCAGGGTGTAGTCCTTGGGCAGCACGACGCCCAGCGACGGATCGTTCTTGGCGCGCACGAGCGCATACGAACCCATCACGTTGTAGCCGATCAGGTTTTCACCCGACGAGATGCGCTCCAGCATGGTGCCGGTCGACGACTGCACGCGCACCTTGGCGACGCCGAACGCCTGCTCCAGCTGCTTGTATTGCGGGAACGCGCGCGCGTCCTGCGTCATGAACATGAAGCCGACGCCGGACTTCTCGATGTCGTAGGTCGTGACCTTGTCCTGGAATTTCGGCTGCTGGATGATGCGCACGAAATCGGCGTGCGTCTGCGGGACTTCCTCTGGCTTCAGCAGGCGCTTGTTGTAGACGAAGGCGGCCGGCTCGAACGTCGTGCCGTAGGCCATGTCCTTCCACACGGCCCAACCCGGGATCTTCGCCGCTTCGACCGATTTATAAGGCAGCGCGTAACCGCCCGCGGCCAGCTTCATCTGCAGGTCCATCGCGGACGACCACAGCACGTCGGCCGTGTCGCCGCCGGCCGCGTTCTCGGAGAAGAAGCGGTTGTAGACCTCGGTCGAGTTCATGTCGTTGTATTCGACCGTGATGCCCGGGTACAGCGTCTTGAAATCGGAAATCAGCGGCTCGGCGGCCTTGCTGTCGGTGGCGCCGTAGATCACCAGCTTGCCTTCCTTTTTCGCGCCGTCGACCAGTTGCTGGTAGCCGGCCGGGTAGCCTGCCGGGACCTGGGCCAGCACCGGTGCGCTCAGTGCAAAAATGGCGGCGACGATCAGGGTCTTCTTGAAATTCATGGTTGTCTCCTAGGGTGTTGTCAGTGTTCGCGGACCAGGTTGAATTCCCTGGCCTGTCGGTTGTAATCGTTGATGGCCTGCTTGACCCAGCGCGTGAGCGCCTCGCCCGTCAGCGAGAACGGGTACAGCCCGGCCTGGGCGCGCAGTTGCGCGAATCCGGGCGTCGCCTGCATGCGGGTAAAAGCGTCGACCCAGCGGCGGTAGTCGGCATCCGGCACGCCGGGGCCCATCCACACGCCGCGGATCACGGGCCACACGATGTCGTAGCCCTGCTCGCGCGCCGTCGGCACGGACGCCAGCACGCCGGGGAGGCGCTTGTCGGCCAGGACGGCCAGCACGCGCACCTTGCCGGGACCGGCGTACAGCGCCGCTTCCGACGCGTCGCCCGAGATCACCTGCACGTAGTTGGCGCTCATCGCCGTGAACGTCTCGCCGCCGCCTTCCAGCGCGACGAAGCGCAGGCGGCGCGGCTCGATGCCGGCGCGGCGCGCCAGCAGCGCGACCTTCATCCAGTCCTGGCTGCCGATGGTGCCGGACACGCCGATCAGGACCTGCTGCGGGTTCTTGCGGATCGCGTCCATCAGTTCGCCCAGGCTGCGCCACGGCGCGTCGGAACGCACGGCGATCATGCCGTAGTCGACGCCGAGGGCCGCCACCCAGCGCACGTCGTCCGCCGTCGCCTTGCCGAATTTGCCTTCGGCGAGATTCAGCAGCGAACCGCCCGAGAACGCGACGAGCGTGTCAGGCTCGGCGCGCCGCTGCGACACGAGCGTGTGCCACGCGACGGCGCCGATCCCGCCCGGCAGGTAGGCCAGTTTCAGCTTCGTGTCCGGCAAGGCCTTCTGGGCCAGCTTGCAGGTCAGGTCCATGGCGCCGCCCGGTTTGGAGGGCACCACGCATTCGGCGTGGGCGCCGGCCGCGGCCGCGGCCGCGAACAGCACCAACATGGTCAGGATCTGGATGGCGCGCTTCATGATGGTGCGGCCGCAGGTTGGTCCGAACCGGGTCAGAACCGGTACTGGATGCCGGTGGTGATGCCGGTCTGCGTCGACCCGAAGCCCGGATCGTCGCGCGACAGGCCCACCAGCTGGCCGTGGTCGGCGTTGGCGTGCGCCACCGACGCGTACAGCCAGACGCGCTTGGACAGCGAGTACATGCCGCGCACCACGTACATGGTCGGATCCGCGTCCTTCGCGGCCGGCAGGTTCTTGGTGTTGACGTGGTAGACGGCGCCCGTCAGGGTCCACGGGTAGACCGCCCAGGTCGCGCCGCCCCAGTACGTGTCGCCGCGCACATCCGCCGTGGCCGCCTTGCCCGATTCCAGCTTGTAGCCGCGCATGCCGGCCTGGTAGGTCATCGGACCCGCCTTGTACAGGGCGCCCAGGTGGAAGGCGGTCGTCTGGTCGCGGTTGCCGGTGGCGGCGACCGTGTTGCCGTTGATTTGTTCGTACGACGCCATCACGCCGACGGGGCCGCCGAACCAGGAACCGCCGACGGCGTACTTGCGGCCATCGGCTTCGTTGCCTGCCTGTTCGCCCAGGCCGACGGTGGCGCCGTAGGTGAAGCCGCCCGTGGTGCCGGTGTACTTGATCAGGTTGTCGAACGCGGTCGTCATGCCGTATTTCGACGGGCCGGTGGCATTGCCCGACGTCGCCCACGAATAGTTGGGAGCGAAGCCCATCGGGTCGAACTTGATGACCAGGTCGTAGGTCGTCGTGAACGAGCGGCCGATGATCACGCGGCCGAAGCCGCCTTCGAGGCCGACGTTGGCCTGGCGCTTGAACAGGTTGCCGTCCTGGGCGCCGGTGTCGAGCATGACGCCGCCTTCCAGGTTGAAGACGGCTTTCAGGCCGCCGCCCAGGTCTTCGCTGCCGCGGAAGCCCCAGCGCGACGTGTTCTTGCCGCCCGAGACGACGCGCACCTGGCTGCCGTCGTTGGCGGCCGCGTGGTTCACGTATTCGACGCCGGCATCCATGATGCCGTAGACCTGGACATTGGTCTGGGCGGATGCGTTCAGGGAAAGCGCTGCCAGGACGGCGAGCGCGAGGGCCGATTTCTTCATGTTGTCTCCGTTGTTGTAATCCGTGCGGTCGTATGCCGCTTCGTGAGACCAAGGATAGGGCCGCCAAGCTTTCAATCAGCTTTCACTGAACCTTTCAGTGTTGCGTGTTGTGGAAATCACTTACCCATGAAGACACGGCGCGTTCGGTGGCTTACACTGGCGCGATGCGAATCCTGTTAGTCGAAGACCACGTCGAGCTGTCGCACTGGGTATCGAAAGCCCTGCGCGACGCCCATCTCACCGTCGAATGCGCGGCCACCGGCGCCGACGCCGACGCGCTGCTGCACACCCAGGACTACGCGCTCGTGATCCTGGACCTGACCCTGCCCCGCATGGACGGGCTGGAGGTGCTGCGGCGCCTGCGGGCGCGCGGCGGCACGCGCGGGCGCACGCCCGTGCTGATCCTCACCGCGCGCGGCGGCCTGGAAGAACGGGTGCAAGGCCTGAACCTGGGCGCCGACGATTACCTCGCCAAGCCGTTCGAACTGGCGGAGCTGGAAGCGCGCGTGAAGGCGCTGCTGCGCAGGAGCGTCGGCAACGAGGCGCTCGTGCACGCGTGCGGCCAGCTCAGCTTCGACACCGTCGCGCGCATGTTCACCTACTGCGGCGAGCCGCTGGCGCTGACGCCGCGCGAGCACGCCGTGCTGGAAGCGCTGATCTCGCGCCCGGGCCGCGCCGTGTCGAAGGAAAAGCTGTTCGACGAAGTGTTCGCGCTGGACGACGACGCCAACCTCGACGCCATCGAGTTGTACATCCACCGCGTGCGCAAGAAACTGGACAAGCGCCCGGACGGCGGCGCCGCCATCGCCACCCTGCGCGGCATCGGTTACCTGCTGCAGGAACGGCCGCCGGCCGCGTCCTGAACATGCGGTTCCTGCCGGCGGCGATCCTCGGAAGGCTGCGCCACGCGCCTGACGGCGCGTCGGCAAAAAAACTGGGCAGCCTACGCGGCCAGTTGCTGCGCTGGCTGATCGTGCCGCTCGTGATCCTGGTGGCGGCCAACGCCGTGTCGCTGTACCGCGACGCGCTCGACGCCGCCGACATCGCCTACGACCGCTCGCTGCTCGCGTCCACGCGCGCGCTGG
>CBIHRX010000150.1:0-16047 GCA_966212555.1 uncultured Massilia sp.
TGGGCGACATGTCGGGCGACGTGTTCGGCAACGGCGTGCTGCTGTCGCGCCAGCTGAAGGTGCTGGCCGCGTTCGACCACCGCCACATCTTCCTCGACCCGAATCCGGACGTCGTCGTGTCGTTCAACGAGCGCAAGCGCATGTTCGCGCTGCCGCGCAGCTCCTGGGACGACTACGACAAGGAACTGATCTCGGAAGGCGGCGGCGTGTTCCCACGCACCGCCCGCCACATCGAGCTGTCGCCGCAGGTGCGTGAAGCGCTGGCCATCGACGAGACGTCGCTCACGCCGGAAGAACTGATGCACCGCATCCTGCTGGCGCCGGTCGACCTGTTCTACAACGGCGGTATCGGCACCTACATCAAGGCCTCCACGGAGACCCACGCGCAGGTGAAGGACCGCGCCAACGACAACATCCGCGTCAACGGCAACGAGCTGCGCGTCAAAGTCGTGGCGGAAGGCGGCAACCTGGGCGCCACGCAGGCCGGCCGTATCGAATTCGCGCTGGCCGGCGGCCGCATCTTCACGGATGCGATCGACAACTCGGCCGGCGTGGACTGCTCCGACCACGAAGTCAACGTCAAGATTTGGCTCGACACCGAAGTCAACGCGGGCCAGCTGGACGAGGGCGAGCGCAACCGCCTGCTGACCGAGATGACGGGCGACATCGAGAAGCTGGTCCTGCGCGACAACACGCTGCAGACGCACCTGCTGGTGCGCGAAGCGCAGGCGCAGAGCAACAGCGCCGTCGTCGACGGCTATGCCGCCCTGATCGCGAGCCTGGAGGCGGAAGGCGCCGTGTCGCGCGAACTGGAACAGCTGCCGGGCGAGACGGAACTGCAGCGCCGCAAAGCCCTCGGCTTGGGCTTGACGACGCCGGAACTGGCCGTCGTCGTCGCCAACGTCAAGAACCGCTTCAAGCGCATCCTGGCCGCGCTGCCGCTGACGGAGCAGCCGTGGGCCGAGACCATCCTGCGCCCGTACTTCCCGGCGCAGCTGGTCGCCACGCGCGATCCGCTGGCGCACCCGCTGGCGAACGCGATCCTCGCGACCGTGCTGGCCAACGAATCCGTCAACCGCTGCGGTCCGCTGATGCTGCGCGACCTGGCGCTGGAACACCGCATCGACGACGCCGAAGTCGTGAAGGCGTGGGGCCAGGCGTGGGCCGCGCTGCACCTGGCGCCCGTGTTCGAGGCGCTGGACCATGACGCGCTGGTCGTGCCGCGCGACGTGTCGCAGGCCGTCGACGTCCGCACCCGCGTGATGCTGCGCACCGTGATCGAAGGCGTGCTGTCGCTGCCGGCCGAGCAGGCCGGCGCCGGCGGCATGGAAGAGCTGTCGAACCTGTTCGCCCAGCCGGAACAACTGCGCCAGCTGATGCCGGCGAAGTCGGAGGCGGACAGCCACGCCGGCTTGTCGTCGTCGTTCGTGCAGGCGTGGAAGGCCGTCGACACGGTCGAATCGCTGGCGGCCTTCCTGTTCGCGGCCGTCTCCGTCCAGCGTCCGCAAGGCATGTCGCTGGCCGAGTTCCTGCGCGTCGGCATGCTGCTGCGCGAGCAGGCCGGCATCGACACCTTGGAGCGCGGCCTCAAGCTGCCGGCCGCCAGCAAGTCGCAGGAACAGCTGCGCAACTACGCGCTGCAGGCCCTGCGCCGCACGCAGCAGCGCCTGCTGCTGGAAGTGCTGGAAGCGAGCCGCGCCACCGGCGACATGCAAGCCGCCGTGCGCGAGCTGACCGCGGCGATGGGCCTGTCGGCCGGCTACGTCCAGCCGACGGACCTGGAGCAGGCGATGCTGGCCGTGTGGTCGCTGTCGGAAGGATCGAGCCCGGACCGCATCGCGGCGGGCAACGCCGCAGCCTCCGTGGCGATGCTGGCTTGACGCGATGGCGGCCACCTTACCGAAGGAAATCAGGGCGCTGGCCGAAGGCGACTTCGGCGAGGTAGCCGGCCGCTTCGCGGCGGCCGGCTACCTCGTCGGCCGGCCTGCAAAGGGCGTGCTGACCGTGAAGGCGGCGCCGTCCTCGCCGGACCGTCCGGCAGTGCTGCTGTCGGTGGGCGTGCACGGCGACGAGACGGGGCCGATCGAGATGGTGGCCTACGCCATCGAGGCCCTGTCGCGCACGCCGGGCGAGCTCGCGGTGGATCTGATGCTGTGCGTCGGGAACATCGACGCCATCGCGGCCGGCAAGCGCTTCATCGATGCGGACCTGAACCGCATGTTCCGCGACCAGCGCGGCGACCTGGCCGGTACGTTCGAGGCCGGCCGCGCCGACACCCTGATCACGGCCACCGCCGCGTTCTTCGAGGGCAGCGGCGCGCGCCGCTGGCACCTCGACCTGCACACGGCGATCCGCGGGTCGCGCTATCCGCGCTTCGCGATCGTGCCGGAACTGATCGCGGACGCGCCGCGCCGCGAACTGATCGCCTGGCTGGGCCTCGGCGGCATCGAGGCCGTCATCATGAACCCGGCCTCCGCGGGCACGTACAGTTACTGGACGGCCGAGCGGCACGGGGCGGCGGGCACCACCGTCGAACTGGGACGCATCGGCACGCTGGGGCAGAACGACCTGTCGCAGTTCGCGGCGATGGCCGCGGCCTTGCACGGTCTGCTGCGGGGTACGACGGCGGGGGAAGGCAAGGCGCCGATCGTGTTCAACACGGCCCAGTCGATCACCAAGCTGTCCGATGCCTTCACCATGAGCTTCGGGCGCGACACGGAAAACTTCACGCCGCTGAAAAAGGGCGACGTGATCGCGCGCGACGGCGATACCGTTTATACCGTTCAGCACGACGAGGAGTGCGTCGTGTTTCCGAACCCGGATGTGCGCGTGGGGTTGCGTGCGGGGATCATGGTCGTAAGGTCGTAGGGTGGGCACCCCGTGCCCACCTTTGGATGCGCGCACCATGAACGACGCGCTTTCGCATCGCGCGCTAGACTGTCCCTTTACGCATGCATTTGGTGGGCACGGGTGCCCACCCTACAAAGGGAAGGGTGTCTACCCATGAGCAAGCTGTTTTCTCCGATCAAGCTCGGCCCCATCGAGCTGGCCAACCGGATCGTCATCGCGCCGATGTGCCAATACTCCGCCGACCGGGGCTACGCCACCGACTGGCACATGATCCACCTCGGCCACCTCGCGTTGTCCGGTGCGGGACTCCTGATCATCGAGGCGACCGCCGTGACGGAGGAGGGCCGCATCACCTATGCCGACCTGGGCCTCTGGTCCGACGAGCACGCGGCCGCGCTGGAGCCCGTCGTCAACGCGATGCGCAAGTACGCGCCCATCAAGATCGCCGTCCAGCTCGCGCACGCGGGCCGCAAGGCGTCGAGCGAAGTGCCGTGGCACGGCGGCGCGAATCTTCCCGTCGGGGACTCCCACGGCTGGCAGACCGTGGCGCCGTCCGCGCTCCCGCATGCGGAAGGCGAGACCGTGCCGCTGGCGCTCGACGCCGCCGGCCTGGAGCGCGTGAAGGAAGGTTTTGCCGCCGCCGCGCGCCGCGCCGATGCGCTGGGGCTGGACGCCATCGAACTGCACGGCGCCCACGGCTATCTGCTGCACCAGTTCCTGTCGCCGCTGTCGAACCGACGGGACGATCAATACGGCGGTTCGCTCGAGAACCGCATGCGCTTTCCGCTCGAGGTGTTCCAGGCCGTGCGCGCGGCCGTGTCGCCCGAGATGGTGGTCGGCATGCGCATCTCGGCCAGCGACTGGGTCGACGGCGGCTGGGACCTGGAACAGAGCCTCGTGCTGACGCAGGAACTGGAGAGGCTGGGCTGCCAGTTCATCCACGTATCGAGCGGCGGGGTGTCGCCGCACCAGAAGATCCCCGTCGGTCCGGGCTACCAGATCGAGTTCGCCGCGCGCATCAAGGCGCAGACGTCCATGCCGACCATCGGCGTGGGCCTGATCACGGAAGCGAAGCAGGCCGAGACCATCGTCCAGACGGGCCAGGCCGACCTGGTGGCCCTGGCGCGCGCGATGCTGTACGACCCGCGCTGGCCGTGGCATGCGGCGGCGGAGCTGGGGGCGACGGTCAGCGCGCCGCCGCAGTACTGGCGCTCGCAGCCGCACGAGCACAAGCACCTGTTCGGCGATACGCGCCTGGGCCAGCGCTGACGGTCGTCGCAGGTTTCCCCCCGTTCGTTCCGCGTTTTACGCCGTCCGTCGCACACGGGCGGACGGGTGCGGATGCCCTTGCTACAGTCGCATGGTCAACATGATAAAAAGGCCATCCACCATGCGTACACCGCTCGCCATCGCCATCACCTGCGCCATCCTCGGCGGCTGCGCCATCATCGTCGCGCCGGGTGGCGACGGCGACTACCAGGTCCGCACGCCGTTCTCCAGCGATTCCATCGAAGGCAATGGCGTGCCCGCGCGCGACGAGCGCACGGTCGCCACCGTGCCGGCGCTGGAAGTGAACGGCACGATCACGGTCGACGTGCACGTGGGGCCCGCCACCTCGCTGGTCGTTGAGGCGGACAGCAACCTGCTGCCGTTCATTCGCACCGAGCTGCGCGGCGACCGCCTCGTCATCGAGAAGGAGCGTTCGTTCCGCACGAACAACCCCGTGCGCGTGACCTATACCGTGCCGCGGCTCGCGAGCGTGCGCCACGACGGGTCCGGCCACCTGTCCGTGCAGGACCTGAACGGCGGACCGCTGGTGGTAGAAGGGCGGGGATCGGGATCCGTGCTGCTGACGGGCCGCGTGTCCAGCCTGGACGTGTCGCAGAACGGCTCGGGCAGCATCGACGCGACGACCTTGCACAGCGGCGGCGGCAACCTGTCCCTGAACGGTTCCGGACGCGTGGTCGCGGGCCGCATGCAGGGCGAGCGCGTGACGGCGAACCTGAACGGCTCGGGCCAGCTGCGCGTGACGGGGGCGGTGCGCAACCTGGCCGCGCGCTCGAACGGCTCCGGCCACCTGGACCTGGCGGACCTCGTCAGCGAGCAGGCGGACCTGTCGTCGACGGGATCGGGCGGCATGACCGCGAACGTGCGCCAGTCGCTCGTCGCGCAGAACGGCGGTTCCGGCGGCATCCGCGTGTACGGCAACCCGGCGCAGCGGACCGTGAGCGGGAAGCTGATCCAGGTCGTGAATTAAATGGTGGAACGCGTGGGCGGAGGTCCGCCCACCCTACGGTAGGGTGGGCACCCCGTGCCCACGCTTCAGCGTGCGTTTTCGTTTACAGCAGGTGGTCGAGCAGCTCCGGCCCGAACACCTCGCGGTGCAGGCGTCCCGCCGGCACGCCCGCGTTCAGGAGGCCCAGCCACTGGGCCTGCATGAACTTGTGCGGACCGCACAGGTACACCTCGGCCTCTTCAACCGGCCATGCCGGCAGCTTCGCCACGTCCATGCGGCCTTCGATCACGCCGGCGCGATTTTTCTCATCCTTCCATGCATCTTCATGGAAGGCCACGACCGACAGGTTCGGCATTGCGGCCTGCAGCGCGTCGACTTCCGCGCGCAGCGCGTGGTGGCCGGCATCGCGTGCGGCGTGCGCGAAGATCACGCGGCGCTGCGGATTCACCTGCGCCACGCGCTTCAGCGCGGACACCATCGGCGTGACGCCGACGCCGGCCGACAGCAGCACGAGCGGCGCATCGCCTTCCGTCTCCGGCAGGAATTCGCCGAACGGGTGCGACACCTGCAGGATGGTGCCGACCTTCACGTTGGCGTGCAGCCAGTTCGATACTTCACCGGCCGGCGTTTTGTCCACGCCGTCTTCGCGCTTCACCGAGATGCGCAGGTTCTCGCCATTCGGCGCATCCGACAGGCTGTACTGGCGCAGCTGGTGGCGGCCGCCCGGCAGGTCGACGGCGACGCTCACGTACTGGCCCGGCTTGAACGCGGGGACCGGCTTGCCGTCGGCGGGGACGAAGCGGATCGACAGCACGTTGACGGATTCCGTCTTGACTTCCACGACGCGCATCGGGCGGGTCTCGCCCGGCTGGATGCCGGCCGTGCTGTACAAATTCGCTTCCGCTTCGATCAGCAGCTTGGCGAGCGAGTTGTAGGCTTCCTTCCAGGCGTCCAGCAGCGGTGCCGTGGCGGCGTCGCCCAGCGTCGTGGCGATGGATTCCAGCAGGTGCTTGCCGACGATCGGGTAGTGCTCGGCGCGGATGCCGACCGACACGTGCTTGTGCACGATGCGCTCGACGACGGGACCCAGCGCGCCCGGATTGCCGATGTTGGCCGCGTACGCGAACACCGCCGACGCCAGCGATTGCTGCTGCGCCCCGCTGGCCTGGTTCCCCATGTTGAAGATGCGGGTCAGTTCAGGATGCGCGCCCAGCATGTTCGTGTAGAACAGCTTGGTGATCGTCAGGCCGTGCTGGCGCAGGACGGGGACGCTGGCATCGATGTAGGGGCGGGAAGCTTCCGAAATCATGGTGGTTCCTTTAATTATGCATTTAAAATGCAGATTTAAGATTCAAAAAAAGGCCCGCTCGGCGGGCTCGCCATCAAGTAATAAGTTAATCCTCACTCACCGGCTCGGGCAGGGCCACGGCGGCTTTTGCCGCGGCGCCATCCCAGAACATGCGGTGCATGCGCATGACCTGTTCGCCCGTGTTGCCGGCGGTGGCGTGGGCCAGCGTGTAGCGGTCCATCGCCTCGTAGAATGCCCGCATGCCGGCGCGCAGCATGCCGCGCAGCTGGCAATCCATCTTCAGCGCGCAGTCCGTGCCTTCGCAGTCGACCAGCTCGTCCTCTTCGCCTTCCAGCTTGCGCAGCACCTGGCCGATCGTCAGCGTGGCGGGATCGGCGGCAAGGCGCAGGCCGCCGTTGCGTCCGCGCGTCGCCTGGACCCAGCCCAGCTTGGCCAGTTGCCCGACCACTTTCACGAGGTGGTTCAGCGGGATGTCGAACTGCTTGCCGATCTCGGCCACCGTCACCGGATGCGGACGCTCTCCCGCGCGTTCCAGATAGATCAGGACACGCAGGCCAATATCGGAGAATCGGGTGAGTCGCATTGGATCAGCTCAGTGGGTACGAGCGTATTCTAACTCCATGGGCGTATTCTACCTAAATCTGCATTAAAAATGCAGGTTTAACGGAAGTATTTTTTTCCCGCAGTGAAAGCCGTGCCGGGAACTGGCCCTATAATCGCGGACTTTGGATAAGACAACAGCGCTACCCGCGCCAAGAGGACGACGCCGTGAACCAGACACTGGGCCAAAAGCTCTTTCGTACCAAGACGTCCGAGCACAAGCTCGATGACGGCCATGCCCACGCCCTGGGCCGCTCGCTGGGCTTGTTTCCCCTGACGATGATCGGCGTCGGCGCCACGATCGGCACCGGTATCTTTTTCACGATGGTGGAAGCCGTGCCGAAGGCCGGTCCGGCCGTCGTGCTGTCGTTCCTGATGGCCGCCGTCACCGCGGGCCTCACGGCGCTCTGCTACGCCGAACTGGCCAACCGCGTGCCGGCCGCCGGTTCCTCGTATTCCTTCGCCTACGCCACCGTGGGCGAGTTTGCCGCCTTCGTCGTCGCGGCCTGCCTGCTGCTGGAGTATGGCCTCGCCGCCAGTGCGACCGCCATCGGCTGGTCGGATTACCTGAATAACTTCCTGCAGAACGCGCTCGGCTGGCAGATCCCGGATGCGCTGCGTTCGCCCCTGGTCGTCGCGGGCAAGAACGGCGGCGTCGAATTCCACACGGGGCACATCAACCTGCCGCCGATCCTGCTCGTCGTGCTGTGCTGCGTTTTGCTGATCCGCGGCACCAGGGAATCGGCGACGACGAACGCCATCATGGTGCTGATCAAGCTGGCGATCCTCATCTTCTTTTCCGTGATCGCGCTGTCCGGCTTCGACATCAACAACTTCCACCCGTTCGTCTGGCCGGCGGACGGCAAGGGCGTCGGCGGCCTGGCCGGCGTGACGGCGGCGGCGGGCACCGTGTTCTTTTCGTTCATCGGCCTCGACACCATCGCCACGGCCGGCGAAGAGGTCAGGAACCCGACGCGCGACGTCCCGATCGGCATCCTGGCCGCCCTCGGCATCGTCACGGTGTTCTACATGCTGGTCGCGATCGCGGCTCTCGGCGCCCAGCCCGCGTCGATGTTCGCGGGCCAGGAAGCGGGCCTCGCCGTGATCCTGCAGAACGTGACCGGTAAAGCGTGGCCGGCGCTCGTGCTGTCGGCCGGCGCCGTCATCTCCGTGTTTTCCGTGACCCTGGTGACGATCTACGGCCAGACGCGCATCCTGTACGCCATCGCCAAGGACGGCCTCGTGCCGAAGGCCTTCCGCACCGTCAACCCGCGCACGCAGTCGCCGGTGACGAACACGCTGATCGTCAGCATCGCCGTGGGCGCCGTGGCGGGCCTCGTCGACTCCACCTTCCTGTGGGACATGGTGAGCATGGGTACGCTGGTCGCGTTCATCGTCGTGTCGATCGCCGTGCCGGTCATCCGCCGCAAGCAGGGCGAGACGGGCGGCAAGGGGTTCCGCGTGCCCTTCGGGCCTTACCTCGTGCCGGGACTGTCGATTCTCGCGAGCCTGTATCTCGTCGGCGGGTTGTCCAGCACGACCTATACCGTGTTCACCGTCTGGATGACGGTGGCGGTGCTCACGTATTTCGGGTACGGGATGCGGAATAGCCGGTTGAACAAGGTCGACGTTCAGCCCACCGAGATGATGCATTAAGCCCAGCCGGTAACGCTTATCGACGTCGTCCCTGCGGAGGCAGGGACCTAATTTGGACGCGTCGCGACGGCGCTTGCAAAATTGGGCCCCCGCCTTCGCGGGGGCGACGTTATTGCGCGAGCGGGCGGACGTACGTCAGCAAACTGACGAGCGTCTTCCCCGGCTCTTCCCACGGCACCATGTGCGCCGACCGCTCGAACCACACGGCCTGTTTCGACGGCGCCTTCACCTGTTTCAGCCACGCCTCGGTCGGTGCCGTCGGCGTCGTGTAATCGTTCCGGCCCAGGAACATCACGACCGGGATCGGAAACGACTTCACGTTCGAAAAATCCACCTGCACGAACTCCGGCAGGATGCGGCCCAGCGTGAGCAGGTTGCCCTGGTCGATGTCCTTCGCCTGTTTCGCATCGTATTCCGGCGACAGGCGCGGGCCGTCGAAGTAGTAGGCCGACTCGCTGCGGTACGCACTCAGGCCGCCGTAGTACTGCGGCCACTTGCGCGCGACGATGATGCGTTCGCGCGTGATCGGCTGGTTGCCGGGGTAGGGCGCGATCGACTGCAGGTCGCGCAGCGCTTCCTCGTTCTTGTGCGCCTTCGCCTGCTCCAGCGCGTAGTCGAAGCTGATGCGCTCGTTCTCGCGCACGCTGATCACCTGGCCGATGCCGACGTAGGCATAAAACAGATCCGGACGCTTCAGCGCCGCCTTCATGCTCACGATGGTGCCCCAGCTGTGGCCCATCAGGATCAGCTTCTTCTTGCCGTAGCGTTGGCGCAGGTGCTCGGCCACCTCGATGGCGTCGTCGACGTAGCGGTCGATGCGGATCGTGTCCGCGACCTGCGCGGGATCGGTCTCGCCGTACGTCTTGCCGGCGCCGCGCTGGTCCCAGTTCGCGATGGTGAAGTATTCCTCGAGCGGGCGTTCGAACTGCCACAAGGTCGGCGTGACGGGCGATGCGGGGCCGCCGTGCACGAACAGGATCATCGGGTTGTCGCGCTCCTGGCCGCGCACGGTGAGCCATTGGTCGATGCCGCCGATGCGCGTCTTGTACGACTCCTGCACGCCGTGCGGCGCGACGATTCTGTCGAGGTCCGCCACGATCGCGCGCGCCTGCGTCCATGCCTGTGCCTTCGCGTCGTCCTGCGCGCGCACGTCCGCGCATGCGATGGCGAGCAGTGCCCAGATCCAGATCCGTTTCATACCGTTCTCCTTATGCGTGATGTGCGGGCAGTGTAAAGGGAGCGTCGCGAGCCGGCAGGCCCGAAGGGATGGACTGCGCATTGCGCGGTATGAGATGCAGATGGCGCGGATGGAATACTTGATACACTTGTCCGACTGCCAACACGACGAAGACCCCACCATGAACACACAGCTCCAGCCAACTCGCAACGATATCCTGCCTCCGCACGTCGACCATCTCAGCGCCATCCTGCCCGACGATCCCCTGCTGATGATGGGCGCCGGCCCCGTGCCGATCCCCAGCGCGGTCGCGCGCGCGAATTCGCTGGTCATCAACCACCTGGGCGAGACGATGGCGAAGATCATCACGCAGGTGAAGGACATGGCGCGCTACGTCTTCCAGACCCGCTCCAACTGGGTGCTGGGCGTGGCCGGTCCCGGGTCGGCCGCGATGGAAATGGCGATCTGCAATCTCGTCTGGCCCGGCACGCGCGTGCTCTCGATCTGCAATGGCTTCTTCAGCGGCCGGATGGCGGAAATGAGCCGCCGCGCGGGCGCGGACGTCGTCACCATGAACGAGATCTATCCGCACTCGATGTCGCTGGACAGGCTGGAGCAGCTGCTGGACGAGCACCGCCCGCACTGCCTGACGCTCGTCCAGGGCGAAACGTCCAACACCACGTTCAACAGCCACGTGAGCGACATCGCGCGGCTGGCGAAGGCGCGGGGCTGTCTCGTCATCGTCGACGCCGTCTGCACGCTCAGCACGACGCCGTTCGAGATGGACAACTGGCAGGTGGATGCCGTGATCACCGGCGGCCAGAAAGGGCTGTCGTCGATTCCCGGCGTGTCGCTGCTCGCGTTTTCCGACACCGCATGGAGCCGCATCCGCGAACGGCCGACGCCCAATACGCACTGGTGCCTGGACGCGCTGCTGGCCGAGAATTTCTGGCACAAGGCGTCGTACCACTACACGGCACCGGTGTCGGGCGTGCTGGCGCTGCACGAAGCCCTGCGCCTCGTGTGCGAGGAAACGCTGCCCGTCAGGTTCGCCCGCCACCTGCGCTGCTCGACCGCGCTGCAGGACAGTATCGAGGCGATGGGCCTGTCCCTGTTCGCACCCGTGGAATCGCGGCTCAACTCCGTCGTCGGGATCAACCTGCCGGAGGGCGTCACCAACCAGGCCGTCTGCGCCACGATCTCCAGCCGCTATCAGGTCGAGATCTCGGGCTCCTTCGGGCTGCCGATCGTGCGGATCGGGCAGATGGGCGAACAATGCCGCGCCCACCATCTGTTCCGCACCGTGCACGCGCTGGGCAGCACGATGCGCGACCTGGGCGCGACCGTGGACCTGCCGGCCGGCATGGCCGAACTCGAGAACTCGCTGCAGCGCGCCAAGATCAGCGCGGCCGACTGACGCCCATCTCCTGCAGAAGGTTGTCCGCATGGTCGACCTTCTCCATGTTCCACAGGATGTAGCGGATGTCGACCTGGATGTCGCGCGTGGCGCGCGGATCGAAATCCCAGTCGGAGATGATGGAGTCGAGCGTGCCGTCGAACGCGAGGCCCACCAGCTCGCCGCGTGCGTTCAGCGCGGCGGAACCCGAGTTGCCGCCCGTGATGTCCAGCGTGGCGAGGAAGTCGACGGGCACGGTCTTCAGCTTCGGGTCGGCCCAGCGGCCGAAGTCCTTCGCGCGGATCGCGGCCAGCTGGCGCTCGGGCGCATTGAACTCGCCTTCGCCCGTGTGCTTGGCGACGACGCCTTTCACGGTCGTGAACGCGGTCCAGGCGCCGGTGCCGTCGGCGCCGTAGTCGCGGCCCCTGACGTTGCCGAACGTGACGCGCAGCGTGCTGTTCGCATCCGGGTACACGGCGCGTCCCTTGCCGTTCATGTACGCGATCTTCGCTTTCATATAGCCGGCGTAGGCCTTCTGGATGTTCCCGGCCAGTTCGTCCTCTTCCGCCTCGTGCTTCATGTCGGCGTCGTACATGGCGACGGCGGCCTTGATGAAGCTGTCGGTGCTGGCCCTGAAGTCCTGCGGCGTCTTCGCCAGCCACGCCGTGCGCTGGTCCTTGTCCTGCAGGCGCGAGCCCGCGTAGATGCGGTCCAGCGCGGCCTTCAGCTCGGCCTCGCTCATGCCCGGCTTGATGCCGAGGGCGCTGTCGAACGCGGCGTCGTGGTGGTCGACCGGCTGCGCGTCGTACTGCTTCAGGAAGTTCAGCACGAGGGCCTTGTCGACCTTCTCGTCGTAGGTGCGGTCCTGGCCGCCGATGACGGACGCCAGGCGCGGCATGTCGCGTTCCTGGTAGCCGGACTTGCGCTCGATATCCGGCTTCGTGCGCTCGTGCGCGAGGCGGTACAGGGTGCGCGCCGAGTTCAGGAAGCGCGGCATCGAATAGCCGAGGAAGAATTCGCGCCGGGACTGCGCGTCGCGTTCGGCGATCAGTTTTTCGGCGGCCTCGATGGCGGCGCCGAATTCGGCCTTGCGCTGCGGGTTCGCGTTCACCCACGCTTTCAGCGCATCGTGTTCGGCCGTCTTGCGCGCGAGGATGTCGCTGCCCGCGTAGCTGGCGAGCATGCCCTTGCGGTTCTTGTAGTAGTTGTTGACGCTCGCGATCTGGCCCGCGTACTTCAGGCGCGCGGCCGGATCGTTCTTCGTCTCGCGTTCGATGACGGCCAGCGTCTCGCCCGACGCCTTCACGAACGCGGGGTAGTTCCAGTCGAACGTGAACGCCACTTCGGACGGCAGGCGATGGCGGTTCGTGCGGCCCGGGTAGCCGAGGGCCATGACGAAATCGCCTTCCTTCACGCCTTCTTGCGCGATCCCGAGCCACAGCTTCGGACGGTATGGGACGTTGTCCTTCGCGTAGTCCGCGGCCTTGCCCTCGCGGCTGACGTAGGCGCGGTAAAAGCCGTAGTCGCCCGTGTGGCGCGGCCACATCCAGTTGTCGGTGTCGCCGCCGAACTTGCCGATGCCGGAAGGCGGCGCGTGCACGAGGCGCACGTCGCGGATCTCGAGCTGCTTGATGCGGTAGAACTCGAGGCCGCCGTAGAAGCTCGCGACGGTACAGCGGTAGCCGGCGTCCTTCTCGCATTCGGCGACGAGCGTCTTCTGGTTCTTTTCCATCGCATCCAGGCGCGCCTTGCCCGTCAACGGCGCGACCTCCGGCGTGATCACGCGGGTGCTGACGTTCGCGACTTCCTCCGTGACGAACACGCGGCTGCCCGGCGCGGCCGGCAGTTCCTCCGCCATCGTCTTCGCGAGGAACCCGTCGGCGAGCAGGTCGCGCTGCGGCGTGGAGTTCACGGCCACGCTGTTGTACACGCAGTGGTGGTTCGTGATCACGAGGCCTTGCGGCGACACGAACGACGCCGAGCAGCCGCCCAGGCTCACGACGGCGCCCATCGGGAAGTCGGTCAGCCTGGTGAGGGTCGCCGGATCGAGCTTGAGGCCGGCAGTTTTGAGCTGCTTCGCGATCTGCGGCAGTTGCTGCGGCATCCACATGCCTTCGTCGGCGTGGGCGGCGAATGAAACAAGGACGGTGAGCGAGAGAAAGGATTTATGCATGGCTAGCCTCATAACTGTGCGCCGATCAGGTCCGCCAGCTTGCCGCCGATTTTTTCCATGAACGGCCGGTTTTCCCACGCCTGCAAGGTGACGGGGCGGGCGTGTTTCCAATCGTCTTCGAAGACGGCCTCTTGCTGTTTGGCAAAGCCAGGATCGAGCACGTTCAAATTGGCCTCGTCGTTGAGGATGAACGAGCGGTTGTCGAAATTGGTGGAGCCGACGGAGACGAGGAGCGAATCGACGACCAGCGCCTTCACGTGGTACATCGTCGGCTGGTACTCGGCCATCCTGATGCCCGCCGCCAGGAGTTCTCCCCAGCGCTCGCGCGAGGCGGCGCGCACGACGTCGGAATCGATGATGGGGCCCGGCGTGATGATGCGCACGTCCACGCCCCGTTTCGCCGCCGCGACGAGTGCCTTCACGGCCAGCTCGTCCGGCACGAAGTACGAGTTCGACAGATGGATCGTGCGGCGCGCGGCCGTGATCGCGAGCAAGTACATCAGGTGCATGCTTTCGCTGCCGCCCGTGGGTGAGCTGGAGAACATCTGCGCGGGCATGCCGCCCTGCGCGACGAGGGCCGGGAAATAGGCGGGGCCGTCGAGTATGGCGCCCGTCGCCTTCGTCCAGTTGTCGTTGAACACGGCCTGCATCTGGCCGACGACCGGACCTTCCACGCGGAAATGCGAATCGCGCCAGTGCTCGGGATCCTGGGCGTTGCCGCGCCATTTGTCGGCGATGCCGACGCCGCCCGTGAAGCCGACCTTGCCGTCGACGATCAGGAGCTTGCGGTGCGTGCGGTTGTTCAGGCGCGCCAGCTTCCACCAGACGGGCTTGTGGTAGCGGTGCAATTCGACGCCGGCGCGGCGCATTTCGTCGAGCGATGCGTCGTCGATCTTCATGCTGCCGATCCAGTCGAGCAGCACGTGCACCTTGACGCCGGCGCGTGCCCGTTCCGACAGCGCGTCCGTGAATTCGCGGCCGATCGTGCCTTCCCAGTAGATATAGGTTTCGAAGCTGATGGACTGTTGCGCCGAGCGGATCGCGTCCAGCATGGCGGGGAAAATCTTGTCGCCGTTGAGCAGTACCTCGGCCTTGTTGCCCTCGATGATGGGCGGGCCCAGCAGCACACCGAGCGAGCGCCGGAATTGCGGATCGTCCGTGTCGTACAGGCGCGTGAGTTGCGTGTCGATCTTCTTTTCGCCGGGCGCGAAGTTCAGCACGAGCAAGCCCGCCACGAGGGTGGCGATGCAGGTGATGAGCACGACGATGGGTCGCTTGATACGCATGAGTTCGATTTAAGGACGTAAAAAAACCAACGCCAGCCGACGTTGGTTTTCAAGGGGGGCTTGCACCTGCTTAGCGGACGCGGCCGCGACGCAGCAGATTGACGATCGCGAGCAGGATCACAGCGCCCAGGAACGAGACCAGCAGCGAAGAAACACTGAAGTCATCGGAGTTGATGGTGCCACTACCGAACAGCGGGGACAACAGCCAGCCACCCAGGAAGGCTCCCACAATACCGACCACGATATTGAGAATCATGCCTTGCTCAGCGTCCGTTTTCATGACCATGCTGGCGAGCCAGCCGAGGATACCACCGACGACGATCCAGATAATGAATAACATGTTGAGTCCTCCTCAAGTTGGAAAAACATACTCCAGGCCAATTGAATGCCGAGGCCATGTGCAAAGTCTAGTGATGCACACAGTTCGGGGTCGGTGCGTTGCCGAACGTTAGACGCGCAAACCGCGTCGGTGTTCTCTTGTGGTGCGGAATGTCCCGAACTGGGTGCGTCAGCGAACAGAAGCGCATTGATGGGCAGGCATATCGTTTAAATCACTTTGCATCAAGTGAACGCAACACCCCGGACCGCTTCGATTACTGAAAGGAACGTACATCATGGCTATTCTCGACAACTCGACGACCGCACAGAAAAAACAAGACCGCATGGTGACCGGGCTGTTCCCCGACCGCGCCAGCGCGGAGCGCGCCTACAGCGCCATCTCGACCCGTGGCTACACGAAAGACGACGTCAACCTGATGATGTCGGACACCACCCGCAAGACCCAGTTCACCGACACCGAAACTGAGCTGGGCAGCAAGGCCGCGGAAGGCGCCGCTGCCGGTGCGGGTATCGGCGGCACCATCGGCGCCGTGCTGGCCGGCGTGGCCGCCATCGGCACCTCGCTCGTGATCCCGGGCGCTGGCCTCGTCGTCGCCGGTCCGCTGGCGGCAGCGCTGGCCGGTGCGGGCGCGGGCGGCATCACCGGCGGCCTGATCGGCGCGCTGATCGGTGCCGGCATCCCGGAAGAACGCGTCAAGCACTACGAGGAAGGCATCCAGAAAGGCGGCATCGTGATGGGCGTGACGCCGCGTTCGGACGAGGACGTCGCCTACCTGAACCAGACCTTCACCGATAACGGCGGCTCGCACGTGATCGGCACCGGCATCGGCGCCGCCGCGGGTGCTGCAACCGGCGCCGCACTGGGCGCGGCCGGCGGTCCGATCGGCATGGCGGCAGGTGCCGCGATCGGCGGTATTGCAGGCGGCATGGCCGGCAAGGGCGTCGGTGAAGTCGTCAACCCGAAAGCGGGCGACGACCTGGGCGAACACTACCTGGCCAAGGGCACCGGTGCAGGAGCCGGCGCA
>CBIHRX010000151.1:0-15886 GCA_966212555.1 uncultured Massilia sp.
CGCGGGCTGCTGCGGCGCGACGCGCTGGTTCAGCAGGCGCATCAGCGGACGCAGGACCAGCAGCCAGGCGAGCAGGGCGCCGATCGCGTACATGCCGTAGCGGACCATGTCGACGATGTTGTCGCGCTCCTGGTACCACGGCTCGACCGCGACCGGGGCCGGGAAGGACAGCGAGGACACCATCAGCACGTCGCCGCGGGTGGCGTCGATGCCCAGGCCGCCGCGCAGGATCTTGTCGATGTTGGCGATTTCCGCCGGGGTCCAGCCCGTCTTCGGCGTCGCGGCCTTGGCGTTGTTCAGCACCACCGCCACCGACAGCTTCTTCAGGCGGCCGCGCGAGCGCTTGATCTGGGTGATCGCGCGGTCGTAGGCGTACTGGCGGGTCGTCGCGTTCTTGCGCGCGCTGCCGTCGTCCGGCTTGGCGTTCGGGTCGGCGGCGGCGCCGTTCGCGGCGTTCGGATCGGCCGGCGGATTGGCGGCGACGGGCGGACGATTCGACAAGGTGCCGGGCACGCCCAGCGCCATGCGGCTCTTTTCCATTTCCTCGCGCATCGCTTCGCTGGTGACCTTCGGGTCGGCGCCGTATTTCTCCTGCGTTTCCTCGACCTTGTCGTTGTCGACGTCGGCCGTCACGCTGACCTTGAAGTTGTCGGCGCCGAGCACGGGCCCGAGCAGGCCGGCCACGTTGGCGCGCACTTCATCCTGGTAGCGCTTGGCGGCGGCATCGCCCTGGGCGGCGCCGTCGAAGCCTTCGGTCAGGTCCACGCGCGACGACAGGTAGTTGCCGTTCTGGTCGACGAGCGACACGCGCGCCGGAGCCAGGCCGGCGACGCTGCCGCTGACCATGTTGACGATCGCGGCGATCTGTTCGTTCGACAGCGTGCGGCCCGGCTTGACCGCCACCACGACGGAGGCGGACGACTTGTCGCCGTCGCTGGCGACGAACGACGAGGACTTGGCGATGGCCAGGTGCACGCGCGCCGAGGCGATGGCGTCCAGGGTCAGGATCGACTGCGCCAGCTCGCCTTCCAGGCCGCGGCGGAAGCGCACGTCCTGCACGAACTGCGACACGCCCAGCGGGTCGTTCTTGTCCATCAGCTCCAGGCCGGCCGGCAGCTGCGCGGTCACGCCCTTGGCGGCCAGCAGCATGCGCACCTTGCCCAGCTGGCCGGTCGGCACCATGACCTGGCCCGAATCCGGGTGGATGCGGTAGGGCACGTGCTCGGCGTCGAGCACGCTCATCATGTCGCTGGCGGCGACTTTCTCGTGGGCGCCGAACACCGGCTTGTAGCCGGCCTGGTCGTTCCACATGTACAGCATGACGGCCGCGGTGATGCCGATGGCCAGCACCAGCATCGGAGTCAGGTTCTTGGTGAGCGCGGGCGGCAAGGCCAGGCGCTTGCCGCCGATGGCGGACTTGAGAGTAGCAATCACGATCGGTTTGTTCCTGTCACACCGGCAGCTTGAGCAGCTCGTCCACGGCGCCCATCACCTTGTTGCGGACCTGCATCAGCATGGAGAACGAGAGGTTCGCCTGTTGCGACGACAGCATGGCGCCGACCAGGTCGTCGCTCTTGCCGCTGTCCACGTCGGCCATCTTCTGGTTGGCCACCTGCTGGTCCTGGTCCACGCTGACCAGGGCATTCTTCATGCTCTGCGCGAAGGAGAAGTTGCCGCTGCCATCGCCCAGGGTGGGGTGGCCGGCATCGGCCGCCGGTGCCACGGCGGCGAGGCGGTTGGCATCGTTGGCGAGGGCTGCCAGGTCGGCCCGGATCAGGCCGGCAAGTTCAGTTCCCATCGTGTTCATCGCTCCCATGCTTAAGTTTGCGGGTTGTAACTTCAGGTAAATATTGCTGAGAAGACTGGTGTTACATTCATTGCAACTACCGTTAGCATTAAGAAAATTGTTAAATTTTCAGTGCCATACTGTGGCTTGGTTTCTGTCGCCGAACCGTGGAGAATAGCAGCGGTTTCATCCGTCACCCAGAGTGAATTTTTGATTTCCCCAGCGCAGTAACAGCATCTTACCGTAGGGCAATGGCGAATTCAAAGGGGAAAATCAAATGGCGTGACACAATTTCCCGGGTATAATAGTTGCCCAGAGGAATGAAAAGAAAGCATCTCTGCTTATCATTTTTATAATTTGACCATGCCGATCGCAAACCCCGACACCACCCTGCAGCATCAAGTGCTCGACCCCTGTCTTCTGGGGCGTCCGGTGCATCTGCTGCCCCAGTTCGCGGCGCGTCTCCAGGAGGATCTGGACACTGCCATGCAGGGCAGCGCGCGCCGTTACTGGGCCGCATGGCGTCTCGAAACCGTTGAATTCGGCCGCGTGCCGCAAGACCACAGCCTGCGCTGGATGGCCGTATTGGGTGCGCTGGGCACCGTCGCGGTGACTTTTGAGCGTGGTTTATTACTGACACTGTTGGAGCGACGCTACGGTGGACGTAGCGCCGGCGCAACTCAGCGGGACCCGCAAACCGAGCGCGTGACGGCCACCGAAGAAAGATTGGGCGTCGTACTGACGCAACAAATGGTGGATCTGTTGTATGCACGCGTCGCTGCCAATGTGGCAATGGACGTGGCGCCGCGGCCCGTCCAGGCCAATGCCGTGGTGCCTTCGGCAATGCCCGGCGAAAGCAACTGGGCCTTGCGCGTCCAGGTACGTGACAACAACGACAACACCGGCCAGTTCTGGATCGCGCCCGACCAGCAACTGATGGCCATGATCCTGGGCACGCTGCGCCCGGAGACGGCCCGTTCGACCGCCGCGCGCGGTCCGGCCGAGCCGCTTGCGACCAAGCTCCAGGTCAAGCTGGACGGCCGCCTGGTCAGCAAGGAAATCACCCTGGGCGCATTGTTCGACCTGAAGGTGGGCGACGTGATTCCGGTGAACGTGGGCCGGGCCGACGTCCTGCTCGACGAGGCGCGGTTGTTCACCGCCGCCGTCGCCGAGCACAAAGGCAAGCTGTGTTTAACCTCTTTTGAAGACGCCGAGTAATCAACATGAACCTGAACGATCAATTCGCCGGTGGCGACATCCTCATCGACGACGAGCAGACGGAAGACGCCGCAGCCCCGGTCGCGGCACCGAAAGCCGCGCCGCGCCTGCCGCAGATGATGCGCCGCATCCCGGTGACGCTGACGCTGGAAGTGGGCTCGGCCCGCATCTCGCTGCAGGAACTGATGGCGATCGGCCCGGACAGCGTGCTGCCGCTCGACGCCATGGCGGGCGAGCCGCTCGTCATCAAGGTCAACGGCGCCGCGATCGGGCGCGCCGAAGTGGTCGTCGCGGGCGAGCAGTATGGCCTGAAGGTGATCGATCTGGACGGCCTCAACCTGGACCTGATCGCGTCATGACGTTGCACGTTGGCGGCGCCGGGGTGGCTCACACCTTGCGCCGTTTTGCGCCCGCCGTCGCGGGCGCCGTTCTTTTGCTGGCCGGCGCGAGCGCCTGGGCCGCGCCCGCGGGACCGGACGTCCTGCCCGGCGTGATCCCCGGCTCGTCCAGCGGCCTCACGGTGAAGTCGCAGATCCTGGTCCTGATGACCATCCTCGGGCTGCTGCCCGTGATGGTCATGATGATGACCAGTTTCACCCGCTTCGTGATCGTGCTGTCGCTGCTGCGCCAGGCCCTGGGCCTGCAGCAGGGCCTGCCCAACCGGATCATCACCGGCGTCGCCCTGATCCTGACCTTGCTCGTCATGCGTCCCGTCGGCGAACAGGTGTGGAACGAAGCGTTCGTCCCGTACGACAAGGACAAGATCTCGCTGGAGCAGGCGCTCAAGATCGCCGAGGTGCCGCTGTCGCGTTTCATGCTGGCCCAGACGAGCAAGACGGCGCTGGCCCAGATCGCGCACCTGGCGGGCGAGCCGGCCGAGATGAAACCGATGGACCGCGGCTTCACGGTGAAGCTGGCCGCCTTCGTGCTGTCCGAGCTCAAGAGCGCGTTCCAGATCGGCTGCATGCTGTTCATTCCGTTCCTGATCATCGACCTGGTGGTGTCGTCGGTGCTGATGGCGATGGGCATGATGATGCTGTCGCCGCTCGTCATCTCGCTGCCGTTCAAGCTCCTGTTGTTCGTGCTCGTCGATGGCTGGACCCTGACCGTGAATACCCTGGTCGGCAGCATCCACGGCCTCTAGCATTCATTCACATGACTCCTGATATCGCCGTCGACTTCGTCGTCGAAGCCCTGCAGCTGGTGATGCTGCTCGTGATGGTGCTGGTGGTGCCGGGCCTCGTGGCCGGCGTCATCGTCGCCCTCGTGCAGGCCGCCACGCAGATCAACGAGCAGACGCTGAGCTTCCTGCCGCGTCTCCTCGTCACGCTGGTGGCCCTGATCCTCGCCGGTCACTGGATGACCGGCAAACTGATGGACTATTGCGTGAGCGTGTTCCAGCGCGCCGCGACCCTGGTCGGCTGATGCTGGAAGTCACCCACCTGCTGCTGCCGTTCATCAGCGCGCTGTGGTGGCCGTTCTGCCGCGTCATGGCGCTGCTGTCGACGGCCCCCGTCATCGGCGACGCGCTGGTGCCGATCCCGGTGCGCGCGCTGCTGTCCGTGGTGCTCGCGTTCCTGATGCTGCCGCTGACGAAAGGCGCCGTCATGCCCGATCCGTTCTCGCTGGCCGGCGTCGTCGTGATGATCGAGCAGGCCGTGATCGGCGGCGTGATCGGCCTCGCCATGCAGCTGACGATGGCCGTCGTGAACATGCTCGGCTTCCTCGTCTCGAGCCAGGTCGGCTTTTCGATGGCGCAGATGAACGACCCCGTGAACGGCCAGCAGTCGGACGTGATTTCGGGCCTGCTGGGCCTCGTCGCGATCCTCGTGTTCTTCGCCGTCGACGGCCACCTCGTGCTCGCGGGCGTGCTGGGCCAGAGCTTCAAGGCGTGGCCGGTCGGCGGCGGCTACAAGAGCCTCCTGCTGGAGACGGTGGCGCTGAACGTGGGCTGGGTGTTCTCGGCCGCGATCCTGCTGGCGCTCCCGATCGTGTTCTCGACGATGGTCGTGCAGATCGGCTTCGGCTTCCTGAACCGCGTGGCGCCGTCGCTGAACCTGTTCTCGCTGGGCTTTTCGCTGGTGACGCTGTTCGGCCTGATGATGCTCGTGCAGGTCGTGCGCTTCATTCCCGAGCACTACGTGCAGATGACGAACCAGGTGCTGGAGATGCTCCAGCAGCAGATGGGGGCGGCGCATGGCTGACAATACCGGCGGCGACAAAACAGAAAAGGCGTCAGCCCAGAAGCTCAAGAAGGCGCGCGAGCAGGGCAACGTCGTCCGCTCGAAGGACCTGGCCACGGCGGTCGGGATCCTCGCGAGCCTGAAGCTGTTCGTGTTCATGATCCCGGATTACCTGGAGTCGTTCCGGTCGCTGTTCCGGCTCGTGTACGCGCCGCTCGGCGCGGCCGGCTCGATGGAGAACGCGATGACCGTCGTGTGGAGCGGCGCCGCCGTGCTGCTCGTGAAGATGGTGCTGCCGCTGGCCGGCGTGCCGCTCGCGATCGTCGCGGCGAGCATGGTGCCGGGCGGCTGGGTGGTCTCGACGAACAACCTGATCCCGAAGTTCGAGCGCTTCTCGCCCGTGAAGAACCTGGGCAACCTCGCCTCCGGCAAGCACTGGACGACGTTCGCGACGTCGGTGGCCAAGGCGGCGCTGCTGGCGGTGGTGCTGGTGCACGTCGTGCGCTCGGCGCTGTCGGCGTGGGTCAACCTGCAGCGCATGCCGCTGGCGGACGCGCTGCTGCACGGCGGCGGCATGATGTTCGACGGCCTGATGGCGCTCGTCGCCGTGTTCGTGCTGTTCGCGCTGATCGACGTGCCGCTGCAGGCCTTCCTGTTCGCCCGCGGCCAGCGCATGAGCAAGCAGGAAGTGAAGGAAGAATACAAGAGCACCGAAGGCAAGCCCGAGATCCGTGCGCGCATCCGCCAGCTGCAGCAGCAGATGGCACGCCGCAACGTGAACAAGACGGTGCCGACCGCCGACGTGGTGATCGTGAATCCCGAGCACTACGCGGTCGCGCTGAAGTACGACACCAAGCGTGCGGAAGCGCCGTTCGTGGTGGCGAAGGGCATCGACGAGATGGCCCTGTACATCCGCTCCGTCGCGGCCAGGCACCAGATCGAGACGATCGCGCTGCCGCCGCTGGCACGTGCCATCTACAACACCAGCCAGGTGCAGCAGCAGATTCCCGCCGCGCTGTACCAGGCGGTGTCGCAGGTGCTGAACTACGTGCTGCAATTGAATGCTTTCCGTGCGGGCCGGCGCCAGGCGCCCCCGCGCTTCCCGAATGACGTGGCCGTGCCGGCCGCTTTGAGTGAGGTATCCCCGACATGAATTTCCTGAACGGCTTGATGCTCGAGCTGCGCCGCCAGAAGATCGCCACGCCGGCCTTCCTGCTGACGATCCTGGCGATGATCATGCTGCCGCTGCCGCCGGTGCTGCTGGACGTGCTGTTCACGTTCAACATCGTGATGGCGCTGATCGTGATCCTGACGTCCGTGTCGACCAAGCGGCCGCTCGATTTCTCGGTCTTCCCGACCGTCATCCTCGGCACCACCTTGCTGCGCCTCGCGCTGAACGTGGCGTCCACGCGCGTCGTGCTGCTGCACGGCCACGAGGGCACGAACGCCGCGGGCCACGTGATCGAGGCGTTCGGCAACGTCGTCATCGGCGGCAACTTCGTCGTCGGTATCGTCGTCTTCGTGATCCTCATGATCATCAACTTCGTCGTCGTGACGAAGGGTTCGGAACGCATCTCCGAAGTGTCCGCGCGCTTCACGCTGGATGCGCTGCCCGGCAAGCAGATGGCGATCGACGCCGACCTGAACGCGGGCCTGATCAACCAGGAAAAGGCGCAGGTGCGCCGCAAGGAAGTGGCGGCGGAAGCGGACTTCTACGGCGCGATGGACGGCGCCTCCAAGTTCGTGCGCGGCGATGCGATCGCGTCGATCCTCATCCTGCTCATCAACATGATCGGCGGCGTCGCGATCGGCGCGCTGATGCACGACCTGTCGTTCGGCGACGCCTTCCGCCAGTACGCATTGCTGACTATCGGCGACGGCCTCGTGGCCCAGGTGCCGGCGCTGCTGCTGTCGGCCGCGGCGGCGATCCTCGTCACCCGCATCAGCGATTCGGGCGACTTCGAAGAGCAGGTCGGCGGCCAGCTGCTGGCCAATCCGAGCGTCCTGTACTCGGCTGCCGGCGTGATGCTGATCCTGGCCATGGTGCCGGGCATGCCGTCGCTGTTCTTCATGGTGTTCGCGGCGGCCATCGGCTACGTCGGCTGGAAGCTGGCGCGCGAACAGGTGGCCCCGCCGGACGAATCGAACGTGGCCGCCATCGAAGCGGCGCTGCGCGACGACCGCGTGCCGGAACTCGACTGGCAGCAGCTGCCGGTCGTGCAGCCGATCTCGATCACCGTCGGCTACAAGCTCGTGCACCTGGTCGACAAGGCGCAGGGCGAAGTGCTGACCAAACGGATCAAGGGCGTGCGCCAGAGCCTGTCCGAGCAGATGGGCCTCCTGCTGCCGCCGATCGGCGTGCGCGACGACCTGACCCTGCGCCCGAACCAGTACGCGATCGCGATCAACGGCACCGTCGTGGCCGAGGGCGAAGTCGTGGCGGAATGCCTGATGGCGATCCCGTCGCCGAACGTGTACGGCGACATCGACGGCATTCCCGGCATCGAACCGGCGTTCGGCATGGCCGTCACGTGGATCGATCCGGAGCAGAAGGCACACGCGCTGGGCCAGGGTTACCAGGTCGTCGAGGTGCCGAGCGCGATCGCCACGCACACGTCCAAGGTCGCGCGCGACTACATGGCGGAGCTGTTCCGCCACGAGGACGTGCCCGCGCTGATGGAACGCCTGACGGCGCTGTCGCCGAAGCTGGCCGGCGCGCTGGACAAGGCGCTCACGCACACGCAGCTGCTGCGCGTGTTCCGCGTGCTGCTGGCCGAGAACGTGTCGCTGAAGGACATCGTCGTGATCGCGACCACCTTGCTGGACAGCTCGGAAGCGACGAAGGATCCGATCCTGCTCGCGGCCGAAGTGCGCTGCGCGCTGCGCCGCCAGATCGTGTCGGGCCTGTACGGCAAGAAGAAGGACATGCCCGCGTTTAACCTGTCGGGCGAGCTGGAAAACATGCTGCTCGGTTCCCTGAACCAGGCGCGCCAGAACGGCGGCGGCAAGGTCGTGCTGGACAACTATCCGATCGATCCGCAGCTGCTGTCGCAACTGCAACTGAACATGCCGGTGGCGCGCGAGCAGATGAAGCAGCAGCATACGCCGCCGCTGCTGCTGGTGCTGCCGCAGATCCGTCCGCTGCTGGCCCGCTACGCGCGCCTGTTCGCGCCGGGGCTGCACGTGCTGTCGTATAACGAGATTCCGGAGAACCGGGAAGTCTCGATCATCGGTACCGTCGGGTAATCAGTCACCCGCCGTAGGGTGGGCACCCCGTGCCCACCAGCCCGCCGATCAGGCGGCCGGCAGCAGCAGCGCCAGTTCCGCCATCGCGCGGAACACGGGCAGGCTGAGGGCGGCCGCCGCCTCGGTCGACGGCAGGCGCGCGTGCACCCGGCCTTCCGGCAGCGTGTCGCTCCAGGTCCAGCCGAGTACGCGCAAACCGGAACGGCGCACGGCGTCTTCCAGCTGCGGCTGCAGGGCGCGCAGGTGGAGCAGGGTGCCTGGGTCAGGCGTGCACAGTTCGAGCATGACGCCGTCGGCCAGCGGTTCCGCCTGCACCGTGACGACGGTGCCGTCGGCCAGCACCAGTTCCAGGCGCAGCGCGGCACGGCGCCGGCGCCGCTGCGGTTTCTGCGGTTGTTCCTCTTCCCCGATCACGCGCAGGTGCTGGGCCTGCGGTCCGCCCGCGTGCACGGTGAAACGCCAGGCGTCGGGCGGCAGCGTCGCGAGATCGGCCTGGCGCAGCACCCGCGCATCCAGTCCGCTCTGCAGCAGCGCGCCCGGCAGCGACTGGCCCTGCCGTTGCTGGGACGCCTGCACCGCGCGCGCGACGAGCTGGGTACCGTAACTCCGGACCATGCCGCGCCACGACGTCGCAAGCGCCCCCCCGTCCGGGCGCGGCCAGGTGAGCTGGCGCGCCATCACGACCTGGTCGGGACGCATCGCCGCGGCATCGGGCAGGGCGTCGCCCGCGGGCAGCGCGGGCGCCGGCTGTGCGGTGGGCAGCGGCAGCGGTATTGCCTCGAGCTCGGCCTGCAGCAAGGCGACCGGAACGGCGGCCGCGACCGCGCCGACCGGCGTGGCCGGCAGCGTGCCGGGGGCGCTCGCCGGGATGACGGGTGGCGGAAGGGCGGGGATGGATAGACTGGCCATGATCTCGGCAGTGTAAAGTGAAAAGGCCAGCTTGTGGCTGGCCTCTTTCGGATTCCGGCTGGACTAGCCCGGGGTGGCCATCACTGGCCCTGCGATTACTGCAGCAGGGACATGACCATCGACGACATGCTGTTGGTCTGCTTCAGCATGGCGGTACCAGCTTGCATCAGCATCTGGTTCGAGGTCATGCTCGACGATTCCGTCGCGAAGTCGACGTCCATGACGCGGCCGGTAGCGGCTTGCGTGTTGCTCGAGATGTTCGACAAGTTGTTGTAGACGTGGTCCAGGCGGTTCGAGATCGCGCCCAGCTTCGAACGCAGGGTCGAGACGGCGTCGATGGCGGTGCTCAGGCTGCCGATTGCGCCGTTGGCGTTGGTCGTCAGGACCGTTGCTGCCGACGGGCCGGTCGACGTGCCGTCCGCTGCGAACGTCGAGCCGGTGGTTGCCGCGGTGATCGATGCGGTCACGCCGGCTGCGCCGGACAGTTCCGTGTCGAAGTTGGCGGTCATCGTTTCCGTGCTGTCGGCGCCGATCTGGAAGGTGATGCCGGTAGCGCTGTTCAGCTTGCCGTCAGCCGCGGTCGACAGCAGCTTGGTGCCGCCGAACTTGGTGTTCGAGAAGATGTTCGTCAGTTCGTCGGTCAGCGAGTTGTACTCGGCGTCCATTGCGGTCTTGTCGCTGGCCGACGAGGAACCGTCGGCGGCCTGGGTTGCCAGGTCCTTCATGCGGGTCAGGATGTTGTTGACTTCGTTCAGCGCGCCGTCGGCGGTCTGCAGCATCGAGATCGAGTTCTGGGTGTTGCGCATTGCAACCGACATGCCGCTGCTCTGGGCTTTCAGGCGGGTGGCGATCTGCAGGCCGGCTGCGTCGTCCATCGACGAGTTGATACGGTAGCCGGTCGACAGGCGGGTCATCGAGGTCGACAGCGACGACTGGGTACGGCTCAGGGAATTCTGTGCGGAAAGCGAGGCGACGTTGGTGTGAAGGCTCAGCATGATATGGCTCCTAATGGCTTGGATACTGTTGGGAGGTTGCGCATCTCGCGCTCTCACAAGTACAGGACGACCATTTAGCGGCAGTCATTAAATGCCGAGCGGAAATTTTTTTAAATTTTTTTTGCGGGGTTCATGTTGTCATTTTGACTGTTGCACGGATGGCAGGACTGTCATGAGGAAACCGGATATACAAGACCGAAACTATTCGTTCGTATCTCGAGGGTGTGTGCTTAACCTGTGCCTTCCAGAACCCTTCGAAAAAGAGCCCTCTATATGTCGTCAAGAAAACTCATCCAGGCCTTGGTCGCCATCGCACTCGTTGCCCCGACCGTGCATGCCGCCGACATCACTCTCCTGAACGTGTCGTACGACCCGACCCGCGAGCTGTACCAGGACGTCGGCAAAGCCTTCGCCGCCAAGTACAAGGCCCAGACCGGCGACAATGTCACGTTCAAGGCGTCGCATGGCGGCTCGGGCAAGCAGGCCCGCTCCGTGATCGACGGCCTGCAGGCGGACGTCGTCACCTTGGCCCTCGCATGGGACATCGACGAGATCGCCGAGCGCGGCCTGGTCGCCAAGGATTGGCAGAAGCGCCTGCAGCACAACAGCTCGCCTTACAACTCGACCATCGTATTCCTGGTTCGCAAGGGCAACCCGAAAGGTATCCACGACTGGAACGACCTGATCAAGCCGGGCGTGCAAGTCATCACGCCGAACCCGAAGACGTCCGGCGGCGCGCGCTGGAATTACCTGGCGGCCTGGGGCAACGCGCTGAAGCAGCCGGGCGGCAATGAAGCGAAGGCGCGCGATTACGTGGCCAAGCTGTTCAAGAACGTGCCCGTGCTCGATTCCGGCGCCCGCGGCGCGACGACGACCTTCGTCGAGCGCGGCATCGGCGACGTGCTGATCGCCTGGGAAAACGAAGCGATCCTGGCCATCAAGGAACTGGGCCCGGACAAGTTCGAGATCGTGGCGCCGAAGGTGAGCATCCTGGCCGAGCCGCCGGTGGCCGTCGTCGACAAGGTGGTCGACAAGCGCGGCACCCGCAAGGTGGCGGAGGCCTACCTGCAATACCTGTACACGGATGAAGGCCAGGACATCATCGCGAAGAATTACTATCGCCCGATCAACGCCACGATCGGCGCGAAATACGGCGCGCAGTTCCCGAAAGTGAGCCTGTTCACCATCAACGACGTGTTCGGCGGCTGGGCCAATGCGCAGAAGACCCACTTCGCGGATGGCGGCACGTTCGACCAGTTGTACCAGCCGGGCAAGTAAGATAGCCTGAACGCTTTCCGCCGGCGCTACCCGCGCCGGCCTTCTCTTTTCTCGGACCCATCATGGACTGGCTGGATCGGGTGACCTGGTTCCTGGTCATCGTGCTCGTGATCGCCGCGTTCTGCTTTCCCATCAATCGCGGCGACTAATATCTTCCTGGCCGGATGGAACGACATCCCCTCACCGCCAACGAAGAAGCGCGCCTGGCTGTGCTGCGCAACCTCCGCCTGCTCGATACCGCGCCGAACGAAGCCTACGACCGCATCACGCGCATGGCCAGCCGCCTGCTGCGGGTGCCGGTCTCGTCGATCTCGCTGTCCGACCGCCACCGCCAGTTCTTCAAATCGCGGGTCGGGTTCGACGTGCCGGAAGCGCCGCGCGAACAGACGCCATGCCACTGGGCCCTCCGGTCCGACGGCGTCTACACGGTGCCCGACATGCTCACGTACGCGGGCGCGCCATTGATCACGCGCACCGGCTACAGCCTCGGCACGCTGTGCGTGATCGACAACCGGCCGCGCACGTTCAGCGCCGAGGAAACGGAACTGCTGGCGGACCTGGCCGAGATGGTGATGAGCCAGATCGAGCTGGAGAACAGCATCGGCCGCATCCACCCGGTGAGCGGCCATCCGAACGAATACCAGTTGATCGACGACCTGGACGACATCGCCGGCCGCCTGCCCGACGCCGAGCACACGGCCCTCCTGATCGAGTTGCTGCCCGCGCGCCAGCTGCGCCAGGGGATGCGTGTGCTCGCGCGAATTTCGTCGAGAACCTGATCCACAGCTCGACGGAAACCATCCGCCGCTGCCTCGACGCGGACACGCGCCTGTACCACATCGGCCCGACGCGCTGCGCCGTGCTGCTGAGCGCGACGTGCGCGAGCGTGTGGGAAGCGGCCGCGCGCTGCCTGTACAACGCGGCCGAGGACGCCCGCGACGACGGCGTGCTGACGGCCAGCTACGACCCCGACCACGACCGCATCCACGCGCGCCGCTTCCAGCTGCTGGGCAGCCTGTCCGAAGCGCTGCGGGCGGACGACCAGCTGGCGCTGGTGTTCCAGCCGCGCGTCGACCTGTCCGGCCGGCCGCGCGGCGCGGAGGCGCTGCTGCGCTGGCGCCATCCGCATCACGGCGCCGTCTCGCCCGCTGAATTCGTTCCGCTCGTCGAGGAAACCGCCCACATCCAGGAATTGACGCAATGGGTGCTGGACAATGCGCTGGCCCAGGTCGCGCGCTGGCGCCGGGCAGGACACGTCCTGATGGTGTCGATCAACGTGTCCGCGCCGACCTCGACGGCCGCGTGATCGAGCAACTGTGCGCGCTGCGCGACATGGGCATCGAGATCGCGATCGACGATTTCGGCACCGGCTACAGCAGCCTGGCATACCTGCAAAAGCGGCCGGCCAGCGTGCTCAAGATCGACCGCGCCTTCGTCAAGGATCTGCCGACGAGCGACCGCGACCGCAAGCTGGTGCGTGCGATGATCGGCATGGCGCATGACCTCGGCTATCGGGTCGTTGCGGAAGGCATCGAATCGGAGGAGGGCGTCGCGCTGCTCGCCGAGTGGGAGTGCGCCGAGGCACAGGGTTATTATTTTGCTAAGCTGTTGTCCGTGGGCGACATGGAAGCGTGGCTGGATGCCCGGAAAGCGGCGGGGTGAGCGGGACGCGTATGATGTATGGCCTTTTTCGAGCCGCGACGTAACGTGAACGACCACAAGCAAGCTGGACTGGATCGAGGGAAGCTGATTTTTCTTAGCGACGAAACGTCGGTCTGGTGCAAATGTGGAGTAACGGACCGAATTTCCTATGTTGAGGCCACCGCCAACGCAGGATGTTCTTAATGCCTGTGCACCGCCTTCCAGGCTGCGTATTCGGACGGTCGCAAACCATAGCGCGCCAGTACGCCCTCGTGCAGGCGCTTGAGTTCTTCAACGATGAGCGCCTGCACGCTGGACTGCTCATGCTCCGGCACATGGCGCGCTACGGATCGCTGGATGCTGCCGAGCGGCTCGTTTTCGGTATGGATGACGATCTCGCGGATGGTCTCCTTGATCAGGTCACGCCAAGCCAGGCGCAGAGGGTCGGGTTCGGCCAGATTCTGCTTCAGGGCGAGGTATTCCTGTGTCGAGCGCTCATAAGCCCAGACGTACAGGTCGCGCAGCAACTCGACGCGCGTCAGCTCGTACACCCCGAGGGTGGCGCGGCTGTAGGCTTGCTCCGGTACGTCCAGAAATGTGAGCGGACACAGATTGGCGCGAAATAGCGGCAGATTCGCGGCCAACCGCGAAGTACGTTTATTGATGTCAGCAAATGGCTGCAGGTACGGCAAATGCACCATCATGAAGAACGACTGCTCGAATGGATCGCCGATCTGGTTGACCTTGTCCAGCAGAGTGTCCAGAGCGTCGTCGATTTGCTGTGGCGTGGACAAGGGGCGATAAACGCTTTTGCCGATGTCGACCGCATGCTGCCGGATTCTCCCTTCGTCCGCAGGGTTGGGTAGCAGGTTTTCGGCTAGGGCGCTGTGCAGGTTCATCAAGGTGTACCGGTTGAATTCGGCATTGTCGATGTTTTCCACAAGCGATTCGATCGCCGTCTTATGGTTCAGGATCATCTGCGTTTCGATCGCGGCCTTGCCCCGTGCCGCTTTGCCGTGCTCGATGAGCTCTCGTGTATCGAGACGTGAATAAGTGTTGCCTTCCAAATGGCTCGACGCCCACGACAGGTCGATCAGCAAGCGGTTCAGGATGGCGCGACTGTACGTGCCGGCAGGCGCCCCGACATCGGCGGTTCGCCCCATCTTGTGCAGTTGGCGCCGCAACGACTCGGACAGGTACCAGGTCTCGTTGGGGCGGTATGCGTCCAGAAAATCGCGTTGCCAGCCTACTGGCTTGCGTGCTTCCACAGGCTGATCGACATAGGCAAGGATATCCTGGCTGTCCGCAGAGAGCGGGATGAAGCCCGGGAATGTGTCCGTATCGGCACTGGATACGTTTGTGTCGGCGCGCGTCTTGGCGCCGAAATAGCGGCGGGCCCGGCCTTCGCCTACCGCAGTGACCTGACGCCGTTCGATCATCTGTGCGATCGAACGTTGCGCCGTACGCCTGGCGACGTTGGGATGTCGAACGAGAAGTTCAGCAAGCGTCAGGCCGGTCTCGGACATCCGGATACTGTTCAGCAGGTCAGCGGCAGTCGACATGTTCAGTTGGTGTCGTAAAACTAAGATGGCGCAATTGTGGCGCAGTTCTCAGAACAGCGCCAGATTTTTGGCGCAGTTCTGGCGCGGTTCAGGTTGCAAGCGCTCGCGTAGCGCACGTACGGCGATCCACGGTAAACTAATGAGTTACGTCAGATGCTTGACATGAGTAACCAAAGAAAACATGAAATACCGCAAACGAACCTTAAGTTGTGCGCCAATGATGGACTGGACCGACCGCCACTGCCGCGTCTTCCACCGCCAGATCACGAAACACACCTGGTTGTATACAGAGATGGTGACGACGGGCGCGCTGGTCTACGGCGACGTCGAACGCCACCTGCGCTACGACGACGTCGAGCATCCCATCGCGCTGCAGCTGGGCGGCAGCGATCCGGCCGACCTTGCCAAGAGCGCAAAGCTGGGCGAGCAGTGGGGCTATGACGAGGTCAACCTGAACTGCGGCTGTCCGTCCGAGCGCGTGCAGAAGGGGGCGTTCGGCGCCTGCCTGATGCAGGAACCGCAACTCGTCGCCGATTGCGTGAAGGCGATGCGCGACGCCGTCAGTATCGACGTCACGGTCAAGCACCGCATTGGCATCGATTACAACGAGGAATACGGATTCGTGCGCGATTTCATCGGCACCATCGCCGACGCCGGTTGCCGCACCTTTATCGTGCACGCGCGCAATGCGGTGCTGAAAGGGCTGTCGCCGAAGGAAAACCGCGAAATCCCGCCGCTGCGCTACGAAGTGGCATACCAGTTGAAGCGCGAGTTCCCGGAGCTCGAGATCATCATCAACGGCGGCATCAAGACCGACGACGAGATCGCCATGCATCTGCAGCACGTGGATGGCGTCATGATCGGCCGCGAGGCTTATCACAATCCGTATACGATGGCCGGCTGGGACGCCCGCTTCTATGGCGATGCGACGCCGCCGAAGACGCGCGAACAGGTGCTGGAAGCGATGATCCCGTACATCCGCGCCGAGCTCGACCGCTACGGCCCGCTGGGCCTGCGCCTGAACAGCATCACGCGCCACATGCTGGGCCTGATGGCCGGCCTGCCGGG
>CBIHRX010000152.1:0-15846 GCA_966212555.1 uncultured Massilia sp.
CAACGAACGGGCTGAAACGGCGTCAATGCCGTAGGGTGGGCGCCCCTGTGCCCACGCGTGACGTATATGGTTTGTTGGCGTTACGCGTGGGCACGTGGTGCCCACCCTACCCGCCATGCCAATTGTAGGAGTCCGCGCCATGACGATCACGATCACCGCCTTCGAACGTTCGCCCGACGGCGGCAAGGGCCTCGCGCGCGATACGCGCGTGCGCTGGGCGCTGGAGGAAGCGGGCCTGCCGTACGACGTCCGCCTCGTGTCGTTCCGCGCCATGAAGGAACCGGCGCACCTGGCCCTGCATCCGTTCGGCCAGATCCCGACCTATGAAGAAGACGGCCTCGTCCTGTTCGAGACGGGCGCCATCGTCTTTCATATCGCCACGCACCACGGCGCCCTGCTGCCGGCCGACGACCACGCGCGGGCGCGCGCCATCACGTGGCTGTTTGCCGCGCTCAACACCGTGGAGCCGCCCATCCTGGAACTCGTCACGGCCCGGATCTTCGAAGGCGACAAGCCCTGGAGCAAGGAACGCATTCCGCTCGTCGAGGAACGCGTGCGCGACCGCATGAAGCCGCTGTCCGCGCGGCTGGGCGACGCGGACTGGCTCGACGGCGATTTCAGCGCGGGCGACCTCATGATGGTGTCGGTGCTGCTCCGGTTGCGGCCGTCCGGCATCCTGGATGAATTCCCCGTCCTGGCCGCGTACGTCGCCCGCGGCGAAGCACGGCCCGCATACCAGCGTGCGTTCGCGGCGCAGCTGGCCGTCAACGCGCCGTTTTCCCATCCTTGACGCCACGTTTTCGCCGTCTCCCTTAGACTGGCACTGGAGTCACGAACGGCGGGCGAGCATCGCGCCGAGCGCCAGCCCGACGCCGAACACGCCGTAGACGACGGCCAGCGACGGTTTCGACAAGTGGGCCTCGTAGCCGGGCTGGAAGCGCCTGGGCGTCAGCTGGTAATCGGCGAAGCAGGCCACGGCCGAGGCGGCGGTCGCCACGCCGAGCGTCATCGCGGGGTCCTTGCGGTCGAGCAGGCGGCCGCACAGGCGCTCGAACAGCACAGCCCAGAACATCGCGCTGCCGTGATGGATCAGGTAGCCGGGGACGGTATGGCGCAGGGTCGGCTCGTCCTGGTGCAACGCCTCGTCGCCATGGATCCAGTGGCTGACCGCGTTGGTGGGTGCGTACGCGCTGCCGGCTTCGCGCCGGCCGAGCAGGGCCAGCGCCGCGGTCGACAGCAGGCTGGAGGTCGCGCCGCCGACGAGGCCGCGCCTGAATGCCGTGTTCCATGATTCCATGACATCCTCTTGGGTCGAAGAAAGGAAGGAGATGCGGATACTGCTTACGGGAGCCAGCGGATTCATCGGGAAACACCTGTTGCACGCGCTGCTGGCGGAAGGCCATGACGTCGTGTGCGCGGTGCGGCATCCGGAACGGTTGCCCGCCCATCCGCACCTGTCCGCGATCCGCGCCGACTTCGCCAACGATACCGACAAATCCACGTGGCTGGCGCGCCTTTCCGGGGTGGAAGCCGTGATCAATACCGTTGGCATTTTCCGCGAGCGCGGCACGCAGACGTTCGACACCCTGCACACGCGCACCCCGCGCGCCCTGTTCGCCGCCTGCGCCGAATCGGACGACGTGCACATGGTCGTGCAACTGTCCGCCTTGGGCGCCGACGAGCAGGCCGACACGGCGTACCACCTGTCGAAGAAGGCCGCCGACGACTATCTTGCAACGCTCCCGATCCGCGCCGCCATCGTGCAGCCGTCGCTCGTCTATGGCGCGGAGGGCGCCAGTGCGCGCGTGTTCAAGGCGATGGCGTCGCTGCCGTTCGCGGTACGCCTGGGCGATGCCCCGCAACTGGTGCAGCCGATCCACGTGGACGACGTCGTCGCCGCCATCGTCACGCTGCTGCGCCAGCGGCTGTACGCGGACAAGGCCGAGAGCGGTCCCGTGCGCCGCATCGCCCTCGTCGGTCCGCAGGCGCTGTCCTTCGTCGACTACCTGGCCACCCTGCGCCGCGCGATGGGGATGGGCAAGCTGCGCGTGCTGCCGCTGCCGGGCGGCGTGGCGAAGCTGCTTGCCCGGATCGGCGCGTGGTTGCCGGGCGCCCTGCTCGATCCGGACGCGCTGCGCATGCTCGACCGCGGCAACGCGGCCGATCCCGGACCCACGCTGCGCCTGCTGGGACGCCCGCCGCGCGACATCGCCTCGTTCGTCGTCGCCCCCGGCGCCGAGCGGGCGCGCGCGAAGCTGGACTGGCTGCTGCCCGTGCTGCGGCTCGCCATCGCCATCGTATGGATCGCCACCGCCATCGTGTCGGCGTTCGTCTACCCGGCCGCGGACAGCTACGAGTTGCTGGCGCGCTCAGGCATCCCGGAGCCGCTGCGTCCCCTGATGCTGTACGGCGCATCCGTGTTCGACCTGCTGCTCGGCGTTGGCACGCTATTCCTGCGCCGGCGCCGCTGGCTGTGGCTGATGCAGCTGGCGCTGATCGGCTTTTATACGATCGTGATCGCCATCCGGCTGCCGGAATTCCTGATCCACCCCTATGGCCCGCTGACGAAGAATTTGCCGATGCTGGCCGCGATCTGGCTGCTCTACGAACTCGAAAAAGAGGAAAAGTAATGGACTACGTCGTCGTGAAATGGCTGCACATCCTGTCGTCGACCTTCCTGTTCGGCACGGGCATCGGGTCGGCCTGGTACATGCTGTTCGCGAACGTGAGCCGGGACGTGCGCGCGATCGCCGTCGTCAGTAAATATGTCGTGATCGCGGACTGGCTGTTCACGGCCACCACGGCCGTCCTCCAGCCGGCCACGGGGTTCTACATGATCCACCTGGCCGGCTATCCGATGAGCAGCCGCTGGATCATGTGGTCGCTGACGCTGTACGTGCTGGCGGGCGCCTGCTGGCTGCCGGTCGTGTGGCTGCAGATGCGCCTGCGCGACATGGCGGCGGATGCCGCGCGCGACGGCACGCCGCTGCCGCCGCTGTACTGGAAATACTTCCGCACGTGGGTGGCGCTCGGCGTGCCCGCGTTCATCGCGTTCGTCTTCATCTTCTGGTTCATGGTGGCCAAGCCGATCTAGCTCTAGAATGCCTGCTTCACCACTGAAAGGCAGCATCATGATCCGTCTCGGCCTCGCCCTCCTGTTCGCCTCCGGCGCCGCCTGCGCAGCCGCACCCGCCTGGGTCGCGCGCAGCGACGCCTACACCCGGCCGGTCCTGCAGGACACGGGCCGATACGTCCCCGAAGAATCCACGGAACTAGGCGACGAGGCGTACGACACCCAGGTCGCCGACCTGAAACCGCGCGCCTGGGAGCGTGAACTGGCCGATACGGAAAAACGCCTCGCCATGCTGCGCCGCCAGCGCGCGCAAGAGAAGGATGTGAAAGTCCGCCAGGACCTCGACATCCTGATCGACTCGCGCGAAAAGAAGATCGCCACGATGAAGCTGGAGCGCCAGTACCTGCTCGAATACGTCAACGTGGGCGAAGTCGTGTACGGCGGCTTGCGCGCCCTGCTCGACCCGCGCAACAAGCCGGAACGCCAGAAGCTCGCGCTCGTGCGCCTGAAGCGCTACGCCGGCAAGGAAGCCGGCTACTCGCCGATCGCCGCCTTGGCGCGCGCCCGCGGCGAGGAACGCCTCGCCGACAAGGCGCTGATCGGCCCGTACGTGGGCGAGGTCGAGGAAGGCCTGAACAACAACGCGACCTACATGGATGGCATCGAGGAGCTGTTCAAGAAGGCCAACGTCAGCGGCTGGGAAAGCGACTTCGCGGCGCTGAAGGCCCAGGTCAAGGACTACGACGACTGGGTCAAGGCGCGCGTCATGCCGCGCACGCGCAAGGAAGTGCGCCTGCCGGAAGCGATCTACGTGAACCGCCTCGCCAACGTGGGCGTCGACATCGCGCCGGAGCAGATGATCGAACGCGCCGGCTTCGACTTCCAGGAAGTGCGCGACGAGATGCAGGTCGTGGCGGGCGTCATCGCCGCGCGCAACAAGCTGCCGTCATCCGACTACCGCGACGTGATCCGCGAGCTCAAGAAGTCGTCGATCGCCCCCGACCAGCTGATGCCGTACTACCGCGAGCGGTTGAAGGATATCGAAGGCATGGTGCGCGCCCACGACCTCGTGACCCTGCCCACGCGCGACGCGAACATCCGCACCGCAACGCCGGCCGAGGCGGCCCGCTCCCCGGCACCGTTCATGAACCCGCCGCGCATGATCGGCAACACGGGAGAATACGGCGAGTTCGTGATCCCGCTGGCGAACCCGAACGCGAAGTCGAAGGAGAAGATGAACGACTTCGACTTCGCCGCGATGGCCTGGACCCTGACGGCGCACGAGGCGCGTCCGGGCCACGAGCTGCAGTTCGCGTCGATGGTGGAGCAAGGCATGTCGGTGGCGCGCGCCCGCTTCGCCTTCAACAGCACGAACGTCGAGGGCTGGGGCCTGTATTCGGAAGCGATGATCCTGCCGTACATGCCGCCGGAGGGCCAGCTCGTCTCGCTGCAGGCCCGTTTGCTGCGCATGGCGCGCGCCCTGCTCGACCCGCAGATCAACCTGGGCCGCATGACGCCCGCGCAGGCCAAGGACTTCCTGATGCGTGAAGTCGTGCTGTCCGAACCGTTCGCGCAATCGGAAGTGGACCGCTATTCGTACCGCATGCCGGGCCAGGCGACCGCGTACTACTACGGCTATGTAAAACTGCGCGCGCTGAAGACGCAGGCCGAAATCGCGCTGGGCGACCGCTTCAGCCTGAAGGCCTTCAACGACTTCATCATCGCGCAGGGCATCCTGCCGCCGGCGCTGATGAAACAGGCGGTGCTGGAGGAGTTCATTCCAGGCCAGCGGGGTAAATAACCGTCGTCCCCGCGGAAGCGGGGACCCATGCTGAACAACAGGATTCGGATTGTCATGAATACTGCAATATTCTTGATGTACGGCTTCGAAACTTCAGCATGGCTTCCCGCTTCCGCGGGAATGACGTCGGTTTTTCACGGGTGCGCCGCTCCGTCCTGCCTTGCGGCGACAATATTCTCCCGCCCGAGGTGGGCGGCAGACCAACCGATGGAGGACAGCGATGCGGGCTTACCAGATCTTACCCGGCGATGGCATCGACGGGCTGCAGTGCGTGGATTTTCCTCACCGTGAACTGGGCAATGGCGAAGTGCGCATCCGCGTGCACGCCGTCTCGCTGAACTACCGCGACCTGATGGTCGCCCGCGGCAACTACCTCGTCACCGTCGACGACCCCATCATCCCCTGCTCGGACGGCGCCGGCGAAGTCGTCGCCACCGGCCCCGGCGTCACGCGCGTGCAGCCCGGCGACCGCGTCACCGCCTCGTTCTTCCCGTACTGGCACGACGGTCCGACGAGCCCCGAGAAAGTCCGTCACGCGCTCGGCGGCGACGTCGACGGCATGCTGGCGGAAGAAGTCGTGCTGGATGCGGACGCGCTGGTCAAGATCCCGGACGGGATGAGCTTCGTCGACGCGGCGACACTGCCGTGCGCGGGCGTGACGGCGTGGAATGCCATCTTCGAGTCCAGCAACGCCGTCCGCCCGGGCGATACCGTGCTGCTGCTGGGGACGGGCGGCGTCAGCATCCTCGGCCTGCAGCTGGCCCGGGCGGCCGGGCTGAACGCGGTCATCACGTCGTCCAGCGACACCAAGCTGCAGCGGGCGAAGGAGCTCGGCGCGCGCCACGTCATCAACTACCGCACGACGCCGGAATGGCAGGAAGAAGTGCTGCGCGCGACGGGCGGCGCGGGCGCACAGGTGGTGCTGGAAGTGGGCGGCCAGGGCACCGTGAACCGCTCGATCGCGTCCGCCGCGATGGGCGGCAGCATCGCCATCATCGGCGGCGTCAGCGGCTTCGGCGGCGAAGTCAGCCCGGCCACGCTGCTGGCGACGGCCAAGCGGCTGGTGGGCGTCTACGTCGGCAGCCGCACGATGCTGGAAAAGGTCGTGCGCTTCGCCGAAGCGACCGGGCTGCAGCCCGTCGTCGACCGCGTGTTCACGTTCGACCAGGCGCGCGAGGCATACCGGCACATGGAATCCGGCTCGCACTTCGGCAAGGTCGTGATCGCGGTGACGTGACGGTGTAGGGTGGGCACCCCGTGCCCACGCGTGACGCCAACAGGTCGCGAACGTCACGCGTGGGCGGGGGCCGCCCACCCTACGGCTTCCGAATGGGAACGAGCTCGATCTCGAACAGCTTCGGCCACAGCTTGCCCGTCACGTACAGGCGGTGCTGCTTCGGCTCGTACGCGATGCCGTTCAGGACCGCATCCGGATTCGTCGTCCCGCGCTGGTCCGGCGGCAGCAGGCCCGTGCAGTCGATCCAGCCGACGACGTTGCCGGTCTCCGGATCGATGCGGGCGATGACATCGGTTCCCCACACGTTGGCGAAGATCTGGCCGTCGACGACCTCCAGTTCGTTCAGCTGCGTGATCGGCTTGCCCTCGGCCGTGACGCGGATGCGGCGCTGCTCGTCCAGCGTCTTCGGGTCGAGGATGCGGATCTCGTTCGTGCCGTCGCTCATGTAGACGTGCTTCGCGTCGCCGGCCAGGCCCCACCCTTCGCCCTTGTAGTTGAAGCGGCCCTTCAGCGCGAACGTCTTCGCGTCGAACAGGAAGCCCACGTTCGACTGCCACGTCAGGCCGACGATGGTGTCGCCGACGGCCGTGGAGCCTTCGCCGAAGTATTCGGCCGCCAGGTCCTTCTTCTGCAGCACCTTGCCCGATTTGAGGTCGACCTTGCGCAGCGACGACTGCCCCTTCTGGCCCGTGGATTCGTACAGCTGGCCATCCTTGAAGAACAGGCCTTGTGTAAAAGCCTGGGGGTCGTGCGGATACGTGTTCTTGACGAAGAAGCCGTAGACAGGGATGGCGGCGTGGGCGGACGTGACTGAAACGGCGGCGAGCGCGAGGGATGCAAGGATTTTCATGAGACTCCACGGATCGGGCCGGACCGTCCCGGCGCGAGCAAGATAGTAACGCAGGATGGTAAGCTAGTGCCATGCAACGAAAGACTCTTACATATCTGCACCTGCCGCCCGACGCCGACCTGCCCGACCTGGGCGCGCGCCCGCCCTTCCTCGCCGTCGTGCTGGCCGAGGACGAGGTTGCCGAAATGTGGCTGTGGGACGTCGCGCGCTGGCTCGTCGCGTCCGGCGCGCGCTATGTGCAGGCCTGGGGCAAGGATGCCGAGGCCTGGATCGAGGCCGTCGACGATGCGGCGCTGGAAGCCGTCGACTACGAGGACGCGCCCGAGGACCGGCGCGTGCTGGCCACCGCGCACGATCCCGCAGACGAGGACGTGGACGAGGTGTTCTGGTTCACGAAGCACCGCGCCGCGCACCCTGCCCTGCCGCTGGACGCCGTGCTGATCGTGCATATCGCCTCAAGGCCGCGCAAGGAAGCCATCGAGACGGCTTACGCGGACGCCTGAGCCAGCTCCGCGCCCAGCAGGCGCACCAGCTCGCCCGCCGGCAGCGCGCGTGCGAGCGCAAAGCCCTGGCCGGCCCAGTTGACCGTGAAATCATGGTTGCCGGCCTTGGTCGCCGCCGCGTTCAGCGCCTTCACGGCATCGTAGGCGATCGGATAATCCGGCAGCGGCGGGTGACCGGACGCGCCGATCTCGCTGAACAGCCGGTTCACGAGGCCGCGTGCGGGACGGCCGGAAACGACGTCCGTCACGGCCGTGATCACGCCCTCCCCGGCCTGCATCAGCGCGCGGTGGTGCGGTGTGGCCGACGACTCCGGGCACAGGATGAACGCCGTGCCCATCTGGGCGGCACCGGCGCCGAGGCGCAGCGCGGCCGCGATGCCGTTCCCGTCCATGATGCCGCCGGCCGCGATCACCGGAATACGGACGGCGTGCGCCACCAGTTGCGTGAGCGCGAACGTGCCGATGGCGGGATCGCCCCGTTCCGGGTCGAACAGCCCGCGGTGGCCGCCCGCCTCGTAGCCCTGGGCGACGACGGCGTCGATGCCGGCCGCCTCCACCTGGCGCGCTTCGTCCACCGACGTCGCGCTGGCCAGCAGCACGATGCCCGCGTCCTTCAGCGCCTGGATGCGGCGCGCGTCCGGCAGGCCGAAGTGGAAACTGACGACGGCGGGACGCGCTTCCAGCAGCACGTCCAGCATCGGATCGTCGTCGAGGAAGCTTTTATAAATCTCACGCAGGCAGCCTGGGGGCTGCGCGCCGTTGGCGGCGAAGTGCGGAGACAGGTAGTCGAGCCAGGCCGCTTCGCGCGCGGCGTCGGCCTGCGCGGGGCGGTGGCAGAACACGTTGACGTTGAACGGACGGTCGGTCAGGCGGCGCACGTCGGCGATGGCGGCGCGGCCCTGCTCCGCGTTGCCGGCACCGACGGAGATCGAGCCGAGCGCGCCCGCCTGCGACACGGCCGCCGCCAGCGCCGCCGTCGAGACGCCGGCCATCGGGGCCTGGATGACGGGAAGATCGATGCGCAGCAGGGACAGCAGGTCTGGCTTCATGATGGTCTCCAACACGGGTCGCGATCCGACGAGTATAGCGCCGTCCGCGCGCGGGCGTGCGATGCGCAAAAACGGTTTATATCGTTTTATCCCCTGCACTTTTGCCGGGTGGTGCGGCCCGTCGCGGTTCGTGTTTTTGCGTTACGATGCATGCTGCCCCGTGGGCTTGAGAATTATCGATTGGCAACAAAAGGAAGGCAATGGACAGTATCGACCTCGAAGTGCTGCACGCCTGCGACCAGTGGCTGCGCGCCGGCTGGCGCTGCGAGTACGTGACCGTCGTCAGGACGTGGGGATCGAGCCCGCGGCCGGAAGGCGCCACGATGGCGATCCGCGCCGATGGCGTCGTCGTCGGCTCGGTGTCGGGCGGCTGCATCGAGGATGACCTGATCGCCGCCGTGCGCGAAAACGGCATCGTACGTACGGCTCCGGAAGTCATCACCTACGGCATCTCGGCCGACGAGGCGCACCGCTTCGGCCTGCCCTGCGGCGGCACGATCCAGCTCGTCGTGGAGCCGCTCGGTGCGCACAGCCGCATGGACGAACTCCTCGCGCTGGCCCAGCGCCGCGTGCTGACGCGGCGCACGCTCGACTTGAAGACGGGCGCCGTCGAACTGGCCGGGGGCAAGGCGGACGAGCAGCTGCGCAAGGAAGGCGACACGCTCGTCACGATCCACGGCCCGCGCCTGCGCATGCTGATCATCGGCGCCGGCCAGCTGTCGCAATTCCTCGCGCAGATCGCGGTCGGCCTCGAATACCAGGTGACCGTGTGCGACCCGCGGGAAGAATACCGCGCCAGCTGGAGCCTGCCGGGCGTGGACGTCGTGCACGCGATGCCGGACGACCTCGTGCTGGAGATGAAGCTGGACAGCCGCAGCGCCGTCATCGCCCTCACCCACGACCCGAAACTGGACGACCTCGCGCTGATGGAGGCGCTCAAGACGGACGCGTTCTACGTCGGCGCCATCGGCTCGCGCGCCAACAATGCGCGGCGGCGCGAGCGCCTGCGCGAATTCGACCTCACCGAGGACCAGATCGCGAAGCTGCACGGGCCCATCGGCCTGTACATCGGCAGCAAGACGCCGTACGAGATCGCCGTCTCCATCCTCGCCGAACTGACCGCGGTGAAGAACGGCGTCGCGTTGCCGGCGCAGATGTCGGTCGAACACGGGAAAGCGCTGGCGGCCTAGCCTTCGAACAGCAGCAGCGCCGCCAGCACGAGCATCGTCGTCCCCGTAACACCTTCGATGGTGCGCCACACCGCAGGCCGCGCCAGCACGAACGCGCAGCGGCGCGCGCCCAGGCCCAGCGCGGAAAACCACAGCAGCGACGCCGTCATCGCCCCGGCCGCGAACGACACGCGGTGATTCGCCGCGAGGCTGCTGCCGACGGCGCCCAGCAGCACCACGGTGTCCAGGTACACGTGGGGATTGAGCAGCGACATCGCCAGCACGATGCCCAGCGCGCGCGACGCCGAGACGCCCACCTGCCCGCCGCCCGTCGCAGTCGGCGCCGCCGCCCCGCGCCAGCAGCTTTTCAAACAGCGCACCCCGTACCACAGCAGGAAGGCGGCGCCGCCCCAGCGGGCCGCCAGCAGCAGCGTGGGAGAATGCTCGACCAGCGCGCCGAAGCCGGACATGCCCAGCGCGATCAGGGTGACGTCGATCAGCACGCACGTGAGCACCGTCAGGACGACGTGGCGGCCGGCGACGCCCGTGCGGATCACGTGCGCGTTCTGGGCGCCGATCGGCATGATCAGGCTGGCGCCCATGCCGAGGCCTTGCAGGAAAATCGGTTGTGAAAACATGCTACCTCCTGTTGTTATTGCGGAGCAGCATGCATTGCGGCGGTCGGTGGATCAATTATATTAATGAAATCTAAGCTTCGTTAAATTCGGCTAATCCAATGAAAATCGACCCGCGCCGCAGCGAGGCGTTCGTCGCCGCCGTCGACAGCGGCAGCCTGGAGCAGGCCGCGGCGCGCCTCAACGTGACGCCGTCCGCCATCTCCCAGCGCATCGCCGCGCTGGAGCACGACCTGGGCACGCCGCTGCTCGTGCGCGCCCGCCCCTGCCGGCCGACGGCGCCCGGCATGCGGCTGCTGCAATTCCTTCGGCGCCGCGCGCTGCTGGAAGACGAGTTCTTCGCGGAGCAGCAGGCGGATCCCGGTCCGGTGCGCGTGGCGCTGGCCGTCAACAACGACACGCTGGCGACCTGGCTGCTGCCCGTGCTGGCGCCCGTGCTGATCGAGGAAGGGCTGCTCGTGGAATTCGTCACGGGCGACCAGCGACATACGTTCGCGCTGCTGGAACAGGGGCTCGCGCTCGCCTGCGTGTCGGGCGAATCGGAACCGATGCGCGGCTGCACCGTGAGTCCGCTCGGCACGATGCGCTACCGGATGGTGGCGGCGCCCTCGTTCGCGGCGCGCTGGTTCCCCGGCGGGATCACGAGAGAGGCCGCGCGGCGCGCGCCGGTGATGGTGTTCGACCGCAACGACCGCCTCCAGACGGCCTTCCTGCTGCAGCACTTCGGCCTGCCGGAAGGCGCGTACCCATTCCACTACGTGCCGTCCAGCGATCCGTACGTGCAGGCGATCCGCCTGGGTCTCGGCTACGGCCTGCTGCCGCTGGAACAGTGCGCGGACATGCTCGCGAGCGGCGCCCTCGTCGACCTGACGCCGGCGTTGTTCGTCGACGTGGCGCTGTACTGGCACGCCTGGCGCATTCAGCCGCCGCGGCTGGAGCGCATGGCCGCGGCGCTGGTGAAGGGTGCGCGGGCGGCGTTGTTGCCGTCGCCCTGAGCGACAGGGAGCCACTGCGCCACGCCCCAACAGAATTCGGGCACGAGGAACAGCCACAGCAAGGGCGCGCCGCTGGCCGCCAGCGCCCACGCCATCCAGGTGGAAAACAGGAAGCGGCCGACGCCATCGTAGCGGCCCAGGGTGACGCTGGCGGCACGCAGGCGCAGCACGGACCACACGAGCACGATGCTGCCCATCAGGCAGGCGAACAGCACGTGGAACGGGCCGAAATCCGGCAGGGCGTCGCCGCCCAGGCTGCGGTTGATGGCGGAGAGCTGCGCGTGCGCGAGGGCGAACGTCCACGGCGTGGCGAACGGCGCCGTGAGCAGCAGGTCGTACGCGGCGCTGGCGCGCACGACGGCGAGAAAGGCGGATCGGCTGAGTTGCATGGAAATCTCCCGGGATGAAGGTTCCGGGATCATGGACCCTGGAGTACACTCCAAGGTCAAGCCCATAATCGCATCCACCGCCATGCAGATCGGAGAACTCGCCGCCGCCACCGGGCTCAGCCGGGACACCCTGCGCTTCTACGAGAAACGCGGGCTGCTGCTGTCGCGCCGTCTCGCCAACGGCTACCGCGACTATCCGCCGGAAGCCGTGCAATGGCTGTGCTACCTGCGCGCCGCCCAGGCGCTCGGTTTTACGCTGGCCGAGATCGAGACCGGCCTGCCGCTGCTGGACGATCCGGCCGCCGCCGCGCCGCTGCTGCGTGCTCAGTTGCGTGAGGCGTTGACGCGCAAGCTCGACGACATCGACGCGCGCATCGCCGGCCTGTCCGCGCTGCGCGCCGACCTGGCGCGCGAACTGGCGCGGCCGGGGTTCGGCTGCGCGGTACTGGAGGAGCAAGCCGCCGCGTGAGGAGGCCTTGATGACCTGGGCTATCGAATTCTCATCCGCCCGTTTCCTGCCGACCTTGCCGGAAGACTGTCAGCCCAATCCCGGCGTCTACGGTTTCGAGCTGGCCCTGTGGCTGGCGCAGGCGCTGAACCGCGCCGGCATCGTCACCGGCTACCCGAGCGCGGAAGACTGGGGCTGGTGCCTCGACTACGCGCCGGCGGACGACCTGCGCCTGACCATTGCCTGCGCCAGCCTGTGCACGGCCGATGCCGGCTATGACGGCCGGCCGATCGGCTGGGCGGTGTCGATCCGCGAGCAGCGCGGCCTGGAGCAGCGCCTGCACAACCTGTCCAATCACGCGGCACTGGAAGACCTGGGCCGGCAGATCGTCGACCTGCTGCGGGCCGAACATATCGACGCCATCCAGGTGCCGCCGGTCGGGTAAAATTTTGTTACAAGGAAACTGTCAGCCGTCCGTACGGCGCCCGCGTTAACAGCACAGGCGCCGATAGAGGGCGCACACCCATGGAGAGATCATGAAACGCCTGCTTGCCGCCGCCGCCGTGCTGGCCACCCTCACCCACGCCGCCTTCGCCGGAGAACTGACGCTGTTCTCGGACAGCAATTTCCGCGGCCAACGCGTGACCATCGACCGCGACGCCGCCAGCCTGGGCGATTTCAATTTCAACGACCGCGCGTCGAGCGCCGTCATCCGCTCGGGCACGTGGCTGCTGTGCGAGCACGCCAACTTCGGCGGCCGCTGCGAAGAGTTCGGTCCGGGCGAATACCGCGAGCTTCGGGGTTTCAATGATGCCGTCTCCTCGGCGCGCCAGATCGACCGGGGCGGCCGTGGCCGCGGGCGTGATCATGACCGTGACGACGACCGCGGCGGCTGGCGTGGTGACGACCGCGGCGACCGTGGCGACCGTGGCGGCTGGCGCGGCGACCGCGGCGGTCCCGACGTCGTGATGTTCGCCGGCCAGCGCTTCGAAGGCCAGCAGGTCGAACTGTCGCAAGACGTGCGCGCGCTGAGCGACGTCGGCTTCAACGACCGCGCCACGTCGCTCATCATCCGCGAAGGCCGCTGGGAATTCTGCGAACACGCCGACTTCCGCGGCGAATGCGTCGTCCTGGGCCCGGGCCGCTACGACATGCTCGACCGCATGAACAACCGCATCTCGTCGATGCGCCGCGTGCGCTGACCACCGGGGTCAGACCCCAAATTTTGGCAATTTCCCAAAACCGGGGTCTGACCCCGGTTTGAGGCAAGTTCAACTGAGCAACGCCACGCCCTTGATCTGGACCCACAGTTGCAGGCCCGGGACGATGCCCAGCTCGCGGCGCGAGCGTTCGGTGATGCGGGCGAGCAGCGGGGAGTCTCCCATCCGCAGTTGCACGAGCACGTGGCCCGGCGTGTCGGTCGCGGCCACCGCCGTCACCACGGCCGGCAGGCGGTTGACGATGCTCGTGCCTTGCGGGCGCTCCAGCGCCAGGCTGACGTCGCGCGCGTGGATGCGGCAGCGCAGGTGCGCGCCGACGGCTTCGCGGCGCCGGCCCACGAACAGCGCGCCGCCCGCGAATTCCAGGCGGGACAGCGCGTCTTCCTCGTGGCCGGCCAGGATCGTGTCCAGCACGACGCCGGCATCGTCGGCAAAGCTGGGCGGCAGGTCCACGCGCGCCAGCGTCTCCGTCAGCGGTCCGCTGGCGACCGCCTTGCCGGCGTCCAGCAGCACGAGGTGGTCCGCCAGCCGCGCGACTTCGTCCGGCGCGTGGCTCACGTAGACGATCGGGATCGCCAGTTCCGCATGCATCCGCTCCAGGTAGGGCAGGATCTCCTGCTTGCGGCGCAGGTCGAGCGCGGCCAGCGGCTCGTCCATCAGCAGCAGCCGCGGCGACGCGAGCAGGGCGCGCGCGATCGCCACGCGCTGGCGCTCGCCGCCCGACAGACCGTCCGGCCGGCGTTCGAGCAGGCCTTCGATCCCCAGCAGGGCCGTCACGGGCCCCAGCGCGAAGCGGCGCTCGCGCGCGGGCACGCGCTTGCGGCCGAACTCCAGGTTGGCCCGCACGGACAGGTGAGGGAACAGGCTCGCTTCCTGGAACACATAGCCGATCGCCCGTTGATGCACCGGGACGAACAGGCCGCGCGCATCGTCCTGCCACACCTCGTCGCCGAGCGCGACGACACCCCCGGGCGCGCGTTCCAGGCCGGCGATGGCGCGCAGGACCGTCGTCTTGCCCGAGCCGGAATGGCCGAACAGGGCGCTGATGCCGCGTTGCGGCAGGTCGAGGTCGACGTCCAGTCGGAACGCGCCGCGGTCCATGCGCAGGCGCACGCGCAATCCGTCCGTCATCGGCGCCGTCCTGTCATCGCTTGCGGATAAAAGGTGTACAGCGCCAGGAGCACGATGAAGCTGAACGCCAGCATGCCGCCCGCGAGCCAGTGCGCCTGCGCGTATTCGAGCGCTTCGACGTGGTCGTAGATCTGCACGGAGACGACCCGGGTCTTGTCCGGGATATTCCCGCCGATCATGAGCACGACGCCGAATTCGCCCACCGTGTGCGCGAACCCGAGCACGGCGCCGGAGAGAAAGCCGGGCCGCGCCAGCGGCACCGCCACCGACCAGAACGTGTCCCACGGACTGGCACGCAGGGTGGCCGCCACTTCCAGCGGGCGCGTGCCGATCGCCTCGAAGGCATTCTGCAGCGGCTGCACGACGAACGGCAGCGAATAGCACACGGACGCCAGCACCAGGCCGCCGAACGAAAACGGCAACAAGCCGATGCCCAGCGCCTCCGTCAGCTTGCCGACCGGGCCGTTCGGCCCCAGCAGCAGCAGCAGGTAAAAGCCGATCACGGTGGGCGGCAGCACGAGGGGCAGCGCGACGACGGCCCCGACCGCGTGGCGCAGGCGCGAGCGCGTGCGCGCGAGCCACCACGCGATCGGTGTGCCGATCGCCAGCAGCAGCAAGGTCACGACGGTCGCCAGCTCCAGCGTCAGGCGGACGGCCGCGAGGTCGGCGGCGTCCAGGGTCACAATGCGTAGCCGTAGGAGCGGATGATCTCCCGGGCCTTGTTCGATTTCAGGTAGCCCGCCAGTGCCGTCGCGGCCGGATTGGCGCCGCCCCTGGCGAGGATGACGGCGTCCTGGCGGATCGGACCGTGCAGGTCGTCCGGCACGATCCAGCCGGAGCCGGATGTGAACTTGCCGTCGCGATAGACCTGCGCCAGCGCGACGAAGCCGAGCGGCGCATTGCCCGTGCTGACGAACTGGTGCGTCTGGGCGATGTTCTCGCCCTGCACGAGCTTGCCCTGCACGCGGTCGATCACGCCCAGTTTGCGCAGCGTCTCGATGGCGGCCGCGCCATACGGGGCCGTCTTCGGATTGGCGATGGCGAGATGGGCATAGTTGCCCGTTTTGAGGACCTGGCCCTGGCCGTCGACAACGCCGTCCTTCGCGGACCACAGCACCAGCTTGCCCGTCGCATAGGTGAAGCGCGTGCCCGGCACGGTGCGGCGTTCCGCTTCCAGTTTCGCCGGGGTCTCGTCGTCGGCCGCGAGCAGCACCTCGAACGGCGCGCCGTTGACGATCTGCGCGTAGAACTTGCCGGTGGCGCCGAACGCGAGGACGGCCTTGTGGCCCGTGTCCTGTTCGAATGCCGCCGCGATTTTCCGCATCGGCGCCGTGAAATTGGCGGCC
>CBIHRX010000153.1:0-15606 GCA_966212555.1 uncultured Massilia sp.
ACGGGCCTCACGTTCGCGCACGTGTACCAGGCGCCCGTGATCCTGAACGTCGTCAACAACCAGTGGGCGATCTCCACGTTCCAGGCCATTGCCGGCGGCGAGAGCGTCAGTTTCGCGGCGCGCGGCGTCGGCGCGGGCATCGCGTCGCTGCGGGTCGACGGCAACGATTTCCTGGCCGTCTACGCCGCCTCCTGCTGGGCCGCGGAACGGGCCCGCTCCAACCTCGGCCCCACGCTCATCGAATGGGTGACGTACCGCGCCGGGCCGCACTCGACGTCGGACGACCCGTCGCGCTACCGGCCCGCCGACGAGTGGACCTATTTCCCGCTGGGCGACCCGATCGGCCGCCTGCGCCGCCACCTCGTCGCCGGGGGCTGGTGGTCGGACGCGGAACACGAGGCGCTGCAGGCCGAACTGGAAGCCGAGGTGCTGGCCGCGCAGAAGGAAGCGGAGCGCCACGGCACGCTGATCGACGGCCGCGTGCCGAGCGCCGCGTCGATGTTCGAGGACGTCTACAAGGACATGCCCGAACACCTGCGCCGCCAACGCCAGCAACTGGGGGTGTGACGTGAAGCGCGACATCGACAACGACATCAAGACCACCCCGATGACGATGATCCAGGCCCTCCGTTCGGCCATGGACGTCATGCTGGGGCGCGACGACAACGTCGTCATCTACGGCCAGGACGTGGGCTATTTCGGCGGCGTGTTCCGCGTGACGGACGGCCTGCAGGCGAAGTACGGCAAGCAGCGCTGCTTCGACGCGCCGATCTCGGAAGGCGGCATCGTCGGCACGGCGGTCGGCATGGCCGCGTACGGGCTGCGGCCGGTCGTCGAGATCCAGTTCGCCGACTATTTTTATCCGGCCACCGACCAGATCGTGTCTGAAGCGGCGCGCCTGCGCTACCGTTCCGCCGGCGACTTCACGGCGCCGCTGACGATCCGCATGCCCTGCGGGGGCGGCATCTACGGCGGCCAGACGCACAGCCAGAGCCCGGAAGCGTTCTTCACCCACGTGTGCGGCCTGCGCACGGTGATGCCGTCCAATCCGTACGACGCGAAGGGACTGCTCATCGCGGCCATCGAGAACGACGACCCCGTCATCTTCCTGGAACCGAAGCGGCTGTACAACGGCCCGTTCGACGGCCACCACGACCGCCCCGTCGTCTCGTGGGCCAAGCACCCGAAGGGCGAGGTCCCGGACGGCTATTACACGGTCCCGCTGGACAAGGCCGCCGTGTTCCGCGAAGGCCAGGATCTCACGGTCCTCACGTACGGCACGATGGTATGGGTGTCCGAAGCGGCCGCGAACGAGACCGGCATCGATGCCGAGATCATCGACCTGAGGACGCTCTGGCCGCTGGACCTGGAGACCGTGGTCTCGTCCGTGAAGAAGACGGGCCGCTGCGTCGTCGTCCACGAAGCGACGCGCACGAGCGGCTTCGGCGCGGAGCTCGCGGCCCTCGTGCAGGAACACTGCTTCTACCACCTGGAGGCGCCCGTCGAGCGCGTGACGGGCTGGGACACGCCCTACCCGCACGCCCAGGAATGGGCGTATTTCCCGGGACCGGACCGCGTGGGCGCGGCATTCAAGCGAGCGATGGAGGCGTGATGGGACAGCATGTGATCAAGATGCCGGACCTGGGCGAAGGCATCGCGGAAGTGGAAGTCGTCGCCTGGCGCGTGCAGCCGGGCGACGCGATCGTCGAAGACCAGGTCCTGGCCGACGTCATGACGGACAAGGCGACCGTGGAGATCCCGTCGCCGGTGCACGGGACGGTGGTGTCCCTCGGCGGCAAGGTCGGGGAATCGCTGGCGGTCGGCGCGGAGCTGATCCGGCTCGACGTGGAAGGCGCGGGGAATGCGAAGCCCGCATCGCCGCCCGCGGACGAACCCGCCGAGGTGCCGCACGGCTTCGTGCCGGAACCGCCGCGCGTGGCCGAGGCGGCGGCGAGCGTCGCGCAGGCGGCGCCCATCGTCGCCGCACCGCCGCGGCCCACACCCTCGCCCGCGCCCGCGCCTGCGTTGCGCGCGGCGGGCGACAAGCCGCTGGCCGCACCGGCCGTGCGCAAGCGCGCATGGGACCTGGGCATCGAACTGCAATACGTGGCCGGCAGCGGTCCGGCGGGACGCATCACGCACGCGGACCTGGATGCGCACGTCGCCGGCGCGCGGCGCGGCCATGCGGCCGGCGCGGATGGACGCTATGCGGCGCTGGAAGGCGAGGAAGCCATCACCGTGATCGGCCTGCGCCGCAAGATCGCCGAAAAGATGCAGCTGGCGAAGCGCCGGATCCCGCATTTCACGTACGTGGAAGAAGTGGACGTGACGGAGCTGGAAGCCGTGCGCGGCCAGCTGAACGCGCGCTACGGCGAGGAGCGGGGCAAGATCACCTTGCTGCCCCTCCTGGTGCGCGCCGTCGTCCTCGCGGTGCGCAAGTTCCCCGAGGTGAACGCACGTTACGACGACGAGGCGAACGTGGTCACCCGCTACCAGCCGGTGCACATCGGCATCGCGACGCAGACGGACGCCGGGCTGATGGTGCCCGTCGTGCGCCATGCGGAAGCGCGCGATCCGTGGGCGAGCGCGGCGGAAATCGCCCGGCTGGCCGATGCGGCCCGCCACGGCAAGGCCGCGCGCGACGAGTTGTCCGGCTCGACGATCACCATCACGAGCCTCGGGGCGCTGGGCGGCATCGTCAGCACGCCCGTCATCAACCACCCGGAGGTGGCGATCGTGGGCGTGAACCGCATCGTCGACCGCCCCGTGATCCGCAACGGCGGCATGGTGGCGCGCAAGCTGATGAACCTGTCGTCGTCGTTCGACCACCGCGTCATCGACGGCATGGTGGCGGCGGAATTCATCCAGGCGGTGCGCTCGTATCTCGAGGCGCCGGCCACCTTGTTCGTGGAGTGAACGCATGACGGAAACCACGACTCTCCTCGTGATCGGCGGCGGCCCGGGCGGCTACGTCGCCGCGATCCGCGCCGGCCAGCTGGGCATCCCGACCATCCTCGTCGAAGGGGCGGACCTGGGCGGCACGTGCCTGAACATCGGCTGCATCCCTTCGAAGGCCCTGATCCACGCGGCCGACGCGTTCCACCAGGCGTCCAGCTACGCGGGCGAATCGCCGCTCGGCATCCGGACCGGGGCGCCCACCATCGACGTCAGGCAAACCGTCGCGTGGAAGGACGGCATCGTCAAGCGGCTGACGGGCGGCGTCGGCGCGCTGCTCAAGAAGAATGGCGTGCAGGTCGTGCCGGGCTGGGCGCGCATCCTCGACGGCAAGACGGTCGAGGTCGGGGATGTTCGCATCCGCTGCGAACATCTGCTGCTGGCGACCGGGTCGGTCCCGGTCGAACTGCCGTTCATGCCGTTCGGCGGCAACGTCGTCTCGTCGACGGAAGCGCTCGCACCCGGCACCCTGCCCGAGCACCTGGTCGTCGTCGGCGCGGGCTACATCGGCCTGGAACTGGGCATCGCCTACCGCAAGCTGGGCGCCCGGGTGACGGTCGTGGAAGCGGCCGGCCGCGTGCTGCCCGCCTACGACGACGAACTGGTCAAGCCGGTCGCGGCGAGCCTGAAACGGCTGGGCATCGACCTGCACCTGGAATCGAGCGTGCTGGGGCTGGCCGAGGACGGCCGCGGTATCCGCATGAAGAACGGCGGCGGCGAGGAAGCGGTGCTGGAGGCGGACCGCGTGCTCGTCGCCGTCGGCCGGCGGCCGCGCACGGAGGGCTATGGTCTGGAAAGCCTGCTGCTCGACATGAACGGGCGCTTCGTCCGCATCGACAACCAGTGCCGCACGTCGATGCGCAACGTGTGGGCGATCGGCGACCTGACGGGCGAGCCGATGTTGGCGCACCGCGCGATGGCCCAGGGCGAGATGGTGGCCGAGATCGTCGCGGGCAAGCGCCGCCATTTCACCCCGAGCGCGATTCCCGCCGTCTGCTTCACGGATCCGGAGGTGGTCGTCGTGGGCATGACGCCGCCGGAAGCCGCGACGCTCGGCGTCGAGTGCATCGTCGCGACCTTCCCGTTCGCCGCCAACGGCCGCGCGATGACGCTGGAATCCACGGACGGCTTCGTGCGCGTCGTCGCCCGCAAGGACAACCACGTCATCGTCGGCTGGCAGGCCGTCGGTGGCGCCGTGTCGGAACTGTCGACGGCGTTCGTGCAATCCATCGAGATGGGCGCGCAGCTCGAGGACGTGGCAGGCACCATTCACGCCCATCCGACCCTGGGCGAGGCCGTGCAGGAAGCGGCGCTGCGCGCATTGGGACACGCGCTGCACATCTGATGAAAACGCACGGGCGAACCGGCGCCGCCCCCGACGTCGTCCGCCCGTGCCGCGCACCAGGCCGCTGGCACGCCCCCGATCCCGGACCAGCCGGGCCTTACGCCTTCTCGTCGTCCGACTGCCGGCTGCCCGCGTTACCGGTGCTCAGGCTGCCGATGCCGCCGAGGCCGGTCTGCAATTCGCCCGCTTCCTCGCCGACGTAGCCTTCGCTGTCGCGCTCGGCGTCGTTGCTCAGCAAGTCGTCGGCCCTCCCTTTTTGCAGGTTGCCGCCCGAGTCGGACCGTGCGTTCGTACCGGTACCACCTACCCCAAGCGTGCCTGCGGAACTCGTGCCGTCCTTCGTCACCTGGTCATAATTACGCCCCTTGGCGTCCTTGCCTTCGCTCTGCATGGACATCGCATTCTCCATTCGTTCGCGTTAATGATCATCATAATCCTCTCGCACGTCCGGGCTATAGGCATGCACCCGGCTGGCTTGTAGGACATGTCGGGCGAGAATGACGTACGGATATGCTATAAGAACGTGTTGCAATAAATAAAATGCGAATGAACGAACCGAACATCCTCGTGCTCTATGCCCATCCGGCGCCGCACCGCTCGCCCGTCCACCGCCGCCTCGCGGAGACGGCGCAGTCGCTGCCCGGCGTCGAGCTGTGCGACCTGTACCAGCGCTATCCCGACTTCGACATCGACGGCGAGCAGGAACGCGAGCGGTTGCGCGCCGCCCGCCTGCTCGTGTTCCTGCACCCGTTCCGCTGGTACGGCATGCCGTCGATCGTCAAGGAATGGATGGACGTCGTGCTGCAGCCGGGCTGGGCCTACAACGATTACGCCCATACGGGCGAATGCGCGCTGCGCGGCAAAAGCTTCTGGCTCGTGACGACGACGGGCAGCGGTCCGGACGCGTACCGGCCGGGCGGCCTGCACGGCCGGCCATTCGCGGACTTCCTCGCGCCCTACGAGGCGATGGCGGCCCTGTGCGGCATGGACTGGATCGCGCCGCTCGTCCTGCACGGCACGGCGCAGGCGACGCCCGACGCGATCGATGCGTTTGCGGCCGAGTTCCGCCACCGCCTCGAAGGGTACGCGGGCCTGGCGGCCGCCGCGACGGAGGAGCGCAGCCGTGGAACATAACCTGCTGCAGAACGCGGTCGTCTACCTCGGCGCCGCCGTGCTCGTCGTGCCGCTCGCGAAGCGCCTGGGCATGGGCGCCGTGCTGGGCTACCTCGTCGCGGGGATCCTGATCGGCCCGTTCGGCCTGCGCTTCGTCGCGGACGGCGAGGACGCCCTGCACTTCGCCGAATTCGGCGTCGTGCTGCTGCTGTTCCTGATCGGCCTGGAACTGGAGCCGAGCCGGCTGTGGGCGCTGCGGCGGCCCATCTTCGGCTGGGGCGGCGCGCAGGTCGTGGGTGTCGCGGTGGGCCTGTTCGGCGCCGCGCTGCTGGCCGGGATCGACTGGAAGATCGCGCTGATCGCGGGGCTCGGCCTGTCGCTGTCGTCGACGGCGATCGCGCTCGCCTCGCTGGAAGAACGCAACCTGATGCCGACACCGGCCGGCCAGGCCGGCTTCGCCATCCTGCTGTTCCAGGACATCGCCGCGATCCCGATGATCGCCATCGTGCCCCTGCTGGGCGTGCCGGAATCCGCCGGCGGCGGTGGCAATGCGTGGATCGCGGCGCTGAAGGTCGCGGGCGTGCTCGCGGGCCTCGTCGTCGCGGGCCGCTTCCTGATCCGGCCGCTGCTGCGCATCATCGCCAAGACGGACGCGCGCGAGATCTTCACCGCCTTCGCCCTGCTGCTGGTCATCGCAATTTCTCTGCTGATGCAATGGGTGGGCATGTCGATGGCCCTCGGCGCCTTCATGGCCGGCGTGCTGCTGGCGGACTCGGAGTACCGCCATGCGCTCGAGACCGACCTGGAACCGTTCAAGGGCCTGCTGCTCGGGCTGTTCTTCATCGCCGTCGGCATGTCGGTGGATTTCGCCGTGTTCCTCGCGCAGCCGGGCCTCGTGCTGGGCCTCGTCGCGGGCTTCCTGGCCATCAAGGTCGCCGTGCTGTACGGCCTGTCGCGCGGGCTGAAGATCGCGCGCGGCCAGCACCTGCAGTTCGCCCTGCTGCTCGCGCAGGGCGGCGAATTCGCGTTCGTCGTGTTCGGCGCGGCCGCCACGGCGAAGGTGTTCTCGCCGGAGGTGGCCAACATCCTCGTCGTGGTCGTCGCGTTGTCGATGGTCGTCACGCCGCTCGCGCTGATGGCCTACGACCGGCTCGCGGCCGGGCGCGAGGGCCGCGGCGGCAAGCGCAAGGCCGACCGGATCGAGCCGAACGAGGACCACGTGATCGTCGCGGGATTCGGCCGCTTCGGCCAGATCGTCGGCCGCTTCCTGCACGCGAACAACGTGCGCCTGACGGTGCTCGACCACGACCCGGACCAGATCGAGGTGCTGCGCCACTTCGGCTTCAAGGTGTTCTACGGCGACGCGACCCGGCCCGACCTGCTGCGCGCGGCGGGCGCGCCGAAGGCGAGAGCCGTCGTCGTCGCCATCGACGACATCGAGGACAGCCTGAAACTCGTCGACGCCGTGCGGCGCGAGTACCCGGACCTGCCCGTGTTCGCGCGCGCCCGCAACGTCACGCACTACTACCAATTGATGGACCGGGGCGTGGAACTGATCGAGCGCGAAACGTTCGAGGCGGCGCTGCGGCTGGGGCGCTCCGTGTTGACGGCGGGTCTGGGCCAGAGCGCGTACGCGACGCGGCAGGCCGCGCTGAAATTCAGGCGCTACAACAAGCAGACGCTCGACACGGTGTACCCGTATTACAAGGACCGCGAGACGTTCGTGTCGATGGCCAAGCAGGCGCGCGAGGAACTGGAAGAGATGATCTCGCGCGACCGCAAGGCGTTTGACGAGGAAACTGGAAGCGATTGGGATTAACTGCGGTGCGTTGGCGTTACGCGCGGGCTCGGGGAGCCCGCCCTACGGGGCTGTTTGATCCGTCGACGTCGGACCGTTCGTCGAGGGTTTGCCATCGATCCAGTCCAGCCGGTCGATGCACATGCGCCGCGCCGTCTGCGCGAGGTCCCACGCGTGGTACACGATCCACGTGGACGTCCCGTCCGGCCCCGTGGTGAACGAATTGTGCCCCGGCCCGAGCAGGCCGCCGCCCTGCGGCGTGCGCATGAGCAGCGCCTCGTGCCCCCCTTCCGGCCGCGTGTACGGCCCCAGGGGATCGTCGGCGACGACCCAGCTGACGCCGTAATTGTCCTTCTCCCACGCGCCGCCGCTGTAGAAGCAGTAGTAGCGTCCGTCGTGCCGCAGCACGGCCGCGCCCTCCACCGTGTGCCAGTCGTAGACGGCCCCGTACATCGCGCGTTCCTTGCGGAACACGTGCCAATCCGCGTGCGGCCGGACGACGACGCGCGGCCGGCCGGCCAGGGTCGTCATGTCGACGAGCCGGTCGACGACGATGCCGGTGCCGACCCGGTACTCGCCCTCCAGTTCCAGGAAATCGACGCAATAGAACAGATACCACTGGCCGTCGTCCGCGCGGAACGGATGCGCGTCGATGGCAAAGGACTGGTCGGGCACGAGCAGCTTGCCGCTGTCGGCGAACGGGCCGGCCGGATGATCGGCGACGGCCACGCGCAGCTTCTGGTCCGTGCCTTCCGGGGCCGAACCGGCCGAGTAGTACATGTAGAAGCGGCCGTCGTGGCTCGCCACTTCCGGCGCCCAATAGTGCGTCTCGCCGATCGGCAGCAGCGCATGCCCCAGCGCTTCCCACTCGACGAGGTCCGTCGAGCGCAGGACGGGCACCTGGCGCCCGTCCGCACCGCCGGGCGCCGTGCCGTACGCGTAATAGACGCCGTCATGGCGCAGCACGAACGGGTCCGCGAACACGTCCGGATACACCGGGTTGCGATACGTCCGCGTCATCTGCGCGCTCACAGCGAAAAGCGCAGCCCGACGCCGTACGTCGTCGGGTTGTAGCGGATGTCGCGCGGGCGGATCTCCGAGCCGAGATAGCTTTCGTACTTCTCGTGCGTCAGGTTGATCGCGTCGAACTGCAGCGACAGGTTCTTGTTGAGGGCATACGACACGCTCAGGTCGACGTACGTGCTGGCCTTGACGATGCGGTCCTGGAGGAAGCGCGGCTCGGCGATCTGCTCGACGTAGTTGCCGCGGTGCGTGGCCGTCAGGCGTCCCGTGATGCCGTTCCCTTCGTACAGCAGCGCGAAGTTGTAGTTCTTCTTCGCGACGTTCGTCAGCGCCGTCGTGCGGTACTGGTTGCTCGTCGGCGAGACGAGCGTCTGGTTGTCGCCGTCGATCCACGTGTAGTTGAACTGCGCGCCGAAATTGCTCCACGGGCCGGGCAGGAAGTCGAAGAACTTCTGGATGCCGAATTCCGCGCCGCGCAAGGTACCCGAGCCGGAATTTTGCGGACGCGTCACGCGATAGTTTTGCCCGCCGATGACTTCGTTCGACTCCATGTTCTGCAGATAGCCGTCGATATCGCGGTGGAACAGCGCGACCTGCGCATAGCCGTTTTTCGGGAAGTAGTATTCCAGCGTGGCGTCCGTGTTCACGGAGCGCGTCGGCCGCAGGTTCGGGTTGCCGGCCGAGCCGGTGCCGGGCGCGTTGACGGTCGGCGGGATCAGGGACAATGCCGGATTCAGTGAGGCGAAATCCGGCCGCGTGATCGTCTTGCCGACGGAGAGGTGCGACTGCAGGTTCTCGCGCCAGCCGACGACGGCCGCGAAACTCGGCAGGAAGTTGTTCTCCTTCGAGCTGACGGCGATCGGCGTCACGATGTCGCCGATACGGCTGTTGCCGTTCAGGTTGCGCGCCACGTGGACGTAGCGCCCGCCCACCGTGCCGGACAGGTCGACGTCGCCCGCCTTCGTCTTCCAGCGGGCCGCGAGATAGACGGTGTTCGTGCTTTCGCGCTGCTCGAACGTGCGGGTGGGGTCGTCCGCCACGCGGCCCGGCGCCGCACCATAGAACGCGCGCACGGTGTCGGCCTGGTCGATCAGGAAGTCGCGCGACGGGGTCAGCCACGGGCCGCCCAGCCGGTCGAGACCCGGCACCATCGCCTCGAAACCGGGGCCGAACGCGTCGACGGGGTTCGCGCGCACCGGCCCCGCGATGTCGCTGTGGCCTTCCGCGCCGTGGAAGCTGGCCAGGTGGTTCGACAGGCGCAGGCCCGCGTCGATGCCGGAAAAGAAGCCGTCGCCGAGGCGGTACGACGCGTCGCCGCGCCACTGCACCTGCTCGCCCTTCGAGATGCCCCAGTTCTGCACCATCCCGCGCAGCACGAAGGCGCGCGGGTCGCGCAGCGCGTTCGGGCTCGTGGGCGTGCTGACGCTGTTGTAGCCGCCGTGCCCGTCCGCGCCGTACGTGTAGACGTCCACGCTGGCGCCGGGGATCTGCTGGTCGACGATCACCGTGTCGTTCACGAACGTGGACTTGGTCCAGCCGAAGTTGGAGCTCGCCTTCCATGGCCCTTCGCGGTAGTTCAGGCCGAGGTTCAGGAAGTGCGACGTCGTGTGCTCCTTCACGCCCCACGTCGACGTGGCCGTGTACGGATCCCAGTCGTACGGTCCGCCGAATTGCGCGGCCTGCGCGTAGGCGGACCGGATCGGGCACACGATGCCTTCCGGCGTGTTGCAGTACGCGCCCTGCGGCGCCAGCTGCACGTTGCGGAGCGTCGGCGTCCACGTCGTGATGGCGAGGATGTAATCGACTTCGCTGCGCGCGCGGTAGCCCGTGCCGAGGTATTGCACGTTCGCTTCCAGGGTCGGATTGACCTTCCACTGCAGGGCGCCGTGGATGCTGCCGCGGTCGCGGTCGCCCGCGTTGTAGATGCCGCCCACGTTCGGCAGTTCGCCCAGGCGCGCACCCGGCGTCAGGGGTGCCAGGGGCCCGTCGCCCAGGCGCGTGCCCACACCGTTGGCATTGATGGAATGCACGCGGTCCGGCCGGTCCACCCACTGCACGGGATAGCCCCAGTGCTCGCGGTTGAACGCGACGTCGACCAGCGCGCCGATCTCGCCGTAGCTCGTGTTCCAGCGGTTGCTGGCCGAGAAGCCGGCACCGGGATTGTTCTTCGTCGGCGTCGCGTCGGAGCCGGACACTTTCTGGCGGCGGTCTTCCACGTAGCCCGTCACGTTCAGGCCCTTCAGGTCGAACGGCTGGCGCAGCCGCACGTCGATGCCGCCCGCGATGCCGCCTTCGAGCTGGTTCGGCGTCGCCGTCTTGTACACGTCCAGGCCGCCGATCGACTGCACGGGCAAGTCCTGGTACTGCAGCCGGCGGCCGTTCCCCGTGAAGTATTCCATGCCGTTCAGGGTCGTCACGACGTCCGGCAGGCCGCGGATGATGACCTGGCTGGTCTCGCCCCGGTCGCGGCCGACCTGCACGCCGGCGATGCGCTGCAGGGCGTCGCCCGCGGCGCGGTCGGGGAACTTGCCGATGTCTTCCGCGTTGATCGAGTCGACGACCTGCACGGCATCGCGCTTGATCGCCTCGGCGCTGCGGATACTGCTGCGCAGGCCGGTCACGGTGACTTGCTGCATCGGTGCCGGCTGGGTGTCGGCGGTCTGCGCCTGGGCGCTGGCTGCGTGCGCGATCAGCGCGAGGATGGCCGCGGACACGGGCCGGAGCTGGAACGTGGTCATGCGTATCTCCCGATTATTAGTAATAAGTTTTATCAGGAAGCTAACGCAAAAGCGTCCGGACCGACGCACGCTTGAACCCGTTTTTCGCGACGGTTCAGAGCCTTGGCGGGGCCACGGAATCGCGTGCCACCAGAGGGCATTCCATCTTGATGATGGCTTTGGAGGAGGGGTTCGCGCGCACTTGCGCGATGAGGGAATCGGCCGCCCAGCGGCCCATTTCGTAGTTTGGTAACAACACTGTGGTGAGCGGTGGGTGCGTGTAACGCGCGATATCCTGGTCGTCATACCCGACCACGGACAGGTCGCGCGGCACCAGCAGGTTGCGTTCCCGGGCCGCGTCCAGCGCGCCGATGGCCATCAGGTCGTTGGCGCAGAACAATGCGGTCGGCCGCTGCGGCAGGTCGAGCAGGGACAACGCGTGCTCGTACCCGGCCGCCACCTGCCAGTCGCCGGCGCGCACGAGGACGGGATCGAACGGGATGTCGGCCGTCGACAGGGCCTGGCGATAGCCTTTCAGGCGCTCGGCCGCCGCCTCGATCCAGTGCTCGCCGTTGATGAAGCCGATGCGGCTGTGCCCGCTCTCGATCAGGTGCATCGTCGCCGTATAGCCGCCCAGCAGCTCGCTCGGCACGACGGACGCCCGTCCGCGGTCGCGCGTATGACAGTTCAGCAGGATGGTCGGCGTGGCGTCCAGGGCGGCCGGCACCGTCACGGCGCGGGTGAAGATCGTGGAATAGATCACGCCCAGCAGCGCCGGATGGTCCAGCATGCGCGCGAACACGGCCGCTTCGATATCGGGATCCCCGCGCGTGGCGAACACGGCGACGAGGCAGTCGTGGTCCCAGGCGGCCTCCTTGGCGCCGTCGATGGTCTGCATCGCGTGCGGGCTCGTCGTCAGCTCGTCGGTCAGGTACACGATCAGGTTGCGCGACTGCGCCGCCGCGTGGTGCGCATGCCGTTCGACGGGGTAGCCGAGTTCGCGCGCGATCCGCAGCACCGTCTCGCGCGTCACCTTCGACACCTTCGCCCCGCTCATGTGGTTGATCACCAGCGACACCGTCGATTGCGACACGCCGGCCAGCTTGGCGATGTCGGTCATCGTGGGGCGGCGGGGCCTGGTCATGGGCGTGAATGTTGGCAAAGGGTCATCGGTTGCACAACATTATCACTAATTATTCGCACGTGTGCGCGCTGGACAGGTGAATCAGGACGGGTGGCGGAGGTCAGAGGAAAAGGGAGCAAAAGTCGTCGCTCGAGCACCGGAAACAATTGTCTCCAATTCATGCGTATTTGTGCCAATGCATATGGATGTGTATAATTTGCCTCGATCGCAGCCACGGCCCGACAGCGGCCCTGGTTCCCCAGGCCCGTGGCCGCCCTGCCCCGAACGTTTCCGGTATCGCCGGACGGCGCGCCAGCGCCGACGTCAGTCATGACACGCCAGGCAGGCCCCCTTCCTTCCCGTCGCCCCGCCCGTCCGATGCCTGGCGGCGGTCGGCATGCCGATTCATGTGCTGTCCGCACAACGCTCGAGAAAGGTGAATACGATGACAGAGCCATTGCCGAATAACGCTACCGGACCAGGTCAACGCCGATGGATCCAGGTCAATCCGCCCGTGTTTTACGTGTCCGCGGTGCTGGTCCTGGCCTTTTCCGCCATGTCGGCACTGTTTCCGCGACGCGTCGGCAGGCTGTTCGATGCACTCCAGGCAGGCATCGTGCGCGATTTCGGGTGGTTCTACGTCCTGTCCGTCGCGTTCTTCCTGATCTTCGTGATTTTCCTGATGATGAGCCGCTACGGCGACGTCAAGCTCGGACCGGACGACAGCGAGCCGGAATACGGTTACCTGTCCTGGCTCGCCATGCTGTTCAGCGCGGGGATGGGCATCGGCCTGCTGTTCTTCGGCGTCGCCGAACCCGTCCAGCATTATGCGCTGCCGCCCGTGGGCGCGGGGCGGTCGATCGACTCGGCACGCCAGGCGATGGTGCTGACCTTCTTCCACTGGGGCCTGCACGCGTGGGCGATCTACATCGTGGTCGGACTGGCGCTCGCGTACTTCGCCTTCCGGCGCGGCCTGCCGCTCACGCTCAGGTCGAGCCTGTTTCCCCTGATCGGCAACCGGATCCATGGACCGGCAGGCCACGCCATCGACATCTTCGCGGTGCTGGGCACGATGTTCGGGCTGGCGACGTCGCTGGGCTTTGGCGTGCTGCAGGTGAACGCGGGTTTTGCGCACCTGTTCGGGCTGCCGGTCAATCCCCAGGTCCAGATCATCCTGATCGCGGTCATCACCGGCATGGCGGCCCTGTCGGCGGGCACGGGACTGGACAAGGGCGTGAAGCGGCTGTCGGAGCTCAACGTCTTCCTCGCGGTGGTGCTCCTCCTGTTCGTCCTTGCGGCAGGCTCCACGGTGTTCCTGCTCGAAGCGTATGTCCAGAACATCGGCACCTATCTGGGCGAAGTCGTGCAGCGCACGTTCCGGATGTATGCCTACGAGCCCAACGCATGGCTCGGCAAATGGACCTTGTTCTACTGGGGCTGGTGGATCTCGTGGTCGCCGTTCGTCGGCATGTTCATCGCGCGGATCTCGCGCGGCCGCACGATCCGCGAGTTCGTCGGCGGGGTGCTGCTGGTGCCGGTCCTCTTCACCTTCCTGTGGATGACCGTCTTCGGCAATACCGCGATCCGGCTCGACCTGGGCGGTGCGGCGCCGATCGTGCAGACCGTCGCCGACAACCTTCCGGTGGCCCTGTTCGAAGTGCTGGAGCAACTGCCGCTGTCGATGATCGCGTCAAGCCTCGCCACCGTGCTGGTGATTACGTTTTTCGTCACCTCCGCCGATTCCGGCGCGCTGGTCGTCGACCTGATCACCACCGGCGGCGTGCCGCATCCGCCTGTCTGGCAACGCATTTTCTGGGCGGTGTGCGCGGGCCTGATGGCCGCCATGCTGCTGCTGGCGGGCGGCTTGCAGGCATTGCAGGCCGCCGCCCTCGCCAGTGCATTGCCGTTCGCCGTGGTGATGCTCCTCATGTGCTACGGCTTGTTGCGCGCCCTGCAGACGGAATCGGAAGGGTCGGCAATCGACCTGTCGATTGCCGCCGAGACGCCATCGGACGTCGGCCTGAGCTGGCAGCAGCGCCTGGCCAGCATCACGAGCTTCTACGATCTGCCCGAGATCGCCGCCTTTCTCGGCGGGACAGGACGCGCGGCGCTGGACGCGGTCGCAGCAGAGATGCGGGACAGCGGACTGGCGCCCGAACTGACCGAGACCGACCGTCGGATCGACCTGAACGTGCCGCACGGCGACCGCGGGGCGTTCCGCTACACGATCCGCGTGCGCAGCTTCCGCGCCCCGAATTTCGCCTGGGCCGAGTCCGAGGGTACGAATCTGGACAGGCGCCACTATCGGGCCATGGCCTACAGTTCCGAGGGCGATCAGCAGCACGACGTCACGGGATATACGCGCGAGCAGTTAATCAACGATTTGCTGAACCGTTATGCCCGATTCCGCCACGCGCGCAGGATGCCCTGACAGGACACGCACTATTCGCCGGTGTTGTCGATCAGCCGTGGCCCGCTCCCCTGCTCCGACAATTCGTCGAGCGGATTGCGCAGCCGGCAGGCCTCGATGGACAGGCAGCCGCAGCCGATGCAATCGTCCAGCTGGTCGCGCAGGCGGGTGAGCTGATCGATGCGCTCGTCCAGTTCGCGCCGCCATAGGCTCGACAGCCGGGCCCAGTCGGCCTTCGTCGGCGTGCGCTCTTCCGGCAGCGACGCCAGCGCCGCGCTGATCGACGCGAGCGGAATGCCGATGCGCTGCGCGACCTTGATGACGGCGACACGCCGCAGCACGTCGCGTCCGTAGCGCCGCTGCCCGCCGCTGCTGCGCACGCTGCGGATCAGCCCCTTCGATTCATAGAAATGGAGGGCCGACACCGCGACGCCCGCGCGCCGCGCGACCTCGCCCACCGTCAATGGCCGCCCGATGTCGGCCGGGTCGATCTTCGCCATGAAATTCCTCTTGACCTCAAGTTAAGTTGAGGTTCTACACTCCTTTGCATCGATACGCAACCACGAGGAGAGACGCATGAACGACCGCATGCACGATCACATGAGCGCCACCGCCACGAACAAGGCCCTGGTCCGGGCGCTGTACGAGGAATGCATCAACGGCCGCGACCTGGATCGGCTCGAGACGCTGATCGCCCCGGACTTCGCCGGCGCGCGCGGCGAACGCGGGCCGAAGGAGTTCCGCGCGACGATCGAAGCCGTGCTGACGGGCTTCCCGGGCGTGCGCTTCGAACTGCACGACGTGTTCGGCGAGGACGACAGGGTCGCCGTGCGCTGGACCTTCCGGGCCGTGCACGGCGGGCGCTTCGTCGGCATCAAGCCGAGCCTCGCGGACGTGACGCAGGAAGGGAATGTGATCTACCAGCTCCGTGACGGACAGATCGTGCGGGCGTGGCTGCAGGCGGACCGGCTGGGCGTGTTGCAGCAGATCGGGGTGGTGCCGAAGGCGTTCGTGGAGGCGAGCGGGCAGCGGCCGATTTAGTTAAAGATGATCCGTCGTTCCCGCGAAGGCGCACTGGTGTCCGGAATATTGTTTTCAAAAACCGTCACAAATAGCATCGTC
>CBIHRX010000154.1:0-15596 GCA_966212555.1 uncultured Massilia sp.
AGCGAGCGGCCGAAGATCCACGCGGCCAGCAGGGTGGCGATGATGGAAATCAGCAGGAACACGTCGTTGTAGGCGAGGATGTTCGCTTCGCGGGCGGCCGTCTGCGTCAGCACGGAAATGCCCTGGCGCGTGCGCGCGGACGGGTCCGCGAGCTGGCGCGCGTACGCGGCCCCGTACTGCTGGATGCGCGCGGCGACGAGCGGATCGAGGGAACTCAACTGCTCGGCCAGCATGGACGAGTGGTATTTTTCGCGCATCACCTGGAACGTGCCCAGCAGCGACGAGCCGATCAGGCCGCCCAGGTTCTGCGTGAGGCCGAACAGCACGGAAAAGCTGATCAGGTTGGCCGGATTGGCGATCACGGACCCGAGCAGGGTCAGCAGCAGCGGCCCGAGGAACATGACGCCGCCGAACGCCAGCAGGCCCTGGCTCACGTACATCTGCGCGGGCCGCGTCGCATTCGTCGCGTTCGAATCGATCCAGGCGCCCAGCGCCATGATCAGCAGCGCCACCACCTGCGGCGCCATCAGGTGCGGCGGCCGGGTGACGAGCACGGAGACGATAATCCCGAGGATCGTCGCGAGCAGGATGACGATGAACAGCGTCTGCATCTCGTCATTGTTCAGGCCCACCAGGCGCAGAAAGCCGACGGCGCCCACGCTCTGCTCGGACAACACGACGCGCACGAGCATCAGCGCGATGGACAGGCGCAGGATCATCCCGTTGGTGAGCCAGCGGATGTTCAGCAGCGGGTTGTCGCGGTTGTGCTCGACGCAGATGGCGGCCAGCAGCAGCACGACGGACGCGGCCAGCGCGATGCCCACCCACGCATTCTCCGTCCACCACAGCACGCGGCCGAAGGTGAGGGCCGCGCACAGCAGCGCCATGCCGGGCGCGAACAGCGAGAACGTGAGGAAATCCGCGGGCCGGAACGCCCTGAAGCGGTCGCCCGGCGGCAGTTTCAGCCACAGCACGGCCGCGAGCGTGACGAGCGTGAGGCCCAGCTCGAACAGGTACAGGCCGCGCCACTCCGCGATCTGCAAGAGGCTCCGGGAAAAGATGTAGGCGATCGGCTGGGCCAGCTGCGCGATGCCGGTCGAGATCACGATGCCCCGCGGCCGCCATTCCTTCTTGAAGGCCTGCAGGCTGTAGTACAGGCCGAGGGTCGACAGCGCGGCGCCCGCCATGCCGTGGGCCGCGCGCACGGCGATCGCGGAGCCCAGGTCGTTCACGAACAGGTGCGCGAACGTGATCAGGGCATACAGCACGAGGAAGAACTCGGTGAACGCGCGCAGGCCGAATTGCTGGCGGAATTTCACCAGCAGCAGATTCATCGACACGTTCGTCATCACGTACGCCGTCGGCAGCCAGTTGGCCTCGGCCGCGAACACGCCCAGCGTGCCCTGCAGGTTGACGAGGTTGACGGTGACGAGTGCATTGCCCAGGCCGCCAGTGATGGTCACCAGCGTGCCGATCAGGAAATAGGCGATGCGGCGCGGCGTCGAGTGCTTCGGGAACGATGGACCGCCCGGCAACGTCGGGCGCTCGTCCGGATGCCACTGGCGCGGCGCGTAATCGGCGTCGCTCATGTCCCCTCCAGCAGCCGCTGCAGGTCTTCCAGCACGGCGGCCGCCGTGGCCATGGCGTCGACGTCGAGCCGCGCGACCGTCCGGCGCCGCAGCGCGGCCGCTTCCGCATGCACCTGGTCCGCCACCGACTCGCCCTGCGGCGTGAGCGCGATGCGCCTGACGCGGCGGTCGCCCGGCTCAGAGTCGCGCCGCACGAGGCCGCCCGCGACGAGGCGGTCGAGGGTCGTCACGAGCGTGGCGCCATCCACGCCGAGCCGGAGCGCCAGTTCGCGCTGCGACGGCGGTTCGGGGCTGCCCGCGACGGCCGTCAACGCGTTCCACCCGGCCATCGTCAAGCCGTTCGCCTTCAGGTGGCGTTCGAGCGCGAGGCGCCAGGCGCGTGCACTGCCCTGCAACGCTTGCAGAAAACGGTCGTCGGGGTCGTCGGTAGTCATGTCAGTTAAACATGGGTATCCCAATCGTTGGCCGTCCAGATTATCTGCCTGTTATGGCAAATGTGGCCACACGCGAAGATTTAGTTCGAGATTTGGTTAATTGGACATTGCTCTGAGAAATCACCGTGCTTAGAATCAATTCATTCCGCGAGGCAATCAGTTCTCGTGGAAAACAAGCAAACCCGGTGTCGTTCAGAGTCTTCCATGCTTAAAGTCCGCCCTTCCGTTCGCAAACTGACCTCCGCCTTCATTGCCGCCCTGGCCCTGCTGCCGGGTCTCGCCATCGAACAAGAGCTGCAGCTCGACTATCGGATCAACGAGCACATCGTCCTGATCCCGGCCGGCCAGAATCACCAGGCCCGCCTCGAGACGACCGTGTTCCAGCCGAACGGCCCGGGCCCCTTCCCGCTCATCATCATCAACCACGGCAAGGATCCGGGTCACCCGAACCTGCAGCCGCGCGACCGCTTCTACCACATGGCCCACGCCTTCGTGGAACGGGGCTATGCCGTGATGGTGCCGATGCGCCAGGGCTTCGCCAACTCGACGGGGTATTACCGCGACCACGGCTGCGACATGACGGCCAACGGCTACGCCCAGGCCGCGGACGTCAAGGACACCCTCGACTATGCGCGCGGGCAGAAATGGGTCGACACGGACCACATCGTCGTCGCCGGCCAGTCGTACGGCGGCCTCGCGACGATGGCGCTCGGCACCGAGGACCTGCCGGGCGTGCGCGGCCTGATCAACTTCGCGGGCGGCCTGCGCGACGACAGCAACGGCTGCGGCTGGCGCTCCGCCCTCGTCTCGGCCTTCGCCGAATACGGGTCGCAGAACAAGCTGCCGAGCCTGTGGATGTACGGCCAGAACGATTCGCTGTTCTCGCCGGAACTCGTGGCGCGCATGCACGACGCGTTCGAACAGGCCGGCGGCCGCGCCCAGCTCGTCGAGTACGCCCCGTTCAAGCGAGATTCGCATGGAATGCTGGCCAGCCGCGACGGCCAAAAGGTATGGCTGGCGGACACGATGAAATTCCTGCAGCAGATCGGCATGCCGACGAAGGTCGTGTACAAGGTGCCGGAACCGCCGCAGCCGCAGGCGACGAACTTCGCCGGCATCGAGGACGTCGAGGCCGTGCCGTTCCTGTCCGAGAACGGCAAGCGCGCCTACCGCGAATATCTCACCAAGATGACGCCGCGCGCCTTCGCCGTGTCGGCCAGCGGCGCCTGGTGCTGGGCCGAGGAAGGCGAAGACCCGGAAGCCCGCGCCCTGGCCACCTGCTCGGCCAAGAGCGACAAGCCGTGCCGCCTGTACTCGGTCGACGAGCACGTCGTGTGGAACCCGGACCTGGCCGAGAAGGCTGCCGTCACGGCATCCAACACGCCGGCGCCGGCCACGACGGGCGATGGCGCGGTCGGCAATGCGGCGGGCATGACGGCGGCGAACTGATTTTCAGTTTTTTCCGCTCTGCACAATAACCGTAGGGTGGGCGGCCTCCGCCCACGCGTAGCGCCAACACGACGCATACGTCCGCGTGGGCACGGTGTGCCCACCCAACGCGCCGTTTTGCTGCGCTGCAGCAGGTAATTCATCGTCCCGGTCGAGGCAGCGCAAACTCCCTGCCGCATATCAAACCGACAATGGGCTCGCCACGTCCAATGGAGAGTCACATGTTGCGACTGACGAAGTCCTGCGCCTGCGCGCTGCTGGCGCTCGCCGCGTTGCTCGGCGCCCCCGCCCGCGCGGCCAATAACGATCCCGTCGTGCTCGTGCACGGCGTCCTCGGCTTCGGGCCGGAATCGCATCCGCTCGGCAGCTTCCTGTACTGGGGCGGCTACGGCAACATCGCCGCCCACATGACCGTCTACCACGGCCCGCACACCATCTTCACGGCCCAGGTGGGCGCGATCGCGTCGAACTGGGACCGCGCGGCCGAGCTGTATGCCCAGATCAAGGGCGGCTGCGTCGACTACGGCGCCCGCCACGTGGCGCGCTACGGCTATCCGGGCCAGGCGCAGAAGCCGCCCGGCAAATGCTGGGCCGCGGATCCGGCCAACAATCCGGACAACTATCCGCTCGCGTTCTACCCGCAGTGGGATGCGGCGCACCCGGTCCACCTGATCGGCCACAGCCAGGGGGGGACGACGATCCGCGCCCTGATCCAGTTGCTGGAACACGGCTCGCCCGACGGCGACGAAGGCGGCGGCGAGCTCTACAAGGGCGGCAAGGGCGGCTGGATCAAGAGCGTCGTGACGATCTCGGCGCCGCACGACGGCACCACCCTGCGCGACGCCGTGCTGGACGTGCTGCCGAACCTGCGCAGCCCCTTGCGCGACATCCTCGACAACGAACTGGCCCACTGGGAACTGGCGCCGGACGGCGCGCGCGAATTCAACCGCTGGGCGCTGACGTCGCCGGCGGTCTATTATTTTTCCGTGGGGACGCTGGCAACGGAAGCCGGCGCCTGGTGCTGCAACGGCACGGACCGCGTGCTCGCGCCCGTGCAGAACGTCCAGTTCCAGTACCCGCGCGCGGACATGATCCCGTACTTCAAGCTGTTCGCCGGCGAATGGATCGTCGGCGCGCTGGCCCAGCCGGGTATGGGTTCGTACACGCAGAACGCGCCGGGCCGGGTGCGCATCGACAGCGCGTGGTTTCCGAACGACGGCGTCGTCAATACCGTGAGCATGCGCGCGCCGGGCGGGCATCCGGTGCGCGACTACGACGGCAAGGCGATGAAAGGGACGTGGAATTTCCTCGGCAATTACCGCGGCTACGACCATTTCGATATCTTGAACTGGCCGAACAACGGACCGTCGGCCGACCCGATCTACGAGCGGATCAGCGACATCATTTTCGGGTTGTAGTTCGATTGATGCCCCCGGCATCAATCGCCCCCGGCATCAATCGCCCCCGGCATCAATCACATCGCCGACCGCAAGGTCCGCGCCAGGTCCGACAGGCGATACGGCTTGTTGACGAACGCGAACTCGTTGAGATCGACGCCATGCCGCTGCTTGAGGGCCGGCAGCGGATAGCCTGACGCGAGCATGATCTTGGTGGCCGGATAATGCTCGCGCGCGTAGCTGGCCAGCTCGATGCCGTTCATCCCGTTCGGCATCACGACGTCGGTGAACAGGATGTCGATGTCGCGCTGCTCCATCACGTCGATCGCTTCCTGCCCGCTGGCCGCCGTGACGACTTCGTAGCCCATGCTCGTGAACAGCGCCGCGGCCACATCCATCAGGTCCGGCTCGTCCTCGACGATCAGCACGCGCTCCGTGTGATCGGCGCTCGTCTCCTCGACCGGATCGACGACGGCCGGCAGGTAGATCGACACGGTCGTGCCATCGCCCGGATTGCTGTCGATGGCGACCTCGCCGCCGGACTGCTTGATGAAGCCATATACCTGCGACAGGCCCAGGCCCGTGCCCTTGCCCACTTCCTTGGTCGTGAAGAACGGTTCGAAGGCACGCGCCACCACGTCCGGCGGCATGCCGGTGCCCGTGTCGCTCACCGTCACGCGCACGTATTCGCCCGGCGCCAGGCCGTGTGGGTGCTGGCCGTCCGCCACGATATTGGCCGTCGCGATGACGAGGCGACCGCCGTCCGGCATCGCGTCGCGCGCGTTGACGACGAGGTTCAGGAGCGCCGACTCGAAGCGCGTGCTGTCGATCAGCGCGTGGTGGGCTTTGCGGTCGAGGTCGATCACGAAATCGATGGTGGGATTGCCGGCGCGGCGCAGCACCGTCTCGAAGCCGCGGATGATGCCGTTGAGGTTGCGGGTTTCCGCCTGCAGCGGCTGCTGGCGCGCGAACGCGAGCAGTTGCTGGGTCAGGCGCGCGCCGCGATCGATCGCGCGCCGCATCGATTCCAGCGTGCGCACATCGCCCTCGCCCCGCTGCATGTTCAGCACCTCGAGGCCGCTGGACAGCACCGACAGCAGGTTGTTGAAATCGTGCGCCACGCCGCCCGTGAGCTGGCCGATCGATTCCATCTTCTGTGCCTGGTACAGCGCGATATTCGCCTTTTCCAATGCCTCGTCGGCCTTTTTCTTTTCCGTCAGGTCGCGCGTGATCTTGGCGAAGCCCAGCAGTTCGCCGTCGTCGCCGCGGATGGCGTCGAGGACGGCATGGGCCCAGAACCGCGAACCGTCCTTGCGCACGCGCCAGCCCTCGGACTCGTAGCGGCCCGCGGCGGCGGCCGTTTCCAGCGCGCGCTTCGGGATGCCCGCGGCCTGGTCTTCCGCCGTGTAGAAGCGCGAGAAATGGCTGCCGACGATCTCTTCCTGGCTATAGCCCTTGATGCGCTCGGCGCCCGGGTTCCAGTTGGTGACGGTGCCTTCCGGCGACAGCATGAACAGCGCATAGTCGGTGACGCCGTTCACCAGCAGGCGGAAGCGTTGTTCGCTTTCGCGCAAGGCATCCTCGGCGCGCTTGCGCTCGGTGACGTCGCGCGTGACCTTCGCGAAGCCGAGCAGGACGCCCTCTTCGTTGTAGATCGGATCGATGACCACGTGGGCCCAGAAGCGCGAACCGTCCTTGCGCACGCGCCAGCCTTCCGCCTCGTACTTGCCCTCCGCCAGCGCGATCGACAGCGCACGCGCGGGCTTGCCCGCATCGCGATCCTCGGGCGTATAGAAGCGCGAGAAGTGCTCGCCCAGGATTTCCTGCGCGACATAGCCCTTGAACCGGTTGGCGCCGGCATTCCAACTGCTGACGTAGCCGTTCGGGTCGAGCATGTAGATGGCATAGTCGCTGATCCCCGAGATCAGGTACTGGTAGCGCCGCTCGTCGGGCCAGGATTGCGTGCGAGTCAGATCATTCATTTACTGCGGTAAAAGGGCTCGAATAAGGTTCCAAACCGGGCCATCATACACCGCAGAATAAAGCCTCGCGCGCGTTGTAGGTAACGAATTTCACATTGCCAATTTTCGAGTTTTGAATCGTCAAAAAACCTGCATTCCCGATGCATCTTCACCAAAAATCACCGGAATTGATGAGTGTCGTTACGCCGAAAAGTTTTCCCGGAACCACGTCGCCGTCGCGTTATCGGCAGGAAAGAACGACTCCAGCCGCAGCTCGTGTACGGTCACGTCGTGCGGCGTGCCGAGGGTCGTGATCGTCGTGAACAGGTTCAATTCCACTCCCTCGTGCGCGATCGTCAGCGGCAGGAACGGCAGCGCGCGCCGGTCGAGGTTCGGCACATGGCCGTCGGACACCGCCGCCATCCCCGGCAACGCCGCCAGCTCGGCCAGCAGCGCCGTCGCCTCGCTCCCCGGCCCGTCGGCCATCGCCTCCCTCTGGATCCACAGCAGGCTGTCCGCGCACACGGCCTGCCAGTTGACGAGGCGCGGCCGCAGCCCGTTCGGGTCGAGCATCAGGCGCAGCACGTTGATGGAGCCGTCGCGCGGAATCGCTGCCTCCGCCGGCAGGCCCAGCAGCCACTTCATGAAGCCGGCGGCGGGCTCGTTGAACATCACGAGGTTCCACAGCCGGTCGACGACGAGGGCGGGAAACGGCGCCTGCTGGCGCAGCATGAAATCCAGCGCCTGCATCACGGACGACAGTTCCGGGTCGGACAGGTTGCGCTCCTGGTAGGCGGGCGCGAAACCGGCCGCGAGCAGCATCGCATTCCTCTGGCGCAGCGGCACGTCGAGCACGATGCCGAGCTTCAGGATCAGGTCGCGGCTCGGCTGCGCCCGTCCACTTTCCAGGAAACTCAGGTGGCGCTGCGAGACACTGGAGTCGACGGCGAGGCGCAGCTGGCTGTAGCCGCGCCGCGTGCGCCAGTAGCGCAGCGCCGAGCCGAAGTCGTTGAAGTAGCCGTCGCTGCGCGCCTCCGGGTGTCCATCCTGCATCGCGATCCCCTCTTGATGTAAAGGCATCAATTTAGACCTCCGCGCGGATGAACTCAAGCAACTCGCCATTGACCTGCTCCACATGCGTGAGGAACATGCCGTGCGCGGCGTCCTCGTAGACGACGAGGCGGCAGTCCGGCACGAGGGCGCTTGTCCTGCGCGCGGTCAGTTCCAGCGGCGCGGAGACGTCGCGCGCACCCGCGATCAGCAGCACCGGCACGTCGACGGCTTCCAGTTCCGCCACCATGTCCGCCTCCTGCACGCAGACGTTGCAATCGTGCAGGGCCTGCAGCGAGCATTGCAAGGCCATCTGCGCAAGCCAGTCGCGCATGCGCGGGCCGGCGCCGGGAACGAAGGGTTCGACGTTTTCATCGATCCAGCGCGGGAAATCGTGCAGCAGCTGCGTGCTGCGGAACTGTTCCAGCAGCGCCGGATCGATCCCGTGCGGATTCGACGCGGACAGCGTGACACCGGGCGTCATCGGGCCGAGCAAGGCGACCTGCGTCACCCGCGCGCTGCCGTGGCGCGTGAGGTAGCGGACGATCTCGTTGCAGCCCATCGAGTGCCCGACCAGCACGACGTCGCGCAGGTCGAGGGCGTCGATGACGGCCGCGATGTCGTCGGCCAGCGTATCGAGGTCGTAGCCGCCGCCCGGGTCGGACGAGCGGCCGTGGCCGCGCCGGTCGAAGGCGATGCAGCGCAGCCCCTGGCGGCACAGGGCCATCATCTGGTAGCACCAGGAATCGGAAAACATCGACCAGCCGGACACGAACAGCACGGGGCGGCCGCGGCCCCAGTCGCGGTAGTACAGGTTGACGTCGCCGGCGATGATGGTGTTCGGGGCGCCCGTGTAGGCGCGGGTGTGACGAAGCGTGGGCATGGTCGTCTCCTCAGGCGGCGTCCAGGAAACCGATGACGCGCACGAGGCGCCCGTCGGCATCGACCGTGGCGACGTCCGTGCCGACGGCGAGCGGCGCGGCGTCCGCCGGGGCACCGTGCGGCGCCAGCGCCCAGGAAAAGCGCACGACGTCGTTGTGGGCGTCCGGCGTGCCGTGCAGCGCGAAGCGGCAGCCGGGGAATTGCTGCTGGGCGGCGCCGATCATCGCGTCGATGCCGTCCACGCCGCTGCCGCGCATGATCGGGTCGAGGTAGCTGGCGTCCGGTGCGAACACGCCGGCGACGTGGGCGCGGCGTGCGGCCGGGTCGCGTTCGTTCCAGGCGGCGAGGTAGCGGTCGGCGATGTGGTGGGCGTTGTTCATGGTACTGGTCTCCTTCGGTGGTTGACGATGGAGCCAGTGTGCCCACGGACGTGCGGGGCGGCGATTACCTGCCAGGTAATCAACCCAATCGTCATTCCCGCGCAGGCGGGAATCCAAGTTTGCTGGCCAGGACGCTCAGCATGGGTCCCCGCCTTCGCGGGGACGACGGTGGTCGTCGAATTTCCCATTTTTACGCTGACAATCGCGTCAATATGCGGCCGGTATTCGCCGGATTCGCGCGGATCGATGAGGTATCGTTGCATGAATGCCGAATTGACATTCCCCTTTTCATTGTAAAATGCTGCACCTGCAACCCGACGTTACAGACGCTGTTCACCACCCATGACCCAGGCCGCCACCGTACCTGTCCTCGACCTGTCGACCTGCGACAAGGAACCGATCCGCACGCCCGGCAGCATCCAGCCGCACGGGTTCCTGCTCACGCTCGCGCCCGACCTGGCGGTGCTGCAGGCCAGCGCCAACGTGGACGACTGGACCGGCGTCGGGGCGGCGGACGTCGTCGGGCATCCGCTGGCGGACGTGATCGGCGCCGCGGCGGCACGGCGCCTCGCGCCCGAACTGGCGGCCGAACTGGGCGCGCGTCCCTACTACCTGGGCACGGTCACGACGGCCAACGGCAACCACTTCGACGTGCTGGCCCACAGGTGGGACGGCGTCACAGTCGCCGAATTCGAGGCCGTCGACCGCGCGGAAGCGGCGGATTTCCGCCACCTGTACCCGCTGATCGGCGACTTCCTGCTGAAGGTGAACGACGCGAACGGCATCGAGGCGCTGGCGAACCTGGCGTGCCAGCACGTCCGTTCCGTGACGGGCTTCGGGCGCGTGCTCGTCTACCGGTTCGACCCCGACGGCCACGGCCACGTGATGGCGGAAGCGCGCGACGAACGCTATCACTCGTACATGGGCCAGCACTTCCCCGCCTCGGACATCCCGGTGCAGGCGCGCGAACTGTACAAGCTGTCGCGCATCCGCCTGATCCAGGACGCCACTTACACGCCCGCCCCGCTCGTGCCGCCGCTGAACCCTGTCACGGGCCAGCCGAACGACTTGTCGTTCGCGGCGCTGCGCAGCGTCTCCCCGGTGCACCTGCAGTACATGCGCAACATGAACACGCTGGCGTCGATGTCCGTGTCGCTGATGGTCAAGGGCAAGCTGTGGGGCCTGATCTCGTGCCACAACGAGGAACCGATCCCGGTCGCCTTCGAAAAGCGCACCGCGTGCGAGCAACTGGGCCAGATCCTCGCGCTGTGCATCGAGTCGCGCGAGGACGCGGCCGACCTGCAGTTCCGCCTCGAGGTGCGGCGTACGATGGTGTCGATGCTGGCCGGCCTCACGCAGGGCAGCGACTTCATCGGGAACCTGGTCAATGTGTTCCCGGACCTGCTGCGCTTCGCGCGGGCGTCGGGCGCGGCGATCATGGTCGACGGCCGCATCCTCACGTACGGCGACACGCCGGGCGAGGACGACGTCAGGGCCCTCGTCGACTGGCTCACCCTGCACGACCACGGCGACGTGTTCCACACCGATAAACTGTCCGCGCAGTATCCGCCGGCGGAACGCCTGACCCGCAACGCCAGCGGCCTGCTCGCGATGCCGATCTCGCGCATCCACAAGCACTACCTGCTGTGGTTCCGTCCGGAGTGGGTGCACACGATCGAGTGGGCCGGCAATCCGCACGACAAAGTGGCGGTCCCGGGCGCCGTGTCCGGCGCCCCGCCGACGCAGCTGTCGCCGCGCACGAGCTTCGACGCGTGGCGCGAAACGATCCACGGCACGAGCCAGCCGTGGCACGGCGGCGAAATCGAGATGGCGCTGGAATTCCGCACCGCCCTTCTCGGCATCGCGCTCGAACGCGCGGAGCAGATGGCGGAACTGGCCGAGGAACTGGGCCGCGCCAACAAGGAACTGGAAGCGTTCTCGTACTCCGTGTCGCACGACCTGCGCGCGCCGCTGCGCCACATCGTCGGCTTTGCCGACCTGCTGCTCGAATCGGCCGGCAGCGAGGACGCCCATCAGCGCCAGCGCTTCCTCAAGAACATCAAGGAAGCCGCGCGCCTGGCCGGCAAGCTCGTCGACGACCTGCTGTCGTTCTCGCAGATGGGCCGCGCCTCGCTGCGCCCGGCGACGGTCGACATGAACGACCTCGTCGCATCCTGCCTCGACAAGCTGGCGCTGGAAACGCGCGGCCGCACCATCGAGTGGGACGTCGGCCCGCTGCCGTCGGTCCGGGCCGACCCGACGTTCCTGCACCTGGCCTTGTTCAACCTGCTGTCCAACGCCGTGAAATTCACGGGCCAGCGCGACCGGGCCGTGATCCGCATTTCCGCCGAAGACCATCCGGACGAGACGGTGTTCCACGTGGCGGACAACGGCGCCGGCTTCAACATGGAATACGTGCACAAGCTGTTCGGCGTGTTCCAGCGCCTGCACCGGATGGAAGATTTCCAGGGAACCGGCATCGGCCTGGCGAACGTGCGCCGCATCGTCGAGCGCCACAACGGCCGCGTCTGGGCCGATTCCGTGCAGGGCGAAGGCGCGACGTTCTCCTTCGCGCTGCCCAAGCAAGACTCAACTCATTGAAGGTTTTACGAAGACACCCATGCTCAAGCCCATCCTGCTGGTCGAAGACAATCCGAACGATCTCGAACTCACGCTGATCGCGCTGTCCAAGAGCCAGCTCGCCAACCAGGTCATCGTCGTGCGCGACGGCGCCGAGGCGCTGGACTACCTGCACCGCCGCGGCGAATACGCATCGCGCGCGGCCGGCAACCCGGCCGTCGTGCTGCTCGACCTGAAACTGCCGAAGGTGGATGGCCTCGAAGTGCTGCGCAACGTGCGCACGACCGACGGCCTCAAGAGCCTGCCGGTCGTCATGCTGACGTCGTCGAAGGAAGAACAGGACCTCGTACGCAGCTACGAGCTGGGCGTGAATGCCTACGTCGTCAAGCCGGTGGATTTCACGGAATTCGTACGCGCGATCGCGGACCTGGGCATCTTCTGGGCCGTGCTGAACGAACCGCCGCCGGGGTCGCAGCGGTACGTCAAGCCCAGCAAATGACAGTCTGTCCGGACGATGCGTAGGATGGGCACACCGTGCCCACGCGGACGTCGGCGTCACGCATCCGTACGCGCGGGCACAGGGGTACCCACCCTACGGCGCAGCAAATGCCGGATGCGCGCGCTGAGCGCGTCCGGGTGGTAGGGCTTCTGCAAGAGGTTGACGGACGCCTCCAGCTTCCCTTCGTGCGCCAGCACGCCCTCCGCGTAGCCCGACGTGTACAGGATCTGTGCCTGCGGCAGGCGCGCACGCACCGCTTCGCCCAGCTGCAGGCTGCTCACCGGTCCCGGCATGATCACGTCCGTGAACACGAGGTCGATGGGCTGGCCGCTCTCGACGATCTCCACGGCCTTCGCCGCGTCCGGCGCTTCCAGCACCTTGTAGCCCAGCGCGGACAGGATGCCGCACGTCGTGCTGCGCACGTCTTCCTCGTCCTCGACGACGAGGATCGTCTCCACGCCGCCCAGCAGCGGCGCCGCCGGCGCCTGCTCCACGTGCTGCGGCTCCGCCTCGCTGCGCGGCAGGTAGATGCGCACGCTGGTGCCCTTGCCCGTTTCGCTCTTCAGGACGATCTCGCCGCCGGACTGCTTGACGAAGCCATACGCCATCGACAGCCCCAGGCCCGTGCCCTGCCCCGTCGGCTTGGTCGTGAAGAACGGTTCGAACGCGCGCTCCAGCACTTCGGGCGCCATGCCCTTCCCGGTATCCGCCACCTCGATCAGCACATAATGGCCGCGCGGGACTTCCGCCGGCAACGCGCTGTCCGGGCCGGCATTGGCCGCGCGGATCGTGAGGGTGCCGCTGCCCGCCATCGCATCGCGCGCATTGATCGCGAGGTTCAGCAGGACGTTGTTGAGCTGGTTCGGGTCGACGAGCGTGCTGCCCAGGCCGGCCGCGATCTCGGTCACGACGCGTGCGCGCGGACCGAGCACGCGCCGCATCATGTCGTCCATCTCGCGCAGCAAATGGCCCGGATTGATCACGACGGCCTGCAGCGGCTGGCGGCGGGCGAACGCGAGCAGGTGCGACGACAGCTTGGCCCCGCGCTCCACGCCGGCCAGCGCCATGTCGACGCGCGCCTTGCCGGCGTCGTTCAGGTTGCCCACCAGTTTCAGCAGCTGCAAATTGCCGCCGATGATCTGCAGGACATTGTTGAAATCGTGCGCGACGCCGCCCGTCAGCTGGCCGATTGCCTCCATCTTCTGCGCCTGGTGCAACGCCGACTGGCTGGCGGCCAACTGCTCCTGGCTGTGCCGCAGCGACACGAACGCCCCATCGCGCTGGCGCCGCGCGATGCAGGCATCGCTGTGGTAGCGCACGCGCGCGACGAGCTCGCGCGGATCGGGCCATTTCACCAGGTAATCGTTGGCGCCGAGGGCGAACGCTTTCGCCTTGATCTCGGGATCTTCTTCGGACGACAGCAGGACGACGGGAATGTGCTCCGTGTCCGCGTCCGCGCGCAGGCGGCGCGTGACTTCGAACCCGTCGATGTCCGGCATGCGCAGGTCGACGAGCACGACCGTCGCACCGACTTCCTTGGCCAGCTCGACCGCCATCGCCGGGTCGCGCGCATAGCGCAGCGTGTACGAGGCGCAGCCCTTCATGCCGTGGGAAATGATGTCCTCGGCAAAGGGTTCGTCATCGATCAGGAGAACCGAGCAGGCGTTCGAATCTTCTTGGTTCATTGCAAAGCGGAGGGCGGCGGCATTGAAAAAGGAACCAGAATTGCAAAAAAGTAAGGTTTGATTTTAACACCAAGCACGACGGTATGGACGTTCGATTCAATCGTGCGACATGGACGATGCCATCCTGATAATGGCACATCTTGCTCAGCATAGGTAGGCGGCCCGACCTTCTTGCCACCTCAGGCGCGCGGGGCTGACGGCACGACTTCCTCAATACCGGGTTCGAACTCACTCAGTCTGCGTATGACAGACGGGCTCTTCGCGTACTTCCTCTTCAGCCGCGCCAGTTCTTTATCCGTTCCCGTGCACAGCCTTCGAATTTCACGGCTTACTTCCCGCATGCGTTGCCTTTCGCCTGGATCAGGTATCTCTCCACGCATGTGGTCGCAGCCCTCGCGTTTATCTACATAACGCTGCACCTCGCGCGGCAGCGATTCATCGGCCAGCGACATGAGCGGCAGCGTCAACAAAGACAAGCAAAGCATCATGTTTCTCATCATTCACGCTCCGGTATCTGACCAATGAGGATCGTCTCGTCCCGCGCGGTTATATTTGATGACACCGTAACTTTCTCCTACGCGACGCAACTGCAAGTTCAAGCCTGAACGCGGCGATGTCTTGATTTGTATGATATTGCCATCCGCGTCGGGGATCATCAGCATGCCGTTCCAGCTTATGTTCATGTCGATGCCATAACCAAGAGTATGGCGAGATTGCAGTGATGGAGCGATACCTAAGGATTCGATGTCGAACCCGAGAACCATCGCCCGGGCTGCCGCCACGGATAACTGTCGCGAATAGTTGCCTTCCGCATCCTCGTGCGTCCAGTTGATATCGACGCCATCCATTGCCGGAACCGTTACAGGGTCCAGGTTCCGCTTGACGATCAACCAGGCCCAATGCATCAAATAGGCCCGCTGCGGTGGACGATAAGTCGCAGAGATCGTAACCGTCGCGCCAGATGTCCGCAAGGCGTCGACGAACGCCTCTGCCCTATCTCGAAATGATCCCCTCAAGTCCCTGAGTGACGAGCTGCCGCGATATCGCTCAATCCAACGAATGCCACTCAATTCGCCCACCCCAGCCTTGGAGCGCCCATGAGAATGCGCTACCGACGACCTGATCTGCATTTGGCTTCTCCTTCAAATCCATACGTAAAGGAGCAATTGAAATATGAAGTCAGCCCGCGGTTGTTGAGATCGCGCATGCAGCAGGTCTTGCACACAACGTGGCCTCTTGTTGATTCACCTTAAGCGAACTGTACGGAGTTATCTCAACATAGGCAATTCGTTAAAGCCGCAACCAGGAGGTCAGTATGGCAATTGATGTTTATTTGCAAATCGACGGCATTAAGGGTGAGTCGCAGGATGAGAAACATAGAGATTGGATCGAGTGCACTTCGGTTAACTGGGGGATCGTTCAACCGAGAAGCGCAACTGCCTCGACCGGAGGCGGACATACCGCAGAGCGCGTTGAATTGCGAGAAATCAGCTTTAATAAAATCGCAGACCTCGCTTCACCGATCCTGATGCAGACTTGCGCGATGGGAAAAACGATACCGAAAGCCAGATTCGAGTTCATGCGTGCTGATGGCCAGGGCGTGCCGATCAAGTATTTTGAAATTGATCTTGAGAATGTGCTCATCGGTGAGATCCACCCAGCCATAGAATCAGGCTTTTTTTTAGTTGAG
>CBIHRX010000155.1:0-15562 GCA_966212555.1 uncultured Massilia sp.
ATCGCCGCTTTTTTCTGGCGCGGGCTAGAATCGGCGCATGACCGAATCTTCCCCCCTCACCGGCCTCGCGCCCGTCATCGCTCCCGACACGCGCATCCTCATCCTGGGCAGCTTTCCCGGCGCCGCATCGCTCGCGGCCCAGCAGTACTATGCACATCCGCGCAATCAGTTCTGGAAACTGGTCGGCGCGCTGGTCGGTGAAGACCTTTATTCGCTGCCTTACGCCGAGCGCTTGCCGCGTCTGTTGGTTCATCGTTTCGGCCTGTGGGACGTGCTGGCCGCGTGCGAGCGCGAAGGCAGTCTCGATTCGGCGATCCGCAATCCGGCGGCCAATGACTTCGAGCGGTTGCACCGGTTGTGCCCTGAACTGGAAACTGTTGGATTCAACGGGCAGACGTCGGGCAGGTTTGCGCCGCAGTTTGCGGAGCAGGGGTATCGCACTGTCGTGCTGCCGTCGTCGTCGCCGGCGCACATGGCGCTGAGTTTCGAGCAAAAGTTGGAACGCTGGCGCACTTTGGTCGATCCAAGTGTGGATGTGCAGGCAGGCGCCCAGTTAGATCTGCTGGGCTAGCGCTCTGGACCAGCCAGTGCGGCCTACCAAACGTGCTGGTTGTTGTTAGAACGCACGCCATTCTTGCAATGCCACGCCATCGGTTTCTATGAGCTGGTTGTAAGAATCAAGAAAGTTGGCATGTTGCTCTGCCCATGCTTTTGGTTCGCAAATCACAGGCGCGCTCGCGGCTTTTTTGCTTGAGTCATGCGCTGATGGCAATAAATCGGCAGATTTCACGGCTGGGCATATGCATCAAATTGCTGGCTTTTCATGCGGCTCGTACCCGGTCCATCGTTGAATCGCCATTCGCCTCTTTTTTTCTGGGGCAACGTCCCCATATCGGTTCCATCCCCATTCACGGCGCCACGATCCAAGCCGGCGCCGCTTTTTTTCCCGACCCCTGCAGGCAATGCGTGGCCAGCGTCCCGAGGATGACGCTGCGATGGCTTTTTTGTCATCGAGGGCGCGTTGTCATTGCCGGGCGGGATCACATCGAAAGGAAAACCATGAAAGAAGAGCTGATCGAAATGAATGGCAAGGTCACCGAAGTGCTGCCGGAGATGCGTTTCCGCGTCGACCTCGAGAACGGTCACCAGCTGGTGGCCTACACGTCCGGCAGGATGAAGAAGAACCACATCCGCATCATCGCCGGCGACCGCGTCACGCTGGAGATGTCGCCGTATGACCTGAACAAGGGCCGCATCGTGTTCCGCCATCTCGAAACCCGCGGCACCCCGGCACCGTCGGCCGCGCGCCAGCGTCGCCGCTGATCGGCGGGCGATAGCAACACAACGGCCGCCCGCGCGGCCGTTTTTACGTTTACGTGTTAGTACAGCCGCACGCTGTTCGCGCTCTGGCGCTTCAGGTGCGCCAGCTTGGCCGAGTACAGCTGGCGGTTGTCGGTCTTCGTGCTCGTGTCGATCGCCAGCGCGAGCTGTTCGCGCGCTTCTTTCGCCTCGCCCAGCTGCAGCAAGGTTACCGCCAGCCAGAAGTGGAACTCGTCGTAGTAGGGCGCGCGCTTGACCTCGCGCTCGAACAGCTTGCGCGCGGCGTCGTAGTCGCCCGCCTTCAGCGCCACCATGCCCTTGTCGAAGTACTGGAACGGCGGGACCGGTTCGATGCTCGCCACGCGCCGCGCCATCTCGGCCGCTTCGGCGGCGCGGCCCGTCTGTGCGAGCAGGGGGCCGAGGTTGTGCATCACGACGACGCTTTCCGGCTCGCGGTCGAGGGCGGTACGGAACGCGCGCTCGGCCATCGCCAGGTCGCCGTGGCGCTGGTAGATCACGCCCAGCGTGTTGTAGGCGATCGCGTTCGGCGGATTGGTCGCCACCGCGGCGCGGGCCCACCAGTAGGCGTCGTCGACCTTGCCCTGCACGAGGGATTCGGCGGCGCGGTTGTTGAGGTACAGCGCGACGATGTCTTCTTCTTCCAGTTGGCGCGTGTAGAAACGGCTGGCCTCAGGCGGCGGCAGGAAGTCGACGACCAGCTCGTGCTCCGATGTCTCGTCGTACAGCAGGCCGTTGCGCTTGCGGTGGCCCAGCGCGATGTTGACGTGGGAGGACACGAGGTAGATGCCGCCGTCGCGGCTCCACGTCTCGTCCGCCATGACGCTGCGGAAGCGCACCGTCATGCCGAGTTCGCGCGCGAAGGCGGCCGTCATGACGACGAGCGACAGGCAGTTGCCGGCGCGCGCTTCGTACGTTTCGGCCGCCGTGCGGGTGCGGCTGGAATCGTATTCGAGCAACAGGTCGGTCTTGCTGTACAGCGCGTCGATCAGGCCCCGCTCCAGCCCCTTGTTGCGCAGATGCGCCGCGAAGGCGGGGCTGTGCAGGTAGGTCTGCATGGCCGGGCTCAGCGTGAACAGGCTCTGCGCGCCGATGGGTTCCGACGGCGGCTTGAACGAAGAGTCCGCGAACAGCGGGGGCGGTGGGGCAAGTTGCGGTGTGCTGGCGCAGCCGGCCAGCAGCAACAGGGGTAATGCGATCAGCAGGGACGCCAGGCGTTTCATGTCTCCTCCTCGGCCGGCGATGGGTCGATTCCCGGTCTTATGAATCGAAGTATCTGCCCGTCTGCGGCGGAAGTAAAGACGCGCTACCGGTCGTCGTGGAAAGCTTCGTGCAGCTCGTCGAGCAGCTCGGCCGTTTCTTCGTCGGAAAGGCCCAGGTAGGCGATCGCGCGCGCGCCGCCCTTGTTCCATTCGAGCGATTCCGCGTCGCCCTGGAATTTGCGGATCGCGCTTTCGGCCAGCAGCGACAGCGCCACGAGCGAGCGCACGGTCGGCGTCGTGTCGGCGTCGTCCAGGACCGCGTAATCGTGGTGGTGCAGGATGGACCAGGCGACGTCTTCCGACAGGCCCCAGTTGCGCGCCAGCAGGGTGCCGATGGCCGTGTGGCTCGTGTTGTGGCGCTCGTCTTCCAGCGCCGTGAACGCGCGTTCCGTCTCCAGCGACGCGGCGGCATACGTGGCGGCGTAGTCGGGGAAGCGGTCCATCAGCAGCGGCACGCCGGTGTCGCAGAACAGGCCGAAGGTGTGCGCCACGTCCGCCTCGCCGATGCGCAGGCGGCGCGACAGGAACACCATCGCCTCGGCGCGGCGGCTCGACACTTCCCAGAAGCTCGCCAGCGCGGCGCCGTTGGCCGGGATCGCCTGGCGCGCGAGCAGCCCGGTCATCAGGGACGCCACCTGGTTAATGCCGAGGAACAGGATCGCCTGCTCGATCGACTTGGCCTTGCGGCGGCCCCCGAAGATGGATGAGTTGGCAAGTTTCAGCAGTGCGCCCGACATGCCGACGTCGCTGGCGACGATGCGGCCGATCGCGGCCGGGCTCGGGTCTTCCGAGGCGAGTTCCCGTTGCAGGTCGGCCAGCAGGCTGGGACGCGGCGGGATCCGGATCGACTTGATCAAGGCGTCGACGGGATCCTCGGCGACGGCGCTCGGGCGCGCCAGGGCGGCTGCTGTACTCATGACTGGACGGGAAACTGATGATGCTGCACGGAAAACCATGCGAAGTTTGTCACTATAAACCAGTGCTGTGGAAGTTGCAGCAAAGTATTGCTTTTGTGTAGCAAAACCGACAGTGCGACCTGTCAAATCTTAACAATATAGAATTGCCCCATGTCTTCAACCATCCTTGCCGGCATTGATTTTCTGGCACCTTCACACCTGGTCGCACGCCAGCTGATCGGCGTCACGGTGCTCGTCGACGGCGTCGGCGGCCGCATCGTCGAGACGGAAGCCTACGATGGCGAAGATCCCGCCTCGCACAGCTATTCCGGCCCGACCGACCGCAATTTCGCGATGTTCGGGCCCCCGGCCCACGCCTACGTCTACCGCTCGTACGGCATCCACTGGTGCCTGAACTTCGTCTGCCGGGAGGAGGGCCATGGGGCCGGGGTGCTGATCCGCGCGCTCGAACCCGTGACGGGCATCGAGACGATGTGCGAGCGGCGCGGCACGCGCGATCACTGGCTGCTGTGTTCCGGACCCGGCAAGCTGTGCCAGGCCCTGGGCGTGACGCGCGGCCTGAACGCCCACGCGCTGGCAGCGGCGCCGTTCGACCTGGCGCCGGCGCCCGCCGGCATCGACGTGGTGAGCGGGCCGCGCATCGGGATTTCGAAGGCCGTCGACGTGCCCTGGCGGTTCGGCCTGGCCGGGTCGCGCTGGGTCAGCAAGCCGTTCCGCTGAACGCTCAGCGGCCGTTGGCGGCGCGTCGCGGCCGGGGGGCTTCTTCTTCGTCCCCCACGGCCTGATGCGCGAGGGCGGGCCGGCCGCGCATCGGGCTGTCCGGGGCGCGCCGCTCATGATCAGATAACTGAGTGGGCGCGGGGACCTCGTCCTGCGCATCCTCGATGCGGAAGATCGACACGGCGCGCGCCAGGTTGACGGTCTGCTCATGCAGGCTGGCCGCCGCCGCCGCGGCCTGTTCGACGAGGGCGGCGTTCTGCTGCGTCATGTCGTCCATCTGGCCGACGGCGCGATTCACGTCGGCGATGCCGTCGGCCTGCTCGCTGCTGGCGGCGCTGATGCGGTTGATGATGTCGTTCACCTGCTGCACCGACGCGACCACGCTGCCCATGCTCGATCCCGCCTCGTTGACGGACGCGCTGCCGTTGTCGATGATCGCCACCGAGTCGGCGATCAGCGCCTTGATCTCCTTGGCCGCGGAGGCGGAGCGCTGGGCCAGGGTGCGCACTTCGCGGGCCACGACGGCGAAGCCGCGTCCCTGCTCGCCGGCGCGCGCCGCCTCGACGGCCGCGTTCAGCGCGAGGAGGTTGGTCTGGAACGAGATGCCGTCGATGACGCCGGTGATCTCGACGATCTTGCGCGAGCTGGCGCGGATCGATTCCATCGTGGCGACGGCGCGGTCGACGGCCTGGCCGCCGCCGGCCGCCAGCCGCGCCGCTTCGGCCGCGAGTTCGGTCGCGAGGCGGGCGTTGTCGGCATTGCCTTTCACGGCCTGGGTCAGCGTCTCCATCGCGCTCGCGGTCTGCTGCAGCGAACCGGCCTGCAGCTCGGTGCGGGTGGACAGGTCGAGGTTGCCGCTGGCGATTTCCTTCGACGCCGTGTCGATCGAGCGCACGGAATCGAGCACGCTGCGCAGGGTCTGGTTCAGGTTGGAGATGGTCTGGTCGAGCGCGCGCGCCGTGTCGGCGATTTCGTCGCGCCCGTCGTTGTGGGCGCTCGCGCACAGGCGGCCTTCGGCCAGCTCGCCCATGACGGCCGAGATGGTGCCGATGTCGCGCAGCATGGCGCGACGTACCGCCATCGTGACGGCCAGCGACACGGCGATCGACAGCAGCACCAGCATGGCCATCCACGTGCCCAGGTTATGGAATTCCGTGCGCGCGGCGGCATAGGCCTGTTCGCTGAGCGTCTTTTCCAGCGCGGCCAGCTGGGCCAGTTGCTGGTTCAGCACCATGAATTCCTTTTCCGCCTTCTGCATCGAGTTGGTGGCGATCGACTGGTCGACCTGCGCCATCTCGATGGTCTCCTGCACGGCCTTGCGGTAGGCCGCCAGCGCGGCCAGCGACGCGTCGACCGGCTTGCGTTCCGCGCCTTCGGTCGTGCGCGCGAGGTCCTGCAACTGCGCCTGCACGGCGGCGTGGCGCTTGCCGATGTCGGCGATCAGCGCGTCGAGGCGGTTCTTGGCGAAGCTGCCGTTGATCCAGGCCAGCAGCTGATAGGCGTTGGCGTGGACGTACTTCGCGTCGCCGGCCACGTCGGCCACGTTTTTCAGGCGCGCCGCACGGACCTGCACCATGTTTTCCAGCGACGCGTTCTGGCGCACCATTCCGTACCAGGCGGCACCGGACAACATCAAGAGCAGCACCAGCACCATGCCGGGCGCCAGCAGCAGCTTGGGACCGATCCTCAGTTTTTTCAGCATGTTGCGCTCCTGCTCCAAAGATGAACGCGGGCGTGCCGCCCGCGCACGACCTATTGTTTCTTGTAGAGCCCAGCCTCGAGCACGACGCCGTCGACGAGCAGGATGTACGTCGTCTTCGGCTCGATCTTGCCCGTAGTCGGATTCTTGTACTGGTAGTCGACCCAGCCCTTGCCCTTGGCGGCGGCCAGTTCGATGATCTCGCGGCGGTATTTCTTGCCGTTCGCATCGGGCACGTCCGTCAAGTCCTTGCCGACGATCGACGGGTTGTACGGATGGGCCAGCACGATGCCGGTCTTGACGTCGCGCATGTCGATGTACAGCGAGCCCTGGACGAAGTCCGGATCCTTGGCCGTGATGCGTTTCATGACTTCTTCCTTGCCCTTTGCCTTGACCATCGCGGCGCCGCGCTCGGCCATGGCGATCGCATCTTTCTCGGTCGGTTCGGCCGCCAGCGCGCCGGCGCAGGACAGGGTCAGGGCGGTAGCGACTACGGTTGCGGTCAGCTTCATCGGATGTCCTTTCGGGAAGGGAAAAAGAGATAGGTCTGAATGTTGCCTATTTGCATTTCGTACTCTACGCCGCGGCCCCAGGCGGGCTGTTGTGCTAACGCAAGTGGCGTCCGATGTGCAGCCGCAACGGCAACGCTGATCTTTCGCAGTGCATGTGGAATTCAGTGAGAAACGGAATTAGAACTTGACTCGGGGCAACTCAAAAGCGCGGCCGTCTCCCTACCATCGGTTCCTGTCGGCAATTATTTCCATGCGTCACCTTTTGCTGCCACCAACCACTTCCCTCAGGAGAAATCCCGTGACCCTCGACGCAACCCCCGCCAAGTTCAAGCCCTATACCCGCCAGTCGATCCAGAATGCCCGCCAATGGCAATGGCTGAGCCCTGATCTGCAGGAAGCGGTGCAGGTGGTTTCCCATGTGCTGCCCTTCCGCACGAACGAGTACGTGATGGAGCAGCTGATCGACTGGAGCAACGTCCCGGACGATCCGATCTACCGCCTGACGTTCCCCCACCGCGACATGCTGCCGGCGCGCGAATACGAGCAGTTGCGCGACCTCGTGCTGGTCAAGAAGGACGACGCCGCGATCGCTAAGCTCGTGCACGACATCCGCATGCGCATGAACCCGCACCCGGCCGGGCAGATGACGCACAACGTGCCGCGCGTGAACGATGCGCCGCTCAAGGGCCTGCAGCACAAGTACAAGGAAACCGTGCTGTTCTTCCCCAGCGCGGGCCAGACGTGCCACGCCTACTGCACGTTCTGCTTCCGCTGGCCGCAATTCGTGGGCATGGAAGAGATGAAGTTCGATGCGCGCGAGTGCACGGAGCTGGTGTCCTACCTTGCCACGCATCCAGACGTGACGGACGTCCTGATCACGGGCGGCGATCCGATGATCATGAATACGCGCTCGCTGGCGGAGTTCATCGAACCGCTGCTGGCGCCCGAACTGGCACATATCCAGAACATCCGCATCGGCACCAAGTCGGTCGCGTACTGGCCGCAGCGCTACGTGTCGGACAAGGACAGCGACGACCTGATGCGCCTGTTCGAGAAAGTCGTCAAGGCCGGCAAGAACCTCGCGCTGATGGGGCATTACAACCACGCCGTCGAGCTGCGCCAGCCCGTGGCCCAGCAGGCCGTCAAGCGCATCGTCGGCACCGGCGCCACGTTGCGCATGCAGGGCCCGCTGATCCGCCACATCAACGAAGACCCGAACAGCTGGGCCGAACTGTGGACGACGGGCGTGCGCCTGGGCGCGATCCCTTATTACATGTTCGTCGAGCGGGACACGGGGCCGCGCGAGTACTTCGCGCTGCCGCTGGCGCGCGCGCACGAGGTCTTCCAGGCCGCGTACAGCATGGTGTCGGGCCTGTCGCGCACCGTGCGCGGGCCGTCGATGAGCGCGTTCCCCGGCAAGGTCGTGATCGACGGCGTCGTCACCATCAACGGCGAAAAGCTGTTCGCGCTGCAGTTCCTGCAGGCGCGCAATCCGGACTGGGTGCGCCGGCCGTTCTTCGCGAAATACGATCCCCACGCCACCTGGCTGGATCACCTGAAGCCCGCGTTCGGCCGCAAGAAGTTCTTTTTCGAAGGCGGCGAGGACGATCACGACGCGTTCGGCGCGGCGGGCCGCGTGATCCCGATCCAGGCTGTCCCCGCGCACGACCGGCGGGCCAGCGACAGCCAACCCGACGCGGCCTGACCCGCAGGAGACGTCCATGGACACCGACCAGAGCCAGTCGCGCCTCAACGGGGTGGCAGTGTTTTTCTACGTGTTCCTGCCGTTCGCGCTGGGGCATTACCTGTCCTCGCTGCTGCGCAACGTGAATGCCGTGCTGGCACCGCATCTGGTCGGCGCGCTCGCGCTGACGCCGGGCCAGCTCGGCCTCCTCACGAGCGCGTTCTTTTTCGCGTTCGCCCTCGTCCAGCTGCCGGTCGGGATCGCGCTCGACCGCTACGGCCCGCGCAAGGTGCAGGTGGTGCTGTTGATGCTGGCGGCGCTTGGCGCGCTGCTGTTCGCCACCGGCCGCTCGTTCGGCCAGCTGGTGCTGGCGCGCGCCGTCATCGGCTGCGGCCTGGGCGGGTGCTTCATGTCGGCCGTGAAGGCGATTTCCACGTGGATCTCGCCCAAGCGCCTGCCGTCCGTGCAGGGCTACCTGATCGCCGTGGGCGGCCTGGGCGCGGCATCGGCCACCATGCCGGTACGGATGCTGCTGCAGCACACGGACTGGCGCGGCCTGTTCATGCTGCTGGCCGCGTTGACGGCCTGCAGCGGCCTGCTGATCTGGCTCATCACGCCCGGGTCGAAGGCCCCCGGCGGCGCGCTGCCCACCGTGCGCTCGGTGCTGGACGTGTACCGCGCGCCCGCGTTCCGGGCGACGATCTCGCTGGTGCTCGTGCCGCATGCGATCTTCTTCGGCATCCAGGGCCTGTGGATCGGGCGCTGGCTGTCCGACGTGGCCCGTTTCCCGGACGCCGCCGTCGCCTACCTGCTGTACATGGGCATGGCGTCCGTGATCTTCGGCGCCATCGCCGTCGGCATGATCACGGAGTGGGCAGGGCGGCGCGGTATCGCGGCGCTGGACGTGGCGGCCGTCGGCGTGTTTTTCTTCATCCTCGTGCAGGTGGCGATCGTGTTCAACTGGCGTCCCAGCCTGCAGTTGCTGTCGGTGCTGTTCACGCTCGTGGGGACGATCACCGGCATCGAATACGCGATCGTGGCCCAGAGCCTGCCGCGCACGCTGACGGGGCGCGCGGCCACGTGCCTGAATCTCCTGATCTTCATCGGCGCGTTCCTCGTGCAGGCGGGGTTCGGCCTGATCGTCGGCGTGTGGCGCCCCGACGCCGCCGGTCACTTTCCGGCGCTCGCCTACCGCGTCGCGTTCGGCGTGCTGGTGGCGCTGCAGATGCCCGGCCTGCTCGGGTACTTCCACGACTTCCTTCGGCGCCGTCAAGTAAAATGCGGCATCGTTATGCTCACCCAGAAGGAAGACTATGAGATTGGTACGTTACGGTCGCCCCGGTAAGGAAAAACCGGGCCTGTTCGACGAGGAAGGCCGCCTGCGCGACCTGTCCGGCGTGATCGAGGACATCGACGCGTCGGTGCTGTCGGAAAAGGCGTTGCGCAAGCTCGCCAAGGTCGACTGGAAGACGCTGCCGGTCGTCCGCGGCAATCCCCGCTTCGGCGTGCCGGTCAAGGGCGTCGGCAAGTTCATCGGCATCGGCATGAATTACTCCGACCACGCGGCCGAAGTCGGCGCGCCGATCCCGAAGGAACCGATCATGTTCATGAAGGCGACGTCCTGCCTGAACGGCCCGGACGATCCCATCCAGCTGCCGAAAGGTTCGAAAAAGACCGACTGGGAAGTGGAGCTGGGCGTCGTCATCGGCACCCGCGCGCAGTACGTCGACGAGAAGGATGCGCTGAAATACGTGGCCGGCTATTGCGTCGTCAACGACGTCTCGGAACGCGCCTACCAGTTCGAACTCGGTTCGCAGTGGGATAAAGGCAAAGGCTGCGACACCTTCGGCCCCGTCGGCCCGTTCCTCGTCACGAAGGACGAGATCTTCGACGTGCAGGACCTCGACCTGTACCTCGACCTGAACGGCAAGCGCGTGCAGACCGGGAATACGTCGAAGATGATCTTCACGGTGGCGCAAATCGTCAGCTACCTGTCGCGCTTCATGACCCTGGAGCCGGGCGACATCATCACGACGGGCACGCCCCCGGGCGTGGGCCTCGGCCGCAGCCCGCAGCGCTTCCTCAAGAAGGGCGACAAGCTGCGCCTCGGCATTGCGGGGCTGGGCGAGCAGCAGCAGGAAGTGATCGCGTACCCGAAAGCCTGATACGCATGAATCGTCATTCCCGCGAAGGCGGGAATCCATGCTGAGTCAGCATGGGTCCCCGCTTCCGCGGGGACGACGGCTAGATTGCCACCTGCTTCAACGCCCCCTCCACCGATTCTTTCAACCGCCCCACGATCTCGCCCAGATCCCCCTGCGTGACGACGAACGGCGGCGCCAGCAGCACGTGATCCCCGTGCCGGCCATCGATCGTGCCGCCCATCGGATACACCAGCAACCCGTTCTCCATCGCGCGCGCCTTGATCGCGGCGTGCAGCTTCAGCTCCGGCGCGAAGGGCGACTTCGTCGCGCGCTCGCGCACCAGTTCCAGCGCCAGGAACAGCCCGCGGCCGCGGATGTCGCCCACGTGCGGATGGTCTTCGAATTCCTCGTCCAGCATCGCCCGCAACTGGGCGCCGCGCAGGCGCACCTGGGTGAGCAGGTCGTCGCGTTCGATGACGTCCTGGACGGCGAGGGCCGCCGCCGCCGCCACCGGATGCCCGATATAGGTGTGCCCGTGCAGGAAGGCGCCGCTGCCGGCGCGCAGGCGCTCGATGATGGCGCCGTTGACGAGCACCGCGCCGATCGGCTGGTAGCCCGCGCCCAGGCCTTTCGCCACGGCGATCAGGTCGGGCGCGACGCCGTCCTGCTCGATCGCGTACATCGTGCCGGTGCGGCCCATCCCGCACATCACTTCGTCGGCGATGAACAGGATGCCGTACTTGTCGCACAGCGCGCGCACGCCGCGGAAGTAGCCGGGCGTGGGCGGGATCGCGCCGCCGGTCGCGCCCACGACGGGTTCGGCGCAGAACGCGATCACGCGCTCCGGGCCCGCTTGCAGGATCGCCGCTTCCAGTTCGTCCAGCAGCATGGCCGTGTACTGGTCGACGGTCTGGTCCTCGGCGCGGCCCCGGTATTCGTAGCAGGCCGACACCCGCTCGACGTCGATCAGCAGCGGGGCGAACGGCTGGCGGCGCCATTCGTTGCCGCCCACGGCCAGCGCGCCCAGCGTATTCCCGTGATAGCTCTGGCGCCGGGCGATGAACAGCGAGCGTTTCGACTCTCCGCCTTCGACGAAGTACTGGCGCGCCAACTTCAGCGCCGTCTCCATCGCTTCCGATCCGCCCGACACGAGGTAGACGCCCTCGATGCCGGCCGGTGCGGTCGCCACGAGGCGGTCGGCCAGCTGCTCCGCCACTTCGGTCGTGAAGAATGCGGTGTGGGCGTAGGCACACTGGTCGATCTGGCGGTGCATGGCCGCGATCACGTCGGGATGGCCATGCCCGAGCGACGACACGGCCGCGCCGCCGCTGGCGTCGAGGTAGCTGCGTCCGTGGCTGTCGTACAGGTAGACGCCCGCGCCGCCGACCGCGACGGGCGGCGTCTGGCGCAGGCTGCGATGCAGGATATGCGTCATGGGAAGCTCCGTAAAAGTTGACGTTTGACAATAAGCGGGAACCGCCGGGATTCTTTTGATTTTTGCCTCAAGGCATGCGAATATTTTCGTCATGACAGACCGCCTCCGCCCGATTCCACCGGAAGACTGGACCGACGCCCAGCGCGCCGCGGCCCAGGAGATCATCCATGGCCCGCGCGGCGCGCTGTACGGCCCGTTCGTGCCGCTGCTGCGCAGTCCCGAACTGATGGGGTATGCGCAGAAGCTCGGCGAATACCTGCGCTACCGCAGCGCCATTGGCGTGCGCCTGTCGGAATTGGCGATCCTCGTCACGGCGCGCGAGTGGGACCAGCAGGTCGAGTGGGCGATCCACGCGCCGATCGCGCAGCAGGTGGGCGTCCCGCCCGACGTCGTCGAGGCCATCGCGCGGCGCGAGCGGCCGGCCGCGCTGCTCGTCGACGAAGCGGTGGTGTACGACTTCTGCGTCGAACTGCATCGCCACAAGCGCGTGTCGGACCGCGTCTATGACGACGCACTGGCACTGTTCGGCGAGCAGGGCGTCGTCGACCTGATGGGCGTGAACGGCTATTACACCTTCCTCGCGATGGTGATGAACACGGCGCGCACGGAAGCGCCGGCGTCGAGTGCGGCGCCGCTGCCCGACTAGCCCGTCGGCGCCGGGCCGCGCTCGTCGCGGCACAGCGGCCGTCCGTCGCACGGTCGCGCGCTTCGGCCCCGCCGGCGGCATAGTGACGGCTCCAACCACTCGTGAAGACACCCGATGAAACCTCATTACATCCTCGCCGCCGCGGCGGCCGCCACCACCGTCCTCGCGCTGGCCGCGACGCCCGCGCCGCTGCCGCCGAGCTGGCACATGACCGGCAACAATCCGGACAAATTCACGGCCGGTGTCGATACGTCGCCGGAAGGGCGCGGGGCCAAGTTCTTGCGCAGTAAGACGAACGATCCCGACGCGTGGGCGGGGCTGTTGCAGACCGTCCAGGCGCAGCGCTATCTCGGCCAGCGCGTGCGCTTCCGTGCGCGCCTGCGTACGGAGTCGATGAGCAAATGGGCGGGATTGTGGATGCGTGTCGACAACCGCGAAGGCAAGCCGCTGGCCTTCCATAACACCCAGGACCAGCCGGTCAAGGGCACCACCAGCTGGCAGGAGCGCAGCATTGTGCTGGATGTTCCGGCCGATGCCGCGTTTATCGTGTTCGGCGCCATCGGTGCCGGCACGGGCCAGGTGTGGATGGAACCGGTCGCGTTCGAAACCGTCGGCCGCAACGTCCCGGTCGACCGGATGCCGCCGCAGGCCCCCATCTCGACCACGCCGACCCTGTGACCGCAGCGATGGTCGCCGCCGACTGCACCCACGCCGTCCGCCGCCTGTACGGGTGCACGTGGCGTCAGGGCTTGATCAGCTTCCTGTGCCTGACGCTCGTCACGGGTGGCACGCTGCTGCTTGAGCGCTACGCGTTGCTCGCCCTGTTCGCCGCAATCGTGGTGCCGGGCTTCGCTGCCTGCGCATTGATGCTGCTGGCCGCGCGCCGGCTCGACTGGACCGGAGCGACGGTCTTGCTGTTGCTCGCGACCGGCGGCGGCGCCTGGGCCGTGCTGCCCGCATACCGGAGCGTGCTCGCCGCGTGGGACGTGCACGCGCTGCCCGACCAGCAGTTGCTGGCGTGCGTCTTCGGCGTGAACGTGGCCGTCCTCGGCCTGCCGCTGTGGTTCGCCCGCACCCGCGCCCGCGCGCAGCAGCTGGCGGACCTGCGCAACGCGGCGCTGGCAGCCGAGCTGAAAGCGCTGCAGGCCCAGGTCGAACCGCACTTCCTGTACAACACGCTGGCCAACACGCGCTACCTCGCGCGGCACCAGCCGCTGCGCGCCGTGGAGATGCTCGAACACCTGATCGCCTACCTGCACAGCGCGCTGCCGGACATGCGCAGCCAGGCGTCGACGCTGGGTCGCGAATTCGAACTGGCCGGCCATTACCTGGCGCTGATGGCGATCCGCTTCGGCGAGCGCCTGCAATACCGGCTCGATTGTCCGCCCGCGCTGGCTACCGTGTCGATGCCGCCGCTGCTCCTGATGACGCTCGTGGAAAACGCAGTGCGCCATGGCGTCGAGCCGAAGCCGGGCACCGTGCGCATCGCCGTGACGGCCGCTCGCCAGGATGATGTGCTGACCATCGTCGTCGCCGACGACGGCGCCGGCATCGGCGACACGACGCTGGGCAGCGGCGTCGGCCTGCGCAACCTGCGCGAGCGCCTGCAGGCGCTGTATGGCGCACGCGCCTGCTTCGTCCTGCGCCGCGGCGACGGCGACCTGACGGAGGCGGTGCTGACGCTGCCCGCGGCCGCCTCGCTGGAGCTGGCGGCATGACAGCGCCCCGCATCCTCGTCGCCGACGACGAACCGCTGCTGCGCGCGGAGCTCGTCGAAGCACTGGAACGTTTGTGGCCGGAGGCGCAGATCGCCGCCGCGCAGGACGGCATCGAGGCGCTGCGCCTGGGCCGCGAATGGATGCCGGACGTGGCCTTCCTCGACATCCGCATGCCGGGCCTGGACGGCCTGGAACTGGCGCGCGTGTTCGGTGCGCGGACGCACGTCGTGTTTGTGACGGCCTACGGCGAACATGCGCTTGCCGCGTTCGACGAGGGCGCCGTGGACTACGTCGTGAAGCCGATCGCGCTGGAGCGCCTCGCGCGCGCGGTCGAGCGTGTGCGTGCGCGCCTGGCGTCGCCACCGCCGGACCTCACGCACCTCGTGTCCCGATTGAGACCTGCACCGAAGGCGCCGGCGTGGCTGCAGGCGACGGTCGGCAACACGATCCACTTCATCGACCTGGCGGACGTCGTCTATTTCTGCGCTGACGCCAAGTACACGCGCGTGGTGACGGAGGGGCTGGAAGCCCATATCCGCCTGAGCCTGAAAGAATTGGCCGATTCGCTCGACCCGGCCGCGTTCTGGCAGATCCACCGCGGATACATGGTCGCCGTGCGGCGCATCGCCCGCGCCGCACGCGCCGAGGATGGCGCCTTGTGGTTGCATCTGCGCGGCCACCCGGCGCGGCTCCCCGTCAGCCAACGCTTTCAATATCTGTTCCGCGGCATGTAGCCGCACCATCCAACAAGGAGACACCATGAAGCGCACCATGTTGCGGGCGGTCGCTTGCGCCCTGTCGTTTGTCGCATCCGGCGCCGCAGGCGCCACGGAGACCATGCCTCTGGCCCAGGCGCGCGATGTGACCACGCGGGCCATCGAGCTGGTCGAGAGCAAGGGCCTGTATCCGCTGCGACAGGAAGACTATGCGCAGGCGAAGCAGCGTTTGCTGGCGCTCGTCGACGACAAGGCGCAAGGCGTCGACCGGGCCGACTTGTATGCACGCATCAACGGACTGCTCGCTACGCTGGACACAGACAAACATTCCTTCGTGATGCCGCCTGTGGCGACGGGACAGCTCGCCGGCGCCGCACCGGCCCGCCCGCGTGTGCCGATGTTCCAGCTCGTCGCGACGACCCGGGGCACGGTGTTGCGCTTCGTGCCTCCGCCCATCACAGCCTCCACGCCCGAGGCCATGTCGGCCTACGTGCAAGGCGTGTACGACGAAGCGGGTGCGCTTCCCGGTGTTCGTGCGGCCTGCGCCCTCGTCGTCGACCTGAGTGAACAGACAGGCGGCAACGGATGGCCGCCGCTCATCGCGATGTATCCGCTGTTCGGCGACGCGAACAGGGCGCGCTGGGTGGAGCGCGACGGCAATCCGATTCCGTTGGTGCACCGCGGGTACCTTGAATCGAAGGGCGGTGGCGATGGGCCCCGCCCCCAGAATAACTTCGCCACCAGAGCCCCCGATCCGCGGGGCGGGGGGGT
>CBIHRX010000156.1:0-15511 GCA_966212555.1 uncultured Massilia sp.
TGCAGTTCGACCGCGGCTACCTGTCGCCGTACTTCATCAACAACCCGGACAAGCAGGTTGCCGTTCACGAGAACCCGTTCGTCCTGCTGTGCGACAAGAAGATCTCGAACATCCGTGACCTGCTGCCGGTGCTGGAGCAAGTCGCCAAGGCTGGCCGTCCGCTGGTCATCGTCGCCGAAGACATCGAAGGCGAAGCGCTGGCGACCCTGGTCGTCAACAACATCCGCGGCATCCTGAAGACCGTTGCAGTGAAAGCCCCGGGCTTCGGCGACCGTCGCAAGGCCATGCTGGAAGACATCGCGATCCTGACCGGTGGCCAGGTCATCGCCGAAGAAGTCGGCCTGACCCTGGAAAAGGTCACGCTGAACGAACTGGGCCAGGCCAAGCGCATCGAAGTCGGCAAGGAAAACACCATCATCATCGATGGCGCCGGTGCCGCCGAAGCGATCGAAGCGCGCGTCAAGCAGATCCGCATCCAGATCGAAGAAGCGACCTCGGACTACGACCGTGAGAAGCTGCAGGAGCGCGTGGCCAAGCTGGCCGGCGGCGTTGCCGTGATCCGCGTCGGTGCCGCGACCGAAGTCGAAATGAAAGAGAAGAAAGCACGCGTGGAAGACGCGCTGCACGCCACCCGCGCTGCCGTCGAAGAAGGCATCGTCCCGGGCGGCGGCGTGGCCCTGCTGCGTGCCCGCGCTGCACTGGACGTCAAGGGTGACAACCCCGACCAGGACGCCGGCATCAAGATCGTCCTGCGCGCCATGGAAGAGCCGCTGCGCATGATCGTCCAGAACGCCGGCGAAGAGCCGTCGGTCGTCGTCGCCGCCGTCATCAACGGCCAGGGCAACTACGGCTACAACGCGTCGAACGGCACCTATGGCGACATGGTCGAAATGGGCGTGCTGGATCCGGCCAAGGTCACCCGCTCGGCCCTGCAGAACGCAGCGTCGATCGCCGGCCTGATGCTGACCACCGATTGCATGGTCTCGGAAGTCGTCGAAGACAAGCCGGCCGCCGGTGGCATGGGCGGCATGGGTGGCATGGGCGGCATGGGCATGGACGGCATGATGTAATTGCCGGCAAGCCTGGTACCGGCCCCGCCGGTGCCGCTTTCCACGAAAGCCCGCGGGGTTCGCGCCCCGCGGGCTTTTTTTATTTAGAATCCTCCGATACTGAACGCGAACGGGGGAATACGGATGCGACGGACGATCTTCGGTGCGCTGATGCTGGTTGCGCTGGCCGCCACGGCGCAAGTCGGCCCATCGGGCTTCGACACGGGCGGCATGGACCGCGATGTCCGCCCGGGCGACGACTTCTATGCCTACGCCAACGGCGCCTGGACGCGGCGCACGCCGATACCTGCCGACCGGTCGACCGTGGGCACCATCGGCGCGCTGGACGACCGCAGCCGCGAACAGGTCCGCGCGATCCTCGAGGAAGCGGCGCGCGAACCGTCCAGCCGCATGGGCACGGCATACCGCGCCTTCCTCGACACCGGCCGGATCGAACGCCTGGGCATGGCGCCCGTCATCCCGATGCTCGCGCGGCTGCGCGCCATCGCCACCCGCGACGCCTATCGTTCCGCCGCGGCGGACGCGGGCCGGCACGGCATCGCCCTGCCCCTCGACTTCAAGGTCGAACCCGACGACGGGGCGCCGGACCGCTACGCGCTGATCGTCGCGCAGGCGGGACTCGGCATGCCCGACCGCGACTACTACCTGGCCGGCACCGCCGCCATGCGCGCCGCGCGCGCGGCCTACCGGGACTACCTGGCCGCGACCCTCGCGCTGGCCGGCATCGACGACGCGGGCGCCGCCGACCGCCTGCTCGCCTTCGAGACGCGCATCGCACAGGTCAGCTGGACGACGGGCGCGAGCCGCGATGCCGGGCGCACCTACAACCCGCTGCCGCTCGACCGGATCGGCCCGCGCCTGCCCGCACTGGCGCGCGCGCTCGGCTACAAGACGGACCGCGCCATCGTGCGCCAGCCCGACGCGGTCGCGGCGATCGCCAGGCTGGTCGACGCGGAACCCGTCGCCACGCTGCGCGACATGCTCATCGTGCGCACCCTGCACCGCTACGCCGCCGTGCTGCCGGCGGCCGTGCACGATGCCGACTTCGCCTTCTACGGCCGCGCGCTGGACGGCGTCGACGCGCCCGAACCGCGCTGGCGCCAGGCCGTCGCCTTCGTGCTGGACGCGGTGCCCGACGACGTGAGCCGGGTCTACGTGGCGCGCCATTTCACGCCCGCCACGCGCGCGGCGGCGCAGGCCATGGTCGACAACCTCGTGGCCGCGTTCGGGCGCCGCATCGACGCCTTGACGTGGATGACACCCGCAACGAAGGCGCGCGCGCGGCGCAAGCTGGCGTCGTTCCGGGCGCAGGTGGGTTACCCGGACCGCTGGCACGACTACGGCGCGCTGACGCTGCGCGACGGCGACGCGTTCGGCAACGCGCAGCGCGCCGCGCGCTTCCACCACGACTGGGAGGCAGATAAAGTGGGCCGGCCGGTCTACCGCTGGGAGTGGAGCGCGACGCCGATGACGGTGGACGCCTTCGCCAATTATCCGAAGGTGTCCATCGTCTTCCCCGCCGCCATCCTGCAGCCGCCGTTCTTCGATGCCGACGTGGACCCGGCCGTCAACTACGGCGGCATCGGCGCGTCGATCGCGCACGAGATGACCCATCACTTCGACGACCAGGGCGCGCGCTACGACGAACGGGGGCGGCTGGCGGCGTGGTGGTCGGCGCGCGATACGGCCGCGTTCCAGGCACGCACGGGCCGGCTCGCCGCGCAGTTCGACGCCTACGCACCGCTGCCCGGCCTGCATGTGAACGGCACGCTGACGCTGGGCGAAAACATCGCGGACCTCGGCGGCCTGGCGATCGCCTGGGATGCCTACCATGCGGCGTTGCACGGCAAGCCGGCGCCCGTGATCGACGGCCTGACGGGCGACCAGCGCTTCTTCCTCGGCTGGGCGCAGATCTGGCGCCTGCAATACCGCGAGGCCGACCTGCGGCGGCGCCTGCTCACCAATCCGCACGCCCCCGCGCCGCAGCGGGTGTGGACCGCGCGCAACCTCGACGGGTTCTATCCGGCGTTCGGCGTCGAGCCTGCGGACCGGCTGTACCTCGAGCCCGCGGACCGCGTGCGCATCTGGTAGGAGCGTCCCGCGCGCAACCGTGCGAGCCCGCGCGCGCAGCCGCTGCATACTGGCGGCATCGAACGGAAGCGGAGGCAACATGGCAACAGTGAACCTGGACGAACTCGAACACGCGGCCCTCGTCGTCGACGACGGCGAAGGCCGCGCGAAAGCCCTCGTCGCCCGCGCGACGGGCATGATCCATCTGCTCAACGACGACTACATGGACGAGGAAGCGCCGCTGCCGGCCGACGCGGGCGCAGGCGACGCCGACTACGTGGCCGTGCCGCCCGCGAGCACGCTCGGCATCGGCGACCAGCTCGTGTTCCGCTTCGCCGCCGCGCATCTCGCAGGCGACCAGGCGGCGATCCGCGACCTCGTCCGCGCCGAGGACACCGACGGCTTCGAGCGCCTGCTCGACGAGCGCGGCGCCACCGAAGCCTGGCAGCGCTTCCGCACCGAGGAAACGCAGACGGCGCTGCGCCGCTGGTGCGACGAGCACGGGCTGCGGGTCAGCGGCTGACCGGGGCCAAGGCACCCATCCACTGTTGAGTTGCCGGGCGACATTGCATGGTTTAGACTGGCTCTTTATCCCATCGAGCCGCCATGTCCGCACGCCACGTCCGCCTGCTGAGCGCCACCCTCTTCGCCCTGGCCGCGCTGGCCGCCTGCAAGGGCGAAAAACCGGCGCCGCCGCCGAAACCGGCCGCCGTGCAGGCCCCGGCCGTGCCCACGCGCTCGCGCGACCAGGCGATCGCCGAACTGATGGCGCTGCCGGAACTCAAGACGTGGTCGGACCAGATCGAAAAGCGCTCGCACGGCGCGGCCCATGGCGCCGTCATCGAGGACGATCCGAACCCGCGCATCATCGAAGGCAGGAAGTACTACCAGCTGAGCTTCGTGGAAGACCGCAAGCAGAACGTGCACCGCCGCGCCAGCTTCCTCGTGGCGCACGAGGGCGACGAGATCCTCGTGGAAGACCTGGACAATGACGCCGTGCAATCGCTGGCCGAATGGCGGCGCAATATCCGCAACGTCGAACTGAAGTCGCATTGATCGGCCACAAACCTACCTCCATCCGATCTGTCTATCGTGGATGCTGCCGCTGACCGTGCAGCGCCCCCGCCCGTTCGCGCGAACGGTGGCGCCACTCCTCCCCCGGTCGGCGGCGCCTCCCTGTCATCGCTTCAAACCCGCGCCCGCCACTCCGCCCGCCACTCCGCCAGATAATGCTGCGGCGTCTTGCCGAGCAGCTTGCGGAACATGCTCGTGAACGCGCTCGGGCTCGCATAGCCCAGTGACTGCGCGATCCGGCCCACGCTCTCGCCGCGCGCCAGCATCTCGAACGCGTGCGCCAGGTGCACCTGCTGCACCCACTGGCGATAGTGCAGGCCCGTCTCGCGGGGGAATAACCGGATCAGCGTACGCGCGCTGGCGCCCGCGTCGAGTGCGTAGTCGTCGAGCCGGCGCTGGCTGGCGGGATGCGCCATGATGTCCGCGCACAAGGCTTGCAGGCGGCGGTCGCGCGGCCACGGGACGGCGATCGGCACCGTCTCCATCGCCGCCAGTTCCGACAGGATCAGCCGCGCCAGCGCCTCGCCGCGCCCGCCGGGCGGATAGTCGACGGGCTCTTCGGACAGGGCCAGGATCAGCTCGCGCAGCAGCGGACTCACTTCCAGCACCTTGCAGCCGTCGACGAGGCCGGCGGCGGCGTCCTGCTCGATGTACAGGGTGCGCATGTTCACGCGGCTGAGCATCGTCAGCTCGTGCACGATGCCGGGCGCGATCAGGAGCGCCCGGCGCGGCGGGATGATCCACACGCCCAGCGCCGTACGCACGCGCATCACGCCTTCGCTGGCATACAGCAGTTGCACCCAGGGGTGGCTGTGGGCCTCGACCAGTTCGCCGTGCTGCACTTCGGACGGCACGGCCGTCACGCTGCGCGGCAGCGTGCGGAATTTCTGGCGGTAGCGGGGAGAAGGCGCGATTGTCATATGTCACTTATGCGACGAAAAATGGAATATGCGCTTGAATTACCGATATTACACTGGCCTGCCATTTCCACCGAAAATCATCATGACCACGCCCACCTCGCCTTCCGTCACGGCGGCCGGGCCGGCCAGCGCCGCGCCCGGGACCGTGTTCCAGATCCTGTTTTCCGTCGCCTTCGTGCACCTGCTGAACGATTGCGTACAGGCCGTGCTGCCGTCGATCTATCCGCTGTTGAAAGAGCAGTTCGCGCTCAGCTTCACGCAGGTCGGCCTGATCACGCTGACGTTCCAGTGCACCGCGTCGCTGCTGCAGCCGTGGATCGGCCTGTACACCGACAAGCGCCCGATCCCGTTCCTGCTGCCGGCCGGGATGTGCGTGACGCTGGCCGGCGTCGCCCTGCTGGCCGTCGCCGGCACCTTTCCGATGCTGCTGCTGGCCGCGGGCATGATCGGCATCGGCTCGTCGACCTTCCACCCGGAAGCGTCGCGCGTGGCGCGGCTGGCGTCCGGCGGACGCTTCGGCTTCGCGCAATCGCTGTTCCAGGTCGGCGGCAACCTCGGCTCCGCATTCGGCCCGCTGCTGGCCGCCGCCATCATCGTGGGCCGCGGCCAGGGCCGCATCGCGTGGTTCATGCTGTTCATCCTCGTGGCCGTGATCGTGCTCGTGGGCGTCTCGCGCTGGTACGGCAGCCATCTGAAAACGATCACGCGCAAGGCGGCCGCGCACGCCGGTCCGGCGCTCCCGCGCGCGACCGTCGTCCGCGCGCTGGCCGTGCTGGCCATGCTCGTGTTCTCGAAATACGTGTACATGGCCAGCCTGTCGAGCTATTACACGTTCTACCTGATCGAGACATTCCACGTCCCCGTCGGCACCGCGCAGCTGTACCTGTTCGTGTTCCTCGCGGCCGTCGCGGCAGGCACGTTCGCGGGCGGCCCGATCGGCGACCGCATCGGCCGCAAGCGCGTGATCTGGGTGTCGATCCTCGGCGCCGCGCCGTTCACCTTGGCGCTGCCGTATGCGGACCTGTTCTGGACCGGCGTGCTGTCGGTGGTGATCGGGCTCGTGATGTCGTCCGCGTTTTCCGCGATCGTCGTGTTCGCACAGGAGCTCGTGCCGGGCAAGGTCGGCATGATCGCGGGGATCTTCTTCGGATTGATGTTCGGGGTCAGCGGCATCGGTGCCGCGGCCATGGGGCATCTGGCCGACGTGGCCGGGATCGGGACGGTGTATCGGCTGGCGTCGTTCCTGCCGTTGCTGGGGATCCTGGCGGCGTTTTTGCCGAAGATCGCCGCGCGGCGGTGACGCTTGGTGGGCACGGGGTGCCCACCCTACGGCATCGTGACAATCGTAGGGTGGGCTCCCCGAGCCCACGCGTCAGGAGTCGAGGTGGGAGATCAGCGCCCTGCGCCCCTCTCCCTCGCCTTCCGTCGCTGCCGGCGCCAACGCCCGCGCATGGTGCACGTCGACGGAGATGCCGACCGCCATGATGTCGATGAGGAGCAGCTGCAGGATCCGCGAAATCATCGCGAGGAAGTGCGTGCTGTCTTCCGCGTGGTCCACGGCCAGCAGCACGTCCGCGCGGCGTGCCAGCGGCGACTGGCTGTTGCAGATCGCGATGACGTCCGCACCCGCCGCCCGTGCCGCCTCCACGGCCGACAGCAGGTCCGGCAGGCGGCCCGAGTTCGAGATCGCGACGACGACGTCGCCGGGCCCAAGCAGCTCGGCCGCCAGCTTGAACAGGTGCGAATCGCCGTACAGCGCCGTCGGGATGCGGAAGCGGAAGAACTTGTGCTGGCCGTCCAGCGCCACCACGCGCGAATTCCCCATCGCGTAGAACTCCACCCGCTTCGCGCGGCTCACCAGTTCGATCGCACGGTCGATGGCGCGCACGTCCAGCTGGTCGCGGAACTGCAGGATCGCCGAGATCGTGTTGTCGATGACCTTCGCGGACAGATCGTGCGTGCTGTCGCTGCCGCGCACCTGGCTGTGGCGCACGGGGATCGAACCCGTCAGACTGCTCGCGAACTTCAGCTTGAAATCGGCGAGGCCGAGGAAACCGAGCGAGCGGCAGAAGCGGATCACGGTCGGCTGGCTCACGTCCGCCAGCTTGGCGATGCCGGCGATCGGTTCGTTCAGCACGAGGCGCGGCTGTTCCAGCACGAGGGCCGCCACGCGCTGCTCGGCGGGCGTCAGTTCCGGACGCAGCTTGTGGATGCGGTCCATCAGCGTGTTGCCGCCGCTGCGGCCGCGCAGGTGCTCCGACAGGATGTTCGCGACACCGTCGAACGCCACGTGCGGCGTCGAGATCACATACGTCGGGATGTCGGACAGATAGCTGGAAAAACGCCCCTTCGCTTCGAAGCGCGTGCGGAACGGCGATGTCCTGAACCACTCGCCCAGGCGCGGCACGATGCCGCCGCCGATGAAGATGCCGCCGAACGCGCCCAGCGTCACCGCCAGGTTCGCCGCGGCGCTGCCCAGCATGCCGCTGAACGCTTCCAGCACTTCGAGGCACAGCGGATCGTGGTCGTCGAGCGCGCCGGTGATGATCTCGGCGGACGTGCGCGCGGGCGCATCCACGTTGTTGCGCTCGGCGAGCGCGCGATGGATGATCTCCATGCCGGGACCGGAGATCAGGCGCTCGTTCGACACGTGGCTCCATTCGCGCCACGCGGTCTGCAGGATCGCGAACTCGCGCTCGTCGCTGGGCGCGAAGTTGACGTGGCCGCCCTCGCTGCCGAGCGTGACGAAGCCGTCGACGGTCGGAATGCCGCCGGAGACGCCCAGGCCCGTGCCCGGTCCCAGCACGCCCAGCACGGCGCCCGGCACGGGTTTGCCGGGGCCCACCTGCATCAGGTCCGATTCCTTCAGGCCCGGAATCGCCATCGCCAGCGCCGTGAAGTCGTTCACGATCAGCAGCGTGTCCAGCCCGAGTTCGCGGCGCACGGCGTCCGTGGAGAATTCCCACGGCCGGTTCGTCATGCGCACGTAGTCGCCGTCGACGGGATTCGCGAGGGCGAGCGCGCCGTGGTGCAGGCGCGTGTCCGCGTGTTCGGCGAGGTAGAAGCGCAGCATCGGGACGATGCCCGAGAAGTCGTCGCACTTCAGCACGCGCACCGAGCGATAGGTGCCGGGCGCGGTCTGCAGTGCGAAGCGCGCATGCGTCGCGCCGATGTCGGCCAGCAGGCGCGGGCCGTCGGCGAACGCGGTGCGCGTCGCTTTGTGATCACCTTCCAGTTGCTCTTCCATTATGCGATTGTACCGAACCAGGCGCCGTACGGCGGCAGCGTGACGGTCGTGCCGTTCACGTCGCCGGGCAGGCCGTGGCCTTCCAGCTTCTTCGCACCCATCGCTTCGGGCCAGTCGAAGGTCAAGGGTGCGTTGGTCACGTTGAACACGGCCAGCACCGGCGGGAAGCCCTCTTCGTCGCGGCGCAGCGCCAGCGCCTGTTCCGGCACGTCGAAGAATGTGATGTCGCCGCGCGTGAGCTGCGGCAGGCCGCGGCGCCACTGGATGATGTTGCGCGCGAAGTTCAAGGTCGATTGCGGGTCCTTGTCCTGGCCCGCTTCGGCCAGCGCCACGTGCTCGGGCGGCACCGGCAGCCACGGTTTGCCGGTCGTGAAGCCGGCGTTCGGGCCCTCGTTCGTCCACGGCATCGGCGTGCGGCAGCCGTCGCGGCCCTTGAACTCGGGCCAGAACGTGATGCCGTACGGGTCCTGCAGCAGCTCGTACGGCACATCCGCTTCCTGCAGCGCCAGTTCGTCGCCCTGGTACAGGCACGGCGTCCCCTTCAGCGACAGCTGCAGCGCCAGCACGAGCTTCGACAAGGCGGGAGTCCACTCGCCGGCGGACCAGCGCGTGGCGACGCGGATCGAGTCGTGGTTACCGACCGACCACGACGCCCAGCCATCCTTCACGCGCGCATTGAATTCCTCGACCTGGCGGCGGATGTGGCGGCTGGAGAACTGGGGCGTCAGCAGGTTGAAGCTGTAGGCCATGTGCAGCTTGTCGCCGCCCGACGTGTAGTCGGCCATGACGGCCAGCGAATCGTCCGCGCCCACTTCGCCGATCGCGACGGCGCCGTATTCGTCCAGCAGCTTGCGCAGCCTTTGCAGGAACGCGATGTTCTCGGGCTGGGTCTTGTCGTGGATGTGGGCCTGCATGCCGTACGGGTTCACGTCCGTGACGGTCGACGTGTCGCGCACGAGCGCCGGCGGATTGCTTTGCAGCGTACGGTCGTGGAAGTGGAAGTTGCAGGCGTCCATGCGCACGCCGTCGACGCCGCGCTCGAGCCAGAAGCGCAGCGAATCCAGGTGCGCCTGCTGTACCGCCGGGTGATGGAAGTTCACCTGCGGCTGGTTCACGAGGAAGTTGTGCATGTAGTACTGCTTGCGGCGGCTGTCCCACTGCCACGCCGAGCCGCCGAACACGGACAGCCAGTTGTTGGGCGGGTTGCCGTCCGGGAGAGGATCGGACCACACGTACCAGTCGGCCTTCGGATTGTCGCGGCTGGAGCGGCTCTCGACGAACCACGGGTGGATCTCGGCCGTGTGCGCCATCACCTGGTCGATCATGATCTTCAGGCCCAGGCCGTGCGCCTTCGCGACGAGCGCATCGAAATCGGCCAGGGTGCCGAACAGCGGGTCGACGTCGCAGTAATCCGCGATGTCGTAGCCGAAGTCCTTCATCGGCGACTTGAAGAACGGCGACAGCCAGACGATGTCCACGCCCAGGCTGGCGATGTAATCGAGCTTGGCGGTGATGCCCGGCAGGTCGCCCACGCCGTCGCCATTCGTATCGAGATAGCTGCGCGGGTACACCTGGTAGATGATGGCTTCGCGCCACCACGGATTCTTGTCGTGCGAGGAAGTGGTCATGTGGTGTCTCTCCAGTAATTTTACGCAATATACAGGATGACATCGGCGATGACAATCGTCATGAAAATAACGGAAAAGAGTAAATATCCATTTAAATCATTGACTTACGAATTTTGATACAAAATGGATACGGGCCGATCAGTAGTCAAACTACATCAAAGAGTGTTAGCCTGTCGCGTCAACAGAACACCAGCCACCATGACCCGAACGACTCTCGCCCTCCTCTCCTGCCTGGCCGCCACCTCCGCCCACGCCGCCATCGGACCGGACGCCTGCGACAATAAAAACTTCCAGGCCGTCCTGCACCCGGCCGCCGCGCATTACGACGCGCGCGCCGTCTGGCTCGACGCCCGGACGATCCAGTGGCCGGGCAGCGCGCCAGACGGCACCATGAAGCTGTACCACTCGGCGCGCGGCGCGATCGCGGCGCCGCAGGGCGGCAAGGTGGCCGGTGCGGACGGCGCGATCCGTCTCGATCCGTTCTCCGGCCCCGTGCCGCAAGGCTTCAAGTACCTGGCCGCGGGCCCGATGCTGCGCGTGGGCGACATGCGCGTAGGCGACATGCGCGTAGGCGACATGCGCGTAGGCGAAGCGGATGCGCCCCGCTTGCCCGACCTGCACCGCGGCCAGCTCGTGCTCGTGCGCGAGGATGCGGCGGGCCGCGTGCTGGACGCCACGCGCATCCAGGCAGCCGGCGCCCTCGACGACTTGTATGCGGCCGCCGCCGACCTGCCGCAACTGGGCGTGGACGTGGGCAGCGGCCGCACGCGCTTCACGGTGTGGGCACCGACCGCGCAGCAGGCCGCCGTGTGCGTCTACAACGGCGGCACCGGCGGCGTGCGGGCCGTCTATCAAATGGAATTCGACCGCCGCACGGGCGCATGGCGCGCCGCGCTGCCGGGCGACTTGACCGGCAAATACTATACATACGCGGTCGACGTGCCGGTCGATGCGGGCATCGTGCGCAACCTCGTTACCGATCCGTACTCCATCAGCCTGACGACGGATTCGAAGCGCAGCTACATCGCACGCCTCGATTCGCCGCGCCTGAAGCCGGCCGGCTGGGACACGGCACCCGCGCCGCGGACGGTCAAACACCAGACCGACATGGTCGTCTACGAACTGCACGTGCGCGACTTTTCGCGCGACGACGCCAGCGTGCCGGCAGCCCACCGCGGCAAATACCTCGCGTTCACCGATACCGGTTCGGACGGGATGAAGCACCTCGCGGCGCTGGCGCACAGCGGCCTCACGGACATCCACCTGCTGCCCGTGTACGACATCGGCAGCGTGCCCGAGACGGCTTGCGCGGTACCGCAACCGTCCGGCACGCCCGACGGCGACACGCAGCAGGCACTGGTAAAACGCACGGCGGAGACGGATTGCTTCAACTGGGGCTACGACCCGTTCCACTACAACGCGCCGGAAGGCAGCTACGCCACCGATCCGGCCGACGGCGCGCGCCGCATCGTCGAATTCCGCCAGATGGTGCAAAGCCTGCACAAGACGGGCCTGCGCGTCGGCATGGACGTCGTCTACAACCACACCTTCATCGCGGGTCAGAACGAGAAGTCCGTCCTCGACCGCATCGTGCCCGGCTACTACCACCGCCTGAACGCGAGCGGCGCCATCGAACGGTCGACGTGCTGCGACAACACGGCGACGGAACACCGCATGATGGGCAAGCTGATGATCGATTCCGTCGCGCTGTGGGCGAAGGAGTACGGGATCGACTCGTTCCGCTTCGACCTGATGGGCCACCAGCCGCGCGCCGTGATGGAAGACCTGCAGCGCAAAGTGAATGCGGTGGCGGGCCGCAACGTCCAGCTGATCGGCGAAGGCTGGAACTTCGGCGAAGTGGCGGATGGCGCGCGCTTCGTGCAGGCGTCGCAGCTGTCGCTGAACGGCAGCGGCATCGGCACCTTCAACGACCGCCTGCGCGACGCCGTGCGCGGCGGCTCCGCGGGCGATTCGGGCGAGGCGATGTTCCGCCGCCAGGGCTGGATCAATGGCCTCGTCTACGATCCGAACGCACATGCGGGCACGCGCCCCGCCGCCGACCTGTCGAAAGCCGCGGACCTCGTGCGCGCCGGGCTCGCGGGTTCGATCCGCTCGTATCCTCTGCACACGTTCGACGACAAGACCGTGCCGCTGGAAGCCATTGACTACAACGGCCAGCCGGCCGGCTATGCGAGCGAGCCGGGCGAGGCCGTGAACTACGTCGAGAACCACGACAACCAGACGCTGTTCGACATCGACGTGTTCAAGCTTCCCCTGTCCACGACAAGCCGGGACCGGGCGCGCGTGCAGGTCCTGGGCATGGCGGTGGACGCCTTCGCGCAGGGCGTCGCGTATTACCACGCGGGCATCGACGTGCTGCGTTCGAAGTCGCTGGACCGCAACAGCTTCAATTCCGGCGACTGGTTCAACCGCATCGACTGGACCGGTCGCGACAACCACTTCGGCACGGGCCTGCCTCCCGCGGACGACAACGGCAAGGACTGGCCACTGCTGCAGCCCCTGCTGCAGGACGCCACCATCAAGCCGGCCCCCGCCGACATCGCGTTCGCGCGCGACGCGTTCCGCGACCTCCTCGCGATCCGCGCCAGCTCCACGCTGTTCCGCCTGCCGACGGCGGCGGACATCAGACAACGCCTGCGCTTCTTCAACACGGGCAGCAGCCAGGTGCCGACGGTCGTGGCCGCGCACCTGGACGGCCGCGGCCTGGCCGGCGCAGGGTTTACCGGTGTCACCTACTTCATCAACGTGGACAAGGTCGGCCACACCGTGACGGACCCGGACGCAATCGGCAAGCGCCTGCACCTGCACCCCGTGTTCCTGTCGGAGCGCGCGGCCGACAAGCGCGCCACGCAGGCCGCGTTCGACGGCGCGACCGGTGCGTTCTCGATCCCGCCGCGCACGGCCGTCGTGTTCGTCGAGGATTGAACGGCGCGCGCCCGTGGCGGCGCCGGTGCTAGGATCTTGTCGTCCATCACACGGGAGCACCGCCATGAGCAAGATTCGCGCATGGGCCGCCCAGTCTGCCGGCGGCCCTTTGGCATCGTTCGAGTATGACCCGGGCCCGCTGGGACCGGAAGACGTGGAAGTCGAGGTCGAGCATTGCGGCGTCTGCCATTCCGACCTCTCCATGCTGGACAACGAATGGGGCATCACGGCATATCCGTTCGTGCCCGGCCACGAAGCCATCGGCCGCGTGGCCGCGCTCGGCGCCATCGCCGCGACCAAGGGCTTATCAGTCGGCCAGCGCGTGGGCGTGGGCTGGAACGTGCGCAGCTGCCAGCACTGCGCGGCCTGCATCCGCGGCGATTTTCACCTGTGCGCCAGCGTGCAGGCGACCATCGTCGGCCACCACGGCGCCTTTGCCGACCGCGTGCGCGCCCACTGGATCTGGAGCATTCCGATCCCCGGCGCGCTGGCGGCGCAGAACGCCGGGCCGCTGCTGTGCGGCGGCATCACCGTGTTCGCGCCGCTGCTGCAACTGCACGTGCCGCCGACGGCGCGCGTGGCGGTGTTCGGCATCGGCGGGCTCGGACACATGGCGCTGATGTTCACCAAGGCCTGGGGCTGCGACGTGACGGCGTTCACGTCCTCGCCATCCAAGGTGCAGGAAGCGATCAGCTTCGGCGCGCACCACACGGCCTCGAGCCGCTCCGACGCGGACATGCAGCGCCTGGCCGGCAGTTTCGACTTCGTCTTCATCACGGCCAACGCGCCGCTCGACTGGGATGCCGTCATCGGCCTGCTCGCGCCCGGCGGCCGCCTGCACTTCCTCGGCGCCGTGCTGCAGCCCGTGCCGGTGCAGGTCATGAGCCTGATCATGGGCCAGCGCGCAATCTCCGCGTCGCCGACGGGCAACCGCGCCCAGATCGACACGATGCTGCGCTTCGCGACGCACCACCACGTGGCGCCCAAGACCGAGCACTTCCCGATGCGCCGCGTGAACGAGGCGATGGACCATCTGCGCGCCGGCAAGGCGAGCTACCGGATCGTGCTCGATGCGGATTTCGCCTGACCATGCGCCACGCCTTCCTTGCCGTCCTCGCCCTCTGCACCTCGGCCGGCGCCGCCACCCAGTTTCCGCCGGACGGCGCCACCAACGTCAGTCCGGACACGCACCTCGTGCTCCGCTTCGCCAGCCCGCCGACGATCGGCCGGGCCGGCAAGATCCGCATCTACGACGCGGCCGACGACAAGCTCGTCGACGAACTCGACCTGGGCATCCCGGCCGGCCCCACCGAACGCGCGGCCGGTCCGTACCCGCCCTACCTGCCCAAGCCGTACGACTACGGCGGACCGCGCCGCACCAATGCGGACACGAAGCCCGGCACGCCGTCCGCGCCGGGCGTCCAGCCTGCCGCCGGCAACTACCAGCTGACGATCATCGGCGGCTTCACGGACGGTTTTCACTTTTATCCCGTGATCGTGCACGGCAACGCGGCCACGATCACCCCGCACCACAACCTGCTCCGCTACGGGAGGACGTACACCGTGCGGATCGATCCGGGCGTGCTGACGGTGGCCGACGGCAGCTTCCAGGGCGTCCGGGACTGGCGCTTCACGACAAAGCCGCACGCACCGGCCGCCGATGCGCGCCGCGTCACGGTGGCGACGGACGGCAGCGGCGACTTTGCCACCGTGCAGGGTGCGCTCGACTGGGTGCCGGACCGGCACACCGGCCGCGTCACCGTGTTCGTGAAGAACGGCGACTACGAGGAAATCGTCTACGCCCGCAACCAGCACGACGTCACGGTGCAGGGAGAAAGCCGCGACGGGGTCCGCATCCATTACGCGAACAACGAGGTGTTCAATCCGCACCCGCCGAACGTGGGCACGAACGAGTTGCCGGGCACGTTCCCGTCGCGGCGCGCGGCGTTCGCGCTCGACCATGTGCGCGACATGGTGCTGGACAACCTCACCATCGCGACGACGGCGGGCGGCCAGGCGGAAGGCCTGCTGCTCAACGGCGAGCGCATCATCGTGAAGAACGTGACGATCGAAGGCGCAGGCGACGCGCTGCAGACGAACGGCAGCGCGTACTTCGAGAACATCCGCCTGACGGGCACCGGCGACACGATCCTCGGCCGCGGTCCCGCGTACTTCCGCCACTGCGAGATCGCTTCGCGCGGCGCGTTCATGTGGATCCGGAATACGCAGGCCAATCACGGCAACGTGTTCGACCGCTGCACGTTCCGCGCGACCGGCGGCGAGACCGTGCTGGCGCGCCTGCCCGACAACAAGGGGCGCAATTATCCGTATGCGGAAGCGGTGCTGCTCGATGCGACCCTGACCGGCATCGCGCCGGAAGGCTGGGGACCGATCGACGGCGACGCGGCGCACGTGCGCTTTTATGAGTTCAACAGCCGCGCTGCGGACGGCAAGCCGGTGGACGTGAGCAGGCGGCATCCGGCATCGCGCCAGCTCGACGCGGAGACGAGCGCGCGCTACCGCGATCCGGCCTGGGTACTGGGCGGCTGGGCGCCT
>CBIHRX010000157.1:0-15436 GCA_966212555.1 uncultured Massilia sp.
ACACCATCCGCCAGATCGACCGCGGCGAAGTGGGCCGCCTGCGCGTGGGCATCGTCGGCTCGGCGATGTGGGGGCCGATCCCCGGCCTGCTGGAGCAATTCCAGAGCCAGTTCCCGCGCGTGACGTGGACCATCCACGAACTCGGTCCGAACGACCAGTGGGAAGCGCTGCGAGGCAAGCAGATCGACGTGGGGTTCTGGCGCGAGCCGAAGATCGACGAAGACATGCTGAGGAACGCCGGCCTGCGCCAGGAACTGGCCTTCCGCGAAGACGTGTGCGTGGCCATCAACGCCCAGCACCCGCTCGCGCAGCAGGATGCCATCGAACTGATAGCCATCGCCAACGAACCGATGCTCACGCTGCACCTGGACCAGTCGGCCGAGCCGCGCTACCTGATCCAGTGCTGCGTGAACGCGGGCTTCCAGCCGACGATCTTCCAGGAAGCGGCGGAGCCGCAGACCTTGCTCGCGATGGTGGGTGCGGGCCTGGGCGTGGCACTGATGCCGGCGACGACGAGCCGCATCGGCTGGCCGGGCGTACGCTTCCTGCCCGTGCGCACGAATCCGCCGTCGGCCAACCTGTACATCACCTATCCGACGCAGGACGATGCGCCGGTGGTGCGGGCGTTCCTGAAGATCTTGAATCCTGCCGGAGAATGACGCTCAATGGGTGGCGCCGCCCGCCTCCCGGGTATCGGTCTCCGTCACCACCGCCACCTCCACCGCAATGCGAAGCGCATCGACGATGTCGCGCAGCGCCATCGACGGCGGCCGCTCCGGGCGGTCCGCGGCCTGCTCGGGCAGGAACGGCACGTGGATGAAGCCTGCCTTCAGCGCTTGTCCGGCCGCGTGGTGCATCAAGCCGTAGAACACGTGGTTGCATACGAACGTGCCGGCCGTCTGCGACACGCCGGACGGGAAGCCGCGCAGGCGCAGCGCCTTAACGATGGCTTTCACGGGCAAGGTGGTGAAATAGGCGGCCGGGCCATCGGCCGCGACGGGCGTGTCGACGGGCTGGTTGCCCGCGTTGTCGCGGATCGAGGCGTCGTCGACGTTGATGGCCACGCGCTCGAGCGACATCTCGGAGCGGCCGCCGGCCTGGCCGACGGCGATCACGATGTCGGGCTTGACGCCCGCGATGGATTCGCGCAGGACGTCGAGGGCGGTGCCGAACACGCACGGCAGCTGGCGCGCGACGACCGCGAAGCCCGGCCCGGACCAGCCGTCCAGCGCGCGCACGGCTTCCCACGACGGGTTGATGGCGGCGCCGTTGAAGGGTTCGAATCCGGTCAGCAGGACGGTCTTGACGGGGGCTTGGGGGGCAATGTCGGTCATGGTCGGCTCATCGATACATCAGAAAGTACAGCAGGACGATATTCGCGCCCAGCAGCGGCAACGCGGTCGGCAGCTGGGCCTTGATCACGGCATTCTTGTCGGGCAGGTCGAGCAGCGCCGCCGGCACGATGTTGAAATTCGCCGCCATCGGCGTCATCAGGGTGCCGCAATACGCGCTGAACATGCCGATCGCGGCCATCACGGCCGGATTCGCATGGTACACCCCGACCAGCACCGGTATCCCGATGCCGCCCGCGATGACGGGAAACGCGGCAAAGCCGTTGCCCATCACGACGGTAAATAATGCCATGCCCACGCAGAACGCGGCGCAGGCGAGCAGGCGCGAATCGAGCGGAATATAGCTCGTCGCGACGTGGGCCACGGCCTTGCCCACGCCCGCCTCGGAAAACAGCAGCCCGAGCACCGCGAGCATGTGCGGCAGCACGACGGCCCAGCTCATCGCATCGATCAGGCGCCGCGCCTCGCGCACGCCCTGCAGCGGCGTCGCACGCGTGAGCCAGCACGCGAGCGCCAGCGCGGCGATGCTGCCGCAGCCCATGCTCACCAGTGTCAGGTTCTTCGGGTCCAGCAGGAAGTTCACGCCGACATGGACGTCCTTCAGCACGACGGAACCGAACATCGTCACGACGGGAATCGCCAGCGCCGGCACGAGCAGGCGGTTGCCCAGGCGTGCGGCGGCGGCTTGCCGGTGCGCTTCCGGCAGGACGTCCGCCTTCCCCGGCCGCACGAAACCGAACCCGGCGACCAGTGCCATCACGATCATCAACCCGCCCGCCACGCTTGGGGCCAGGCGTTCGCCCAGCAGGTACACGAGCGCGTACAGGCCCCAGAACAGTGCGGTGGTGAAGCGGCGCGGATTCGTGTTGTCGCGCAAGGTCATCAGTGCGCAGGCCGCGAACAGCAGGCCGACGAGCACGTAAAAGAAATCGAGAGAAACGATCATGGCGCGGTCTCGCGGCGGATGCGGGCGTCGAGCCGGCGCAGGTTCCACGCATGGATGACGAACGCCGTCACCGCCGTCGGGATACCCCACAAGGCCATGTGGATGGGATCGACCTCCAGTCCCTCGGCCTTCAGGATCGTCTGCATCAGCACGATGGCGCCGAACGCGACGAACACGTCCTCGCCGAAGAACAGGCCGACGTTGTCCGTGGCCGCGCTCATCGCCCGGATGCGCTGGCGCAGCGGTTCCGGCAGGTGCCCATGGCGCGCTTCGGCCGCCGCTTCGGCCATCGGCGCGACGAGCGGACGGACCATGTTCGGGTGGCCGCCCAGGCTCGTGAGGCCGAACGCGGCCGCCACTTCGCGCGCCAGCAGGTACACCGTCAGCAGACGTCCCGTCGTGGCCGAGCGGATGCGCGCGATGCTGGCCTGCGCGTGCTCCTTGAGGCCGAAGCGTTCCAGCAGGCCGATCGCGGCCAGCGGCAGCAACAGGATCAGCGGCAGGTTGCGGGTCTTGATGAACGCCGTGCCGAGCGATTCCAGCAGGTGCAGCACGGGCAGGTGCGCGGCCCAGCCCGTTACGCCGCAGGCCACGATCACGACGAGCACCGGATTGGCGCGCAACAGGAATCCGGCGGCGACCGCCGCGATGCCGAGCAGCGGCCACAGGTTGACGGCAGATTGCATGGTCCTCCAGCGGTTGTGGTTGCGTGCAGAATCTTACCGTACAGCCAGCTCTGCGCCGCTCGCGCTGTGCGCATCCAGTGACGCCGTCGCTTCATCACGACGCGCCACCGACCTGCACACGAGCGGCCGGCACGCTTTGCGCGCACGCATGGCGTGACCGGCGATGCGCGCTAAGCTCGATGCCGTTTCCATCCGGAGTTCAGCCATGACTGTCTTCGAACGCGCGCTACGCTGGGTTGTGCCTGGTTTCCTGCTGCTGGGCTTGTCCAGCTGCGGCGGCGACGTCGGCATCGGCATCGGGATCGGCTGGTTCCACGAGCCCGACCACCCGTGGCCCGACCATCCCGACTGGCCCAGCTGGCCCGACCGGCCACAGGGCGCCACGGGCCTGTTCCCGATCGCTGGCGACGTCTGCGGGCAATGCGCCGGCTCGCAGGACGGGACCGGATCCCAGGCCCGCTTCAACGGCCCGCAAGGCATCACGGCGGACGCGGCGGGCAATCTGTACGTGGCGGAAAGCCCGAGCGCCACCGTACGCAAGATTTCGCCCCAGGGCATCGTGACGACGCTGGCCGGCACGCGCGGCGCGCTCGGCTATGCGGACGGGACCGGCGCGGCGGCCCGCTTCAACGATCCGAGCCGGCTCGTCGCGGACAGCAACGGCAACCTGTACGTGACGGACAGCGGCAACTCCGTCATCCGCCGCGTGGCGCCGGACGGCACGACGACCACGGTGGCCGGCGACGGCACCTGCGGCAGCGCGGACGGCCGGGGCGTCGCGGCGCGCTTCTGCAAGCCGCGCGGTATCGCCCTGGACCGCCTGGGCAATCTGTGGGTGGCCGATACCGGCAATCACATGCTGCGCCGCATCGACACGAATGGCAATGTCACGACGGTGGCCGGCACGCCGGGCGTGTGCGGCAGCCGCGACGGCAGCGGCGGACAGGCGCAGTTCTGCGAACCGCAGGACGTGGGCGTCGACAACTGGAACAACGTCTACGTCGTCGACACGGGCAATTCGACGATCCGCATGGTGAACGACAAGGGCATCGTATCCACGCTGGCGGGCCAGCCGGGACGGTGCGATGCGGTGGACGGCAGCCCGGGCGTCTCGCGCCTGTGCGCACCCAGCGGCATCGCCGTCGACGGCAACGATTTATATATCGCCGACACGGGCAACTCGACGATCCGCCGCATCAACCTGGACAACGTGACGAGCACGGTGGCCGGCGTACCGGGCCACGCGGGCATCGCCCTCGGCGCCCTGCCCGGCAGCCTGGACCGGCCGATCGGCGTGGCGCTGGCGCCCGACCGCTCGATCGCGCTCACCACGCACAATCTCGTCGTCAAGCTGTTGCCGGCGAAGTAGCTTTTCGACGTGTCATGGGCGGACGGGGTTGCCGGCATCGTCGCCGACGACGGTGATCCACGGCCGCACGTGCCACTGCGTGACGAGACCGTGGACGACATACGGATCGGCACGGGCGAAGCGCTCGGCGGCGTCCGACGATTCGCCGCTGAACAGCAGCACGGCCTTGTCGGCCGGATCGGCCAGCGCGCCGGCGATGACGATTTCGCCGCGTTCCTGGGCTTCCCAGGCCAGCTTCAGGTGGTCGTTGCGGAATTCACCGCGGCGCTCCAGGTAGTCCGGCGCCAGGTCATAGATCAGCAGAAAGTGCACAGTATGTCTCCGTAAAAACGCGATGGTGCCGGACATGGTAATCGCTTCGGCGCGGCGGCGGCGTGTCAAGGCGGTTTGCACAACCTCTGCGACGGCGGCGCGTGCCAGCATGGGGCGATGAAACGACATCACATCACACTGGGTGCGTCCACCACGGCCGGCGGCACCGTCACCTCGGCGAGCGCGCTGGTCTCGATCAACGGCGTCCGCGTTGCGCTGGAGGGCGACACGGTCGCTTGCCGGACGTGCGGCAGCACGGGCGTGATCCGCTGCGTCGGCCCGCGCATTCCGGAGCGCTACAACGGCAAGCAGGTCGCGCTGGAAAACGACTTGTGCATCTGCAATTGTCCACGGCCGCCCAGGCTGGTTGCGAACCAGACGAGCAAGGCGCAGTTCGTCGACGATGGGCTGGCCGTGCTCCAGAGTACCGTGCGTAACCGATAGCCAGCCTTATGCCACACTTTGCTTCTCCGCCGGCCCGCTCGTCCCTTCCGCCGGCACGACCTTTTCTGGAGGAAGCATGCCCAAATCGACGATTGCCGGCCATCCGCTGCACCCGATGCTGGTCGTGGCGCCGGCCGCCCTGATTCCATTCGGTTTCATCCTCGACGCCATGCACCGCGCGACGGACAACGACGACTACGCGAACGCCGCCTTCTACAGCCTCACCGGCGGCCTCATCGGCGGTCTCGCGGCCGGGGTCGCCGGGGCCATGGATTACCTGGAAATCGACAACGAGACCGAGGTCAAGCAGACCGCCAACGTCCACGCGATGCTGAACGGCGGCGCGCTGGCGGTGACGGCCGCCAATCTTGCACTGCGGCGCAACGGCTACAAGCACACGGGCGGATCGCTCGCGTTGTCGGCGATCGCCGCCATCGGCGTGGTCGTGTCCGGCTGGTTCGGCGGCCGCATGGTGTACGAACAAGGGATGCGCGTCAAAGGCGTCAGTCCCGTCGAGCATGCGCCCGAGGCGAGGATGCTGCCGGGCGACGAGCGCGTCGTGCAGGCGCTGCACGAGGTGGAACGTTACGCGCCCTCGTCCGGCCCCATGCTCCACTAGAGCTGCGCGGCGCCACGGCGGATGCGGTTGTTGGGCGCGCCCGGCGTCGCCAGGTCGCCCGTCGCCGTCATCACCGTGCCCGCCGGATGGGCTTTGGCGAGCGGTCCCGTGAAGGCGATGCCGGTGCCGGACACGCTGGCCCCCGCATCATGGGCGCGCGTCAACGGTGCCTGGAGCGTCAGCTTGCCCGATTTCCACCCCGTCTCCACCGCGGTGACCACGCCCTGCTCTTCCTCCGCGCCGCTGCCGATGACCACGGCCTGGCCCACCGCGAACTGGCGCGCGTCGTCGACACGGACGACCGTCGCACCCTTGTCCGCGGCTGCCGACGCACGGGTGAGCCCGGGCGAACCCACCGTGGCGACCGTCAGGGTGTCGGCCTGGTCACCCGCATCGATGACGACGACCTGGCCTGGCGCGAACTGCGCGACCGTATCGACTTTGACGCTCGTCGATCCCGCCGCCGTCGCGCCCGTCCTGACCGAGACTGACGTGACGAAATCCGTGCAATCGTTGTCGCTGTCCGCGCCGTCGGGATAGCGCCCCGTGCTGCCCGGGGTCGCTTCGACCTCCTCGGCGGCACCGCTGAATGGAATGCCCGCGAGCGGCCGTTCCCACACGCGCGGCGTGGGGATGCCCGGCGCGGCCGCGTGGCAGGTGGCGGCCTTGCCGGCGGCGCCGCGGAATCCGCCGGATGCCCACGGATCGACGAGATCGCCGTAGTTCAGGCTGTCGACCACATGCCCCGCCGCATCGCGCAGCACCATGCTGCCCGCTTCCCGCGATAACGCCGGGCCGCCGAACCACTGGTTCGGTGTGCCCTGGAATCCCGCGGTGGTCACGGTGTCCACCCGCACGACGGCATCCGTGCCGTGGGCGCGCGCGAGGGCGCGGTCCAGCACGATGCCGCTGCCGGCCGGGCGCACCGGTTCATTGCTCGAGTGCGCATGGCGGGTGGCGGGCGTAAAGCGGATGCCCGTGCCGCGCACGCTGAACGGCAGGTTGGCGGCATGGTCGTACTTCAATGGCGCCGCCAGGTCGAGGCCCGTGCCCGGCTCCACGAACGGTTCGTTGGCCACGTGATCCTGTGCGAGTGCCGGCGCGATCGTCAGCGTGATATCGCCGCCCGGCTTGCCCTCGACCTTGACGATGTCCACGGTTTCCAGCTTGCCGGGCGCGCCGATCACGGCCTTGCCCGGCGTGTAATCGACGTTTTTCTTCGTGGGGAAGCCGATCGCGCCATGCACGACGATCGTCGTGGCGCCGGCAGCGGCAGCGCGGGCCAGGCTGGTGCGGCGCGCGGCCGTGCCCACGTGCTTGACGGTGACGGTATCGATGCCGTGATCGACGCTGTCGATGTCGAGCCGGATCCTGTCGCCGGCGGCGATGCCGGCGGTCGACGTCACCTGGATATTGGTCGACCCGGCCGCCGCATCGAGACCGAGCCACGCCTGGCTGCCCGCCGTGCCGACGCCGGTGATGGTCACTTTCTCGTAGTGTGCGGTCGCGCGTCCGTCGACCGGATACGTGGTGCCGTAGCCGAGCGCGAGGGTATCGCCGACAGCAAAACCTTCGGTGGTGGTCACGGGGACGCTCGTCGAACCGGCGGGAATGGTGATGATCGGGCCGTCGGGCAGCGGCTGCCACAGCGGCGTCGCCTGGCCGGCCGCCGTGCCGACGCGGACGACCTTGCGGGTTTCGTCGCCGACCACGATGGTGTCGCCCGGCTTGATGCCATCGACGTTCCGCACATGGATGGTCGCGTCGCCCGGCTGGGCAGGCAGGACGAGTCCCGAATTGGACAAGCCCAGTACATAAAAGCCTTTCGGCGCCAGCCGGGTTCCCGCTGGAATCTTCACCGTGGAAAACAGCGGTTCGCGCGTCGCGTGTTGCGCGAACGTCCAGTTCGAGATGTCGACTTCTTTCCCGCCCGCGTTGAACAACTCAATGAAGGCATTGGTCGAATTCGTGCGTGCGCCGTCGCTCAGGCGGAATTCGTTGATTTTTACCGGCGCCACATTGCGCACCTTCGCGACGGCCGATTCGGTGCGGCCTGCCCACGTCGCCATGCCTTTCAGATCGCCATTGAAGGGCACCGCGCCGGACTTCACCGTGAAGACGGCATGCACGCTTTGATCCGGCGCGATCGCATCAAGGATGGTTTTCGCGGCCGCGCCGACGTGCCAGCCATTCGGCATCGCCAGCGACAAGGTGACGCCCCGGACGGGCTGGCCCGTCGTATTCGTGAACGTGACCGTCAGGTCTTTGGACTCCCGCGGGGCGAACGTGTGCAGGCTGCCTGGGACATCGGCAACCGCAGCGGTCCCGATGCTCACGGCCGCCACATCGTAGCGCGCCGCCGCCACGTTCCGCGCGACCAGCCGGTCCGTCTCATTGGACGGGTAAGTGCGCGGCGCCGTCATCGCGCCTTCGTAGAACGTACCTTGCGACGCGGTGCTGTTGTCGCCGCCATTGCCGAGAAGGACGGCGCCTTGCTTGCGCATGGGGTCGTACGACGCGTCGATCCGGCGCCCTTCGTACATGACGTCCAGTTGCCCCCGCTGGGCATCGCCACCCAAGGTCGCCCACAGTCCAGGCTTGCCTTTGGTGACGGCGGTGATGAAACGCGAATCGAGGGTGGGCAGGTCGGCGCACAGCTTCGATTTGTCTTCGTTGACGCAACCGACCAGGTTGTTTTCGTGGTCGGCCATCACCCACGGCCCGGGCCCGCTGCCGCGATACCACCCTTTCGCGTTGCCGAAATAAATCGCTTCCATCGTGCCGTTGTCGTCGTCGATGCTGTCGATCTCGCCGTTGCCGTAGTCGAAACAGCAGGCACCGTTGTAGTGATGGCCATTGATGACGGCATATTGCCCGCCCGCCTGGTCATCGACCGGCACGCCGTGCGTGTCGTTCAGGCGCAGGCCCATGCCGGGCGCGATGTACACGCCATAGACCTTGTGTCCCATGACGGTGACGGGTGCCAGGTCCGCGAGCGGCAGATTGTCCATGCCGCCCAGTGCGGGCCCCGTCCAGGTGCCGCGCGGCGCCTGCACCACGTGATTGCGCTTGCCCGACTGGTCGTACAGGATCGTGATCCAGCAATAGGTGCCGGCGCAAAACGCGTCCTGCACCGCCGCGTTCGCATAGCCGGCGTTGTGCACGACACCGATGTCGCGCGTCTTCCCGTCCGACTGGCGCATGACCTGGTACAGCGGCCCATCGTACGCGGCATAGAGCGCGCGCGTGGTGCTGTGCGCGGCAACGCAGGGTGCGCCCGCCTTCGCATAGATGTCGCAGGGGCCTTCCGGTCGGGCCGCGTGGGCCGATGCCCAGGCCGGCAGTCCGCTCAACAGCAGCGCCAGGCCGACGAACAGTTTTAGAATATGCATGTTATCGATCTCATTTCTCCAGGGACTCACCATCGTAGAGTTGTACGATGACCTGAACCAATTACTTTTTTTCTTTGATCGATATCGGTTTTGCAATCGCCCGCTGGTCCGCGGCGCGAGCGACGATCGCGTCGGCATGCGCCTGCGCACGCGCTTTCTGGTCCGGCGTGAGGCCGGCACCGATTTCGTCGAGGAAGGGGCCGTTGAACGGGATGGCCTGCTGTTCGGGCACGCCGTCGAGCTTGACCATGATGTCGCGCAGCGCCATGCCGTAGGCCAGCGCGTCCTGGCGGTCGGCGGCGATGGCCGGGTGGCCGAACCAGAAGCCGGTGAACAATTGGTAGAGGCTGGACCAGTAGCCCTGCTCGGCCTGCTCGTTCAGCATCCCGTTGATGCGTTCCTTCCATTCCTTCACGAGCGGATCGGCGGGGCGCGTCGTGAGGGCGGTCGGGTCGCCGAACGGGCCTTCTTCGACCAGTTCCGCCAGCGCACCGTCCACGCCCCCGCGCGCCGCGCGCTCGAGGTAGTCGATGCGCGTCATCTTCATTCTCTCGTTCACGGTCGCGCAGGCATGCGCGGGATCGGCGATGGCATCCGGCTCCGTCCCGTCACGCTCGGGCAGGTAGCCCGTGCGCCCGAACACGACGCAAGCGTGCAACAGCCACCACGCGCGGTACGCATCGCGCGGATCGCCGCTGGCGACGAGGCGCTCGATGCGCTGCGCCAGCGGTTCGGCGGGCGCCGGCGGCAGGGTCGGCGGCGGCGCCCCCAGGTCGGACAACCAGGCCGGCCCGGACGCCGCGCCGGTCGTCGACGCTGGCGGCGCGGGCACCGCGGCGGGCGTGACGGCCGGCGGCGTCGACCGCCACGCCGGCACCACCAGCACGGCCACCAAGCCCAGCCCGGCACACGCCGGCACGACCGCTTTCCACTTCATCGAACCTCCACATCCCGTCTTCATGGACAGCCTAACAAAGCCTTCGTCGCGCATACAACGCCGGCGCTGTAACAGGATGTTGCAGCAAAGCTACTCTTCGTGAATTCGCTCCATAATCAAGGCGTATTTGATGGGCAGCGCACAGACTTCATCCGTTCCCAGAGGTAGACTGTATACATGAGCACACATAAAAAATTGGCGGCAGGTATGGCTGGCTTTGCCAGCATGTTGTGGCTGGGCCTCACGGCCGCGGTCGCGGCGAACCAGCGCCGTCTCGTGTTCAATCCGACCGTCGAGCGTGAAGTGGAGCATCCGCGCAGCAGCGGCCACCGCACCCGCCCCGTCGTGCTGCGCGCCAAGGACGGCACGCGGCTGTCCGGCTGGCTGATGACGCCGAAAATGCCCGGCTTGCGTCCCGCCGTCGTCTATTTCGGTGGCCGCTCCGAGGAAGTGTCCTGGGTCGTGCGCGATGCCGGCAAGCTGTTTCCCGGTATGGCCGTGCTGGCCGTGAACTACCGCGGCTACGGCGATTCCCACGGCGACCCGGCCGAGGCGCACATGATCGACGACGCGTGCATGCTGTTCGACTGGATGGCCGCGCACCATCACGTGGATCCGAAACGTATCGCCGTCGTCGGCCGCAGCCTCGGGTCCGGCGTGGCCGTGCAGGTCGCGAAAGAGCGGCCCGTGCACTCCGTCGTACTGATCACCCCGTACGACTCGATCCTCGCACTCGCCAAGCGCAAGTTCCGCGTGATGCCGATCGAGTACATGCTGCGCCACCGCTTCGAGTCGATCAAGTACGCGCCCACCTTGAAGGCGCCCACGTTCGTGCTGCGCGCGTCCAGCGACGACGTCGTGCCCCATTCGCACACCGACCAGCTCGTCGCCAAGCTGGCGCAATTGATCGGGGACGAGACCGTGCCCGACTCGGACCACCTGAATATCCCCTACCTGGAAGACACGCAGGCCCGCATCGCCCGCTTCCTCACGTCGCAGTTCGCCCGGCCGATCGAGCCGGCGAGCCTCCCGCCGTCCGCGCCTGCGCCGGCCGCACCTACGTCGGCCGCGCCTACGCCGGCCGCACCCATATTGGCGCCGGCTGCGGACATCGTCATCCCGGCCGCAACGACATCGGCGACCCCGGCCGTCGCCACCATCGCCGTTCCGCCCGCGCTCCCGCTCGCCGACTGAAACGGCGGTATTTATATGTCAACCAAATAAATGGCAAAGTAAAATCGTATTTGCCACGAATAAACTGGCTGATGCATAGTTCCGAGAATCCCCCTCCCTGCACAGCCGTTGCGCCGGTAAAATACGGGATCCAGGAGCCCAAATCGATGAAATTCAAGCAACTTTGTATGACGATCGCGGCGCTGTGCATCAGCGCCGGCGCCAGCGCCGACATGGCGGGCGCGAAACTGGCGATCGTCTACGATGCCGGCGGCAAGTTCGACAAATCCTTCAACCAGTCCGCCGCCGAAGGCGTCGCGCGGTTCACGAAGGAAACCGGCGTCAAGGTGTTTGAAGCCCAGGCCAACTACGACACCCAGGCCGAGCAGGTCCTGCGCGCCCTCGCCCGCAAGAAGCTGCAACTGATCGTCTCGATCGGCTTTTCGCAGACGCAGCCCGTGCAAAAGATCGCGGCCGAATACCCGAACGTGCACTTCGTGATCATCGACGGCAATGCCCAGGGCAAGAACGTCAACTCCGTGCTGTTCAAGGAAGAGGAAGGCTCGTACCTCGTCGGCGTCGCCGCCGCGATGGCGTCGAAGACGAAGACGATCAGCTTCGTCGGCGGCATGGACATCCCGCTGATCCGCGCGTTCGCCTGCGGCTACGTGCAGGGCGCGCGGGCGATCAATCCGAAGGTGCAGGTGCTGCAGAACATGGTCGGCACGACGGCCGCGGCCTGGAACGACCCGGCCAAGGGCGGCGAGCTGGCGCGCGCGCAATTCGACCGCGGCTCCGACGTCGTCTTCGCCGTCGCGGGCGGCTCCGGCATGGGCGCGCTGCAGATGGCCAAGGAAAAGGGCAAGCTGGCGATCGGCGTGGACTCCAACCAGAACTACCTGTACCCGGGCACGATGCTGACGTCGATGGTCAAGCGCGTCGACAACGCCGCATACGAAGCGTTCATGAAGGCGAAGAACGGCCAGTTCACGTCGGGCATCACGTACGAAGGCCTGAAGGAAGGCGGCGTGGACTGGGTGCTCGACAAGGACAACCGCATGGTCGTCACGCCCGAGATGGAAAAGCGCGTGATGAACGCCCGGGCCGACATCATCGCCGGCAAGAGCAAGGTGGTCGACTATCGCGCGGCCAATTCGTGCCCAGTGCAGTAACACGGCTTCGACCACTGTTGGACAGCGAAGCGCGCCGCGCCGGTTTCCATGCCGGCGCGGCGCGCTTTTAAATGAATGGACAGACCGCTATGCAGCCAGCCGTAGAATTTCGCAACATTAGCAAAGCCTTCGGGGCGGTGCAGGCGAATGCCGACGTCAGCTTCGCCATCGCCAAGGGCTCGATCCATGGCGTGATCGGCGAAAACGGCGCCGGCAAGTCGACCCTGATGAGCATCCTGTACGGCTACTACAATGCCGACGGCGGCCAGGTCCTCATCGACGGCCAACCCCGGGACATCCGCACCAGTCACGAGGCGATCGCCCTCGGCATCGGCATGGTGCACCAGCACTTCATGCTCGTCGAGAACATGACCGTCCTCGACAACGTCATGCTGGGCAACGAGGGCGGCTTCAAGCTGGCCGCGCAACGCGGCGCCGTGGAAGCGAAGCTGCGCGAGATCTGCGACCGCTACCGCCTCGACGTCGATCCGCTCGCGACGGTCCACGACCTGTCCGTCGGCGCGCAGCAGCGCGTGGAGATCCTCAAGCAGATCTACCGCAGCGCCAACATCCTGATCCTCGACGAACCGACGGCCGTGCTGACCGCGCAGGAGACGGCGTCGCTGTTCGAGATCCTGCGGCTGTTCAAGGAACAGGGCAAGACCATCATCCTGATCACCCATAAACTCCAGGAGATCATGGAGATCACGGACGAGGTGACGGTGATGCGCGCGGGCCGCGTCGTCGGCGCGGTCAAGACGGCGGAGACGTCGCGCGAAGAACTGGCCAACATGATGGTCGGCCGCCCGATCCAGAGCGAGCTGCCGCGCGCGCCGTACAACCCGGGCGCGGAAGTCCTGAAGGTGTCGGGCCTGCAGCTGCAGGATGCGAACGGCGTGGCCCTCCTCGCCGACATCGATTTTACGTTGCGTGCGGGCGAAGTCGTCGCCATCGCGGGCGTGTCGGGCAATGGCCAGAGCGAGCTGCTCGAGATCCTGTCCGGCATGCGCCTGCCCACGTCGGGCAAGGTCGAATTCCTCGGCCGCGACCTGCCGTACGCGGGCCGCGCGAACGCGGACGGCCTGCCCGCGGCCTTCCGCGACCTGGGCATCGGCCACGTGCCGGAAGACCGCCTGCGCGACGGCGTGATCAAGGATTTCTCCGTCATGCAGAACACGGTGTTCGGCTACCAGGACAAGGTAAAGAACCGCTGGGGCCTGTTCGACTATAAAAAGATCGCGCAACGCTGCGCGCACCTGATGACGGCGTTCGACGTCCGTCCGAACAATCCGGACCTGCGTATCGGCCTGCTCTCGGGCGGCAACCAGCAGAAGGTCGTCATCGCGCGCGAAGTGGCCGCGCAGCCGAAGCTGATGCTGGTCGGCCAGCCGACGCGCGGCGTGGACATCGGCACCATCGAAAGCATCCACACGCAGCTGCTGCGCCTGCGCGACGAAGGCGTGGCGATCCTGCTGTCGTCGGTGGAGCTGGAAGAGGTGCGCGCGCTCGCGGACCGCATCATCGTGATGTCCGGCGGCCGCATCACCGGCATCCTTCCCATCGACGAATTCGACACCACCCGCATCGGCCTGCTGATGGGCGGCATGCACAAGCACTGACACCATGACATCATGAACAACACCGAATTGCCACGCTGGGCCACCGGTTTCGTCCTGCCCATCCTGAACCTGATGTCGGCGCTGCTCGTCGCGGGACTCGTGATCCACCTGCTGGGCGAGAGCCCGTCGGAATCCCTGCGCATCCTGATCGACAGCGCCATTCTCGATCCGGAAGGCCTCGGGTATACGCTGTTCTACGCGAGCACGTTCATCTTCGCGGGCCTCGCCGTGTCGATCGCGATGCAGGCGGGCCTCTTCAACATCGGCGCGGAAGGCCAGATGTACGTCGGCGGCCTGGGCCTGACCTGGGTCGTGCTCGCGCTCGACGCGCACCTGCCCGGCATCCTCATGATCCCGCTCGCGATGATCGGCGCGGCCGTCTTCGGCGCGCTGTGGGCGTTCATTCCGGGCTACCTGCAGGCCAAACGGGGCAGCCACGTCGTCGTCACGACGATCATGTTCAACTTCATCGCCGCGAGCCTGATGAACTTCGTGATCGTGAAATACCTGATCCCGGAAGGCCAGCAAAACCCGGCGTCGCGCGTGTTCGCCGACAGCGCCGCCCTGCCCCTGCTGAACAAGATCCTGCCCGTGTTCGGCGATACGCCGCTGAACATCAGCTTCGTTCTCGCGCTCCTCGCCTTGGTCATCTACGGCGTCGTCGTGTGGCGCTCGAGCTGGGGCTACCAGCTGCGCGCGACGGGCCTCAACGCGCATGCCGCGCACTACGCGGGCGTAAAAATCAGCCGCACGATCATCGTCACCATGCTCGTGTCGGGCGCGCTCGCGGGCCTCGGCGCCGTCAACTCCGTGATGGGCTCGACGCACTACCTGTCGCTGAACTTCCCCGCCGGCGCGGGCTTCGTGGGCATCGCCATCGCGCTGATGGGCCGCCAGCACCCGGTCGGCATCTTCCTGTCGTCCGTGCTGTTCGGCGCGCTGATCCAGGGCGGCTTCGACCTCTCGCTGGAAAAGCCGAACATCCCGCAGGAGACGTTCATCTTCATCCAGGGCCTGATCATCCTGTTCTGCGGCGCGATGGAAAACTTCTACGCCCCGGCCATCCTGAAACTGCTCAATGCCACTCGTAAGGAGGCTTGAATGGAAGACTTCCAACTCGCCAGCATCATCGTCTCCACGATCCGCAACGCGCCCGTGCTGATGTTCGCCGCGCTGGCCGGCCTGTTCGCGGAGCGCTCGGGCGTCGTCGACATCGGCCTCGAAGGCAAGATCCTCGCGTCGGCATTCGCGTCGGCCGCCGTTGCGTATGCAACGCAGAACCCGTGGTACGGCATCCTGGCCGGCATGGCTGTGTCGGTCGCCCTCGCGATGGTGCAGGCGTTCGTGTCGATCACGCAGAAGGGCAACCAGCTGGTGGCCGGCATCGCCATCAACATCGCCATGAGCGGCCTGAC
>CBIHRX010000158.1:0-15388 GCA_966212555.1 uncultured Massilia sp.
GGATCTGGCCGCTGCTCGGGCTTTCCAGCCCCGCGATCATGCGCAGGGTCGTGGTCTTGCCGCAGCCCGACGGGCCGAGCAGCGTGGTCAGCGTGCCCTTCGGCACCGTGAAATTGATGCCTTTGACCGCCAGGGCGCCGTCCTTGGTGTAGGACTTGGTGATGTTCTTGAATTCGATTCCGGGCTTCATGATTGCTCCTCGTTGTTGTTCGTTATGAGACCACCGGCGCTGCCTGCACCTTCTCTTGCTGCTGCGCCTGCTGGTGCTTGCGGCGTCCCAGCGAACGCTCCCCGACCAGCCATTGGATCAGGCCCGTGGCGGCGAGCATCATGAGCGTCAGCACCGTGCAATAGGCCAGCGCCACGCCGTATTCGCCGTTGCCGACCCGGCCGATGATGAACGTGGTGGCCAGCTCGTTTTCGGCGCTCACGAGGAAGATCACGGACGACACGGTCGTCATGGCGCGCACGAAGGAATACACGAGCGACGTCACCAGCGCCGGGCGCAACAGGGGAAGAATCACGCGGCGCAGGGTGGTCGGCGTGGACGCGCCCAGCATGCTCGACGCCTCGTCGAGGCTCTTGTCGATCTGCTTGAACGCGGCCGTGCCGGCGCGGATGCTGACCGGCAGGTTGCGGAACACGAAGCACACCATGATGATCAGGCCGGTGCCGGTCAGCTCGAACGGCGGCACGTTGAATGCCGTGACGTACGCGACACCCAGCACGGTGCCCGGCACGGCGAAGGCCAGCAGCGCGCCGAACTCGAAGGCGTTCTGGCCGCGGAACTTGACGCGGGCCAGCAGGTAGGCGACGAGCAGGCCGAACAGGGCCGTCAGCGGCGCCGCCGCACCGGCCAGGCGCACCGTCGTCAGCAGCGATTGCCATGCCGCGCCGGTCAGCGCGACCCCGCCGTTCCAGTCGATGCCGAACGCGGTGTGGAAGTGCTGGAACGTCAGGCTGAAGTCGCGTCCCCACAGCTTGACGAAACCGCCGGCGAACGCGAACAGGTAGATGACGGCGGTGAAGCCGAGCCACGGCACCGCCACGCCCATGGCGACGCGCCGCACGGGCGCCGGCAGCGCGGGCGGAATGCCGTTGTCCCCCTTGCCCGACATGCTGGTATAGCTGCCCTTCCCGAGCGCCTTGCGCTGGAGGACGAAGACGACGAGCGCGAACGCGCTGAGGATCAGGGCCAGCGACGCGGCGCGCCCCGGATCGATCTGCGCGCCGACGATCGCGAAGAAGATCTCGGTCGACAGGACGGCGAACTGGCCGCCCACGACGATCGGATTGCCGAAGTCGCTCATCGACTCGATGAAGCCGACGAGGAAGGCGTTGGCCAGGCCCGGGCCCAGCAGCGGCAGGGTGACGGTGATGAAGGCGTACATCGGCCGCGCGCGCAGCGTCTGCGCCGCCTCTTCGAGCGTGGGCGCGATGGCTTGCGTGACGCCGCGCATCATGAGGTAGGAAATCGGCGTGAACGCGATCATCTGCGCCAGCCACACCCCTTTGGCGCTGTAGAACCAGCGCGACGGCTCCAGCCCGAACAATTGTTCCAGCGCTTCGTTGACGAGGCCGGCGCGGCCGAACAGGAGGATCAGGCCCAGGCCCACGACGAACGGCGGCGTCACGATCGGCAGGATCGACATCACGCGCACCAGCGGCCTGGCGCGCACCAGCGCACGCTCGGTCAGCAGCGCCAGCAGGGTGCCCAGGACCGTGGTGCCGGTGGCGGTCGCGAGGGCCAGGCCCAGCGTGTTCCAGGCGACGCCGCAGCTCTGCTCGCCCGTGACACAGCGCAAACTCCACACGCGCGAACTGGACAGGCGCGCCCACGCTTCGGTGGCGCTCAGTTGTCCGGCATCGTCGAACAGCGCGCCGCTCAGCGACTTCAGTACCGGCACGGCGATGAACAGGATCAGCGCGGCGGCGCACAGCACGACGGCGCCGGCGACGAATTCGTTACCCTGGAAATAGCCGAGGCGGGCCAGGCCGACGCCCAGCAGCACCAGCAGGCACACGAGCATGACCGCGGCGCCCCAGCCGAATCCGAACTGGCCGACGGGCAGCGCCAGCGGCCCCGCCTGCAGCGAGGGCCATACCCAGCCCTGCACGCCGATCGCGTAGCCGGCGCCCAGCATGCCCGCGAGACCCACGCCGGCGCTGCCCAGCAAGGCGAACGCCTGGGCGCGGCGCGCGCGCAGGAACAGCCCGCCCAGCGCGGCGAACGGGGCGATCAATGGCAGGAACAGCCACGGACGCTGGAACGCGGCGGCCTGCATCCAGACGTTGGCCGACACGTCGTCGCGCACGATCGCTTCGAAGTCGCGCAGCCAGTTGAAGTCGTCCTGCACGCCATACCAGGGCAGCAGCACGGACGCCGCGATGGCGAGCAAGGCCCAGCATTCCGGGACGCCGCCGAACCAGTTTTTTTGTTTCATGATTGTCTTCCAGTCCCAGGCCGGAGCCTGATTTGCACTCGGCGCGGCACCGCTTCGGCACCGCGCCATCGATGGCGCCTAGTTCGCGTTGCCGTTGACTTCGCGTTCCCAACGATCGAGCAGGCGCTTGCGCTCGGTCGCTTTGCCGTATTTCTCGAAGTCGTAGCTGATCAGCTTGATGTGGCTGACGTCCGGCACGCGCGGATCGACCTTGGCGGCCTTGTTCGACGGGAGCTGGAACTGCTTGGCGGCCGCGCCCAGTTCCTGCGCCTGCGCGGTCAGCGCCCAGTCATAGAAGCGCTTGGCGTTGGCCAGGTTGCGCGCCCCCTTGACGATCGACATCGAGCCGATCTCGTAGCCCGTGCCCTCGCACGGCGTGACGCTCTTTACCGGGAAACCCTGGATGACTTCGCCCGGCACGTCGTGCACGAAGCTGATCGAAATCGTGTTCTCGCCATGCGACACGTTCTTCAGCGGCCCCGTGCCGGAGCGCGGGTACTGGCTGATGTTCTTGTGCAGCTTCTTGAGGTATTCGAAGGCCTTGTCTTCGCCGGTGATCTGGACGAGCGTCGCGATCGCCATGTAGGCGGTGCCCGACGAATTCGGGTTGGCCATCTGGATTTCGCCCTTGTACTGCGGCTGGATCAGGTCCATCCAGCACATCGGGACCGGCAGCTTCTTCTTGGCCATCAGCTCGGTGTTGTAGGCGAAGCCGAGCGGACCGGAATAGATACCGATGGTCTTGTAATGCGACGCCTTGGCCTGCTCCACCGCCCAGTCGCGCAGCAGGTTGATGTTGGGGGACTGGTAGGCCAGGGTCAGGTCTTTCTCGGCCGCCTGCAGGTGCGGGTCGCCCGTGCCGCCGAACCACACGTCGGTCTTCGGGTTGGCGCTTTCGGCGGCGATCTGCGCGAGCGCCTCGCCGGCGCCCTTCTGCACCATGTTGACCTTGATGCCGGTGGCGCGCGCGAACGTGGTCTGCACGAGGCTGCACCATTCGACCTGCACGCCGCAGATCACGTTCAGGGTACCGCCGGCCGCGCTGGCCGGGCCGGCGGCGAGTGCCAGCAGAGGAGCCCCGAGGGCCCCCGCGATGAATCGTTTCATATTGTCTCCGTATTAAGTACTGGCGGGCTGGCTCAGAAGGCGTAGCGCAGGCCGGCGCCGATGGCACGCGATTGCGCGCCGACGGCCGGGCCGACGCCGCCGGAATCGAAGTCGTAGCGGCCGCGCGCCTCGTTCTTGACGATCGCGGCGAAGGTTTCGAACAGCATCTGCTTGTTGAACACGTACTGGTATGCGATGACCGCGTTGCGGGCGCCCGTGTCGTTGCCGTCGCAGGCGGTGCCGTTGCCGTACTCGCAGTGGACGTCGCTGCCCACGCCATAGCCGCCGTACACGACGTGCTTGCCGAACACGTGCTTGGCCGAGATGACGGTGCCGTGCTTGGTCAGCAGGCTTTTCGCCGTGCCGGTGGCATTGGCGTCCGACAGGCGCATGCGGTCGTGGCCCAGCCCGAGGATGGTGCCGTCCGGGAGGGTGTAGCGCAGGCCGAAGCGGAAGTCGCGGTCGCGCGTGTTGTGGTCGCTGGTGCCGTTCAGCGTGCCCTTGTCGTTGCGCTGTTCGGCCGACAGGCGCAGGTCGAGCGGGCCGTGGACGTACTGCAGGCCGAGGCTGAGGCTGCCGTCGTTCAGGTGCGGGCTGTTGGTCGTGCCCGCGGCGCTCTTGCCTTCGTTGGCGCTGTAGTAGACGCGCGCCGACAGGCCGCCGAAGCTGGCCGATTCGAACGCGAGCGTGTTGTCGAAGCGGACGTTGAACTGCGGGCCGACGGCCGACTGGCCGCTGGCGCCGGACAGCATGCCCTGGTCGTCCTGCAGGCCGGCGCCCATCGGCGAGAAGTCTGCGGTGCCGCTGTTCCAGCGTGCCGCCGCCGTCATCCGGCCCAGCTTCACGGTACCGACGTTCGCGAACGCGATGCCGACGTAGACGTCTTTCGCGCTGCCGAACATGCCGCCAGAGGTGTTGGCGTTGGCGTTGTCGACGGAAATACCGGTGGTGAAGTTGGCCAGGCCGGTCATGCCGTTACCCAGGTCCATCGAGGCGCGGAACGCCAGTTCCGAGCTGACGTTGCTGACGCGGAAGCGGCCCCGCTTGTCCTGGGCCGGCACCGCGGCGTCGACGGCATCGATGTACTCGAACTGCGCATCGCCCACGCCGGAAACCGCAAACTGCACCGGCCCCGGCGCCAGGACCGTTTCGGCGTACGCCGACGACATGCACACCATCGAAACCGCCAAAGCGATACCACTGATCAGATTCTTTTTCATTTCATCTCCTGTAGGGCGCCCGGGTGTGCGCCCATCCCTCGTTATGGAAGCCGGCTGTGCTTGCCTGCTCACGACCGGCCCTGTGTCGATGTGTCCGCGGGGCTGCGTGACACTCGACTTGGGCGCAGTGTATTGAAGCAATTTTCAAATTGCGATATTGCGCCGCCGCAAAAACGCGCCAATCTTGCGTCTCGCTTTCAGGTGCCTTTCAATCTGCTTTCAGTAAGTACCGTTTGCCGCCGAGAAAGTTCATTCGTCTTCCATTTTTTCTCGTGCACAAGTAAATTCGCGGATGTAACAGCAGTGTTCGCGGTACTCCGACTACTCAACGACCCGACGATCTATGAAAATCCTGCTTGTGGAAGACGACGCCGACATGTCGAAGGCGCTGGCCCGCGCGCTCGACAAGCGCGGTTTCCAGGTCACGACCTGCGCCGATGGCGCCCACGCCTTCCGCCAGATCCGCGAAGAAACGAACGACCTGGTCATCCTCGACCTGAACATTCCCAACCTGGACGGCCTGCACATCCTCCAGCGCACCCGCGCCCTGTCGATCGGCGTGCCGATCATCGTGCTGACCGCGCGCGGCGCCGTGGGCGACCGGGTCGCGGGCCTGAACGCCGGCGCCGACGACTACCTGGCCAAGCCGTTCGACCTGGAGGAGCTGGAGGCGCGGATCCACGCGCAGCTGCGGCGCAAGGGAACCGGGGAAGAGTCGATGCAGAAATGCGGCAGGCTGCGCTTCGAACGCAGTTCGGGCGCGTTCTACAACGGCGAGGAGCCGCTCGAATTCACGCCCCGCGAACAGGCCCTGCTGAAGGCGTTGATCGCCCGGCCGGGCCATGCCGTCAATCGCGAGCGCCTGCTGCAAGTGGTGTTCCCCGACGACGCCAACGTCCAGGTCGAGGCCATCGAGGTCGTCATCCACCGCCTGCGCAAGAAGCTGATGGCGACCCAGACCGAGATCATGACGCTGCGCGGCGTCGGCTACCTCCTGCGTCCCCAGGCCGCGCGGCAGGCATGAAGTTCGCGCTGCGCGAGCACTCGCTGCGCCGCTACCTGCTGGCCGGCATCCTGGCGCCGATCGCCCTGTTCATCGTCCTCAATGCGTTCCGCCTGTACGAGCGCGCGCTCGATTCGGCCAACACCGCGTACGACCGCATGCTGGTGACGACCGCATATTCGATCGGCAACGATATCGCGATGGAGGATGGCCATCTGCGCAACGAGGTCGCCTTCGCCACGCTGGAGGTGTACGAAGACGGGTTTTCCACCCGCATGCTGTACAAGATCAGCGACCGCAACGGCAGGTATGTCGCGGGCGACGCGGACTTGCCGACCTTCCGCAACGCTGCCGCCCGGTGGCCGAAAGCGCCCACCCTGCTGAAGGTCTACGAGAGCGTGTACGGCAGCGCTCCCGTGCGCGTCGCCGCGCTGGCGCAGCCGTCGAAGACGCAGCGCCCGCAAGACGATCTCATCATCCAGGTCGCCGAACCGCTGACGTTTCGGCGCGAGGTGGTGAGCGGCATCCTGTGGGGCACGGTGCTCGGGCAGACGCTGTTGCTGGCGATCGTGGCCGCGGTGACGATGGCCGTCGTCACGCTGGCCCTGCGCCCGCTCGACAGCCTGCGCGCGCAGCTGGATGCGCGCCACGAGGACGACCTGTCCGCCCTCCACTGCGCGTCCGCGCCGCGCGAACTGCGGCCCGTGGTGGCGGCCCTGAACCAGTTGATGGGCCGGCTGCACCGGACCGTCGACCTGCAGCAGCATTTCGTGGCGAACGCGTCGCACCAGCTGCGCACGCCGCTGGCCGTGCTGCAGACGCAGCTGCAATCGGGGCTGAGCGGCGACATCGAACCGGAGCTGGCGCTGCGCGAAATGCGTTCGACGGTCGAGCGCGCCACGAAGCTGGCCAACCAGTTGCTGTCGCTCGCCCGGGTCGAGCAATTGCGGGGCAAGCCCACGCGCGAGCGCTGCAACCTGGCGGACGTGGCGCGCGAGGTGGCGATCGACCTGTCGCCGCTGATCTCCGACAAGGACCTCGATTTCGAGCTGGACGCGAGCAACGTCTGGGTCGAGGGACGCCACTGGATGGCCGCCGAGATGGTGTCGAACCTGCTGCACAACGCGATCCGCCATACGCCGGCCGAGTCCCGTCTCGGCATCCGGGTCGCGCCCGGCGACGGCGGCGCCCTGCTGTGCGTCTGGGATTCCGGTCCCGGCATCCCCGACCAGCAGGAAATGCGCGTGTTCGAACCGTTCGCCGCCGCCCATAGTTCGAAAGGCGGCGGCCTCGGGCTGGCGATCTGCGCCGAGATCGCCGATTCGATGCAGGCCAGGCTCACCCTGTGCAATTGCGGAACGCCGGGCGCGGTCACGGGGCTGGAGGCGCGGGTCGAGTTCGCGCACCGCCTGCCCGACCCGGCCGCCGAGGCGCGGCGGCGCCGCGCCGCCAGCCAGGCCGCGGCCGTGTCGGACGTCGCGAGGATCGCATCCAGCACGCTGCGTTCGTCCGGCAGCGATCCGATGGGGACCAGGCGCAGGCCGACGTAGCGGCCTTCGTCCGCATCCTGGAGGAATTCCATGTCGTCCATCCGCGCCGGCGCCGGGCAGCCCCCGTCGCCGCACGGCGGCAGCAGTGCCGTGACCACGAGGTACTGCCTGTCCAGCGCATGGAGGGCGGTGCGCGTGAGGACGTCGCCGAACTGGAGCTCGAGCACCTCGTCCCCATCCCGGCCGGTCAGCCCGATCAGTTCGCGCAGCAGCGCGGTGGTCCGGGCAGTGCCCGCGTCATCTTGCAAGTGTGCGCCCCTCGGATGTGTGGTTATGGCGTCTCTCCGCCTTTTCTGGGCAGGCCCCGGACGCGGCCCCAGTCGACGTCGTCCTCGTGGCGGCGCGCGGCCGGACCGCGCGATGCGACCGCCAGCTGCCCGTCGCTCAACGGCGCGCAGGCCGGCTGCCGGCCGGACCTCCCCGGCGGGTTGTTGGAGAAAAAATGTTGGATGAAGAAGAGTTTGTCCATGATGTCCAGTCGTCGGTGGCCTGCTCGGTACTGGACATGGGTGCATGGGCGCGCGCCGGCGGTTCCACGGCCATCGATTTATTCATGAACTTCGAATAGCTTATTCACCACCGTGATATCCGAAGCATTGTCTGCCATCAAGATATTTACTGAGAGAATGCCGAGTATTTGAACTTGAAATTGGATTTATATCTCATCCGTTTTCATAATGTGCTTACAGTCAAACGAAACGGAGAAAAGAGAATGAACATCGCAAAGAACATGGAAGCCGTCTTCCTCGCAGCCCTGGTCGTGGCCGTCAGCGTCTCGAACACCTTCGCCGCCCCGGCCGCGCCCCTGCAGATTGCCAACCGCGCCGTCGTCGAGACCGCGCCGATCGCGCCGGTCATGACCATCGTCATCGTCGGCAAGCGCCTGACGGCCGCAGAGAAAGCCAAGCTGGCTGCTTGATAGCCCGGTCCGCCAAGCGGCGGCATTCCCGCATTACCATCACGAAGCCCGCCGCGATCTTCCGATCGCCGCGGGCTTCGTGCTTGCCTCCTTCCTGGAGACGATCGTCTCCCAAAAGGAGACATTTGTATCTTTTTATGATACAGTCAAGCATGCTCTCCGATTTCTTACTGGGTCCGTTTCGTACGCGCGTGTTGTCCGCCCTGCTCCTGCATCCGGACGCCAGCTGGCACTCGCGGGAGCTGGCGCGCCGCCTGGATGCGCTGCTGGGCAGCACCAACCGTGAACTCATCAAGCTGGCGGACGCCGGCATCCTGTCGCGCCAGCAGATCGGCAACCAGGTTCACTACCGGGCCAATCGTGACTGTCCCGTCTTCGACGAGCTGGCGGGTTTGCTGCGCAAGACGTCCGGCGTTGCCGGCGTGATCGCCGACGCCTTGCGTCCCCTGGCCGCCCGGATCGAGTCGGCCCTGATCTTCGGTTCGTTGGCGCGAGGACAAGAGCACGTCCATTCGGATATCGATGTGCTGATCCTGGGCGACGTCGGGTTCGCCGAGGTGCTGGAAACGCTGTACCCCGCCCAGGAAACGGTACTGCGCGAGATCAATCCTGTGGTGTATCGGACGGAAGATTTTCGTGCCAAACTCGCCGCCAACAACACGTGGGCGCACGCAGTCGTCGACAATCCAAAACTTTTCCTCATCGGGAGTGCCGATGACTTGGCAAAACTTACTGGCAATCGGTAGCCTGGACAAGTTCAACGCGCAGCGCGACGACATCCTGCGACTGTTGGCGGCTGCCGGACGGCCTGCGCAAAAAACGCAACCTCAGCGACTACGACGGCGATCCGATCAGTCCAACTGTCGTAGAAGCGTGCCAGAAACAGGCCAGCGCCCTTCTGGCCCATATTCGCGCCTGGCTCGCCGAGCACCATCCCGACCTGTGCTGACGAACTCGATCCAAGCGAAAAAACCGCCAGGCTCACGCTCTGGCGGTTTTTCTTTTTGGCGGGACGCCGTGGCGTCCGTTCAGAGGCTTACTGCGCCTGTGCCGCCGCGTCGTCCGCAGCCGCGGCCTTCATCGACAGCTTCAGGCGGCCGCGCTCGTCGGTCTCGAGGACCTTCACGCGCACTTGCTGGCCTTCCTTCAGGTAGTCGGCGACGGCGTTGACACGCTCGTTGGCGATCTGCGAGATGTGCAGCAGACCGTCCTTGCCCGGCATGACCTGGACGATGGCGCCGAAGTCCAGCAGCTTCAGCACGGTGCCGTCGTAGGTCTTGCCCACTTCGACCGATGCGGTCAGCTCTTCGATGCGGCGCTTGGCTTCCTGGCCGGCGGCGGCGTCGACCGACGCGATGGTCACGATGCCTTCGTCGGTGATGTCGATCTGCGTGCCGGTTTCTTCGGTCAGCGCGCGGATGACGGCGCCGCCCTTGCCGATCACGTCACGGATCTTCTCCGGGTTGATACGGATGGTGATCAGGCGCGGTGCGAAGTCCGACAGTTCCGTCTTCACAGTCGGCACGGCCTTCTGCATCTCGCCCAGGATGTGCTGGCGGGCTTCCTTGGCTTGCGCCAGTGCCACCTGCATGATTTCCTTGGTGATGCCCTGGATCTTGATGTCCATCTGCAGCGCGGTGATGCCCGCGGTGGTGCCGGCGACCTTGAAGTCCATGTCGCCCAGGTGGTCTTCATCGCCCAGGATGTCGGTCAGGACGGCGAACTTGCCGCCTTCCTTGATCAGGCCCATCGCGATGCCGGCCACGTGGGCCTTCATCGGGACGCCGGCGTCCATCAGTGCCAGGCAGCCGCCGCAGACGGATGCCATCGACGAGGAACCGTTCGACTCGGTGATTTCCGACACCAGGCGGACCGAGTAGCTGAACTCTTCCGGCGACGGCAGCGCGGCGACCAGCGCGCGCTTGGCCAGGCGGCCGTGGCCGATTTCGCGGCGCTTCGGCGTGCCCACGCGGCCGGTTTCGCCCGTGGCGAACGGCGGCATGTTGTAGTGCATCATGAAGTCGTCCGTGTACTCGCCCATCAGCGCGTCGATCTTCTGGCTGTCGCGGCCGGTGCCCAGCGTGGCGATCACGAGGGCCTGGGTTTCGCCGCGGGTGAACAGCGCGGAACCGTGGGTGCGCGGCAGGACGCTCGTGCGGATCGAGATCGGGCGCACGGTGCGGGTGTCGCGGCCGTCGATGCGCGGCTCGCCTTCCAGGATCTGCGAACGCACGACCTTGGCTTCCATGTCGAACAGGATGTTGCCGACTTCGACGGCGTCGACGCCTTCGCCCAGTTCGGCCAGCACCTGCGCGGTCGTGTCCTTCAGCTTCTGCGTACGGGCCTGCTTGTCGCGGATCTGGTAGGCTTCGCGGACCTTGCCTTCAGCGATGGCGGTGACGCGGGCGATCAGTTCTTCGTTCTTCGGTGCCGGTGCCCATTCGACTTCCGGCTTGCCGCCCTCTTCGACCAGCGCGTGGATCGCGTCGATGACGGCCTTCATCTGCTCGTGGCCGTAGACGACCGCGCCCAGCATGATTTCTTCGGACAGCTGCTGCGCTTCGGATTCGACCATCAGCACGGCGTGCTCGGTACCGGCGACGACCAGGTCCATCTGCGAGGTCTTGAGCTGGGTCGTGGTCGGGTTCAGGATGTACTGGCCGTTCGCGTAACCGACGCGGGCCGCGCCGATCGGGCCGTTGAACGGGATGCCGGCCACGCACAGGGCAGCCGAGGCGCCGATCATCGACGGGATGTCCGGATCGATTTCCGGATTGACGGACAGGACGTGGATGATTACCTGGACTTCGTTCAGATAGCCTTCCGGGAACAGCGGACGGATCGGACGGTCGATCAGGCGCGACGTCAGCGTCTCCTTCTCCGACGGACGGCCTTCACGCTTGAAGAAGCCGCCCGGGATCTTGCCCGCGGCATAGCTCTTCTCGATGTAGTCGACGGTCAGCGGGAAGAAGTCCTGGCCTGGCTTGGCATCCTTCTTGGCCACCACGGTCGCGAGGACGACGGTGTCTTCGACGGACACGACGACGGCGCCGCTGGCTTGACGGGCGATCTCGCCGGTCTCCAGGGTGACCGTGTGCTGGCCGTACTGGAAGGTTTTCGTAACTTTGTTAAACATGGGTAATCCCTTTCTATTTGCCGACAGATTTTCAGGCGCTGTCGTTCACCTCGACTACTTTTTTTCCTTCGGGGTCAGAGCACGGTGTTCACGGGTGTGCTCTGACCCCGACTGACTAAAACGAAAAATGCCCGCGACAGTAGAACTGACGCAGGCATTTCGAAGCTTGAGCCGTCTGGCGCAATGCTCGGGAACTGCTGATTACTTACGCAGGCCGAGTTTGGCGATCAGGTCGCGGTAACGGTTCAGATCCTTGCGCTTCAGGTAAGCCAGCAGGCTCTTACGACGGTTGACCATCATGATCAGGCCGCGGCGCGAGTGGTGATCCTTCTGGTGTTCCTTGAAGTGGCCGTTCAGTTCGTTGATGCGGGCGGTCAGCAGGGCAACCTGGACTTCCGGCGAGCCGGTGTCGTTCTGGCCACGTGCGTTGTCCGCGATGATCGCGGCCTTGTTGATGTTTTCTACGGTCATGATGTTGCCTTTCACATGCGGTGCAAGAGTCGGAACCCAGCGCACCGTGAATTGATAAAAAACCTGGCCCGAAGGCCAAGACCGGAAAGTATATGTGAAAACGGCAGGGGAAGCCAGTTTTTCCGCCGCTTCCGTTAAAATCGGCGGGTTGGCGATGCCACAATGGCATGCCCGCTGAACCGTACACACATGAAAACAACTCTCATCACCATCGCCGTCGCCCTGGGTCTCGCCCTGCCCCTGTCCGCCTGCTCGACCTTCAGCCGCACGCCGCCGGCCGGCACGCCGCTGGCCGACGTGACTGCGAAGCTGGGCAAGCCGGACGCCGTCTACCCCGATCCCGCCGGCGGCCAGGTGCTGGAATACCGCGGCCAGCCGATGGGCCAGTTCCAGCACATGGCGCGCATCGGCGCCGACGGCCGCCTCGTCTCGTACGACCAGGTGCTCACAAGCGAGAACTTCGCCAAGGTGCAGCCGGCCCGCTGGACGAAGGACGACGTGCTGCGCAGCTTCGGCCGCCCCGCCGAGGTCGCGCGCGACCGCGCATCGGGCGACGAAGTCTGGTCGTACCGCTACAAGCAGGACGGCATCTGGAACTCGTACATGAACATTTATTTCAACGTCCGGGGCGAAGTGCGGCGCACGGGCAACACGCCGGATCCGCTGCTCGACGACCGTTCGAAGGGCCTGTAAGCCAGGAGATCACGATGAATGCCCGGTTCCATTCGATGCTGTGCACGGCCGGCGTGGCGCTGGCCCTGGCGGGATGCACGACGATCTTGCGCCAGCCGCCGCCCGCAGGCAGCCCGCTGAGCGCCGTCACGGCGCAGCTCGGGCAGCCGAACGCCGTCTATCCGGATCCCGCCGGCGGCCAGGTGCTCGAATATCGCGGCCAGCCGATGGGCCAGTTCCAGTACATGGCGCGCATCGGCCCGGACGGCCGCCTCGTGGCCTACGACCAGGTGCTCACGAGCGAGAACTTCGCGAAGGTCAAGGTCGACCGGTGGACGAAGGACGACATCCTGCGCAACTTCGGCCGCCCCGCCGAGGTCTCGCGCGTGTACGCGCACGACTACGAAGTCTGGTCCTACCGCTACAAGGAAGCGGGCGTGTGGAACTCGATGATGAACGTGCACTTCGACGCGCAGGGCGTCGTGCGCCAGATGCTCAACGGGCCGGACCCGCTGTACGACGAGCGCTTCCGCCGCCGCTGATCCTCGCCGGTAAGCGCAACAATGTGTGAGGATGTGCCGATCCACGCTGGCTATACTGGCCCGACATGATCGCCACCGCCCCCACCCTGCTGCCGCCGCGCGACCGCCGCCACGTCGGCATCGCGGCCACCGTCGCCGTGCACCTCATCCTGATCCTCGGCTGGCAGATGACGCGCCGGCCGCGCGCCGTCACGCCCGATCCGCCGCGCTCGACGATCCAGTGGATCCGGCTGCCGGCGCCCGCCGTGCCGCGGCCGCGGCGCAAGAACGAGAGCGAGAGCGAGGAGCGCGAGCCCGCGCGCGCACCGGCCGCGCCGCGCGCGGATGCGATCACGCTGCCTCGCGTGAACGTACCTGCCGCACCTGCCGTGGCGCCCCCGGCCGAGGCTCCCGCCGCCGCGAGCACGGCGCCGGTCGCTGCGGCACCACCCACCGGCGCCACCCTGCTCGAACGCGCGCGCCGCGACGCCGGCGCCATCGACCGCGCGCTGCGCAAGGAAAACAATCCCTACATTGTCGCGCCACCGGACAGCCCGCAGATCCGGCTGCGCAAGGGCATCGCGGCCGCCGCCAGGCTGGGGCCCGGCATGGACGAGCTGGTCAACAACACGGGCGACGGCGCCCGCCGCACGCGCATCGTCACAGGCGGCAGCACCTATTGCATGACGGAGCGCGCGCCGACGACGAGCATCGACATGATCGAGAAACACGGCAAGTGGCGGCAGACCAACTGCGCGGAACACGAATCGACGGCCAACGCGCAGGAATGGCGCACGGCGCGCGACTGATACGTGCGCACGATTGGATCTGTCATCGGAATGTCATCGAAATGGGCGAGCCTGACGTCGCGCTCAATCGAGTCGCACTTTCCGAAGCGGATCCACTTTTACGAGGTCATCCATGTTCCTGTTCTCGCAATCCGTCACGCCCGCCGTTCGCTCGCACCTGGACGCCCAGGTCGCCTTCCTCAACGATATGTCGAAATCGATGTCGCGTTCACTGCAGAACCTCATCGACGCCAACATCCAGCTGAGCCAGACCCTGCTCGAAGAAAGCAATATCGCCGGCCAGCAGCTGCTGACGACGAACCACCCGACCGACGCCATCTCGGCCGCCGCGTCGCGCGCCCAGCCGGCCGCGGAAAAGTTGCGCGCCTACCAGCAGCACCTGTCGCGCGTCGTGGCCGACTCGCAAGTCGACCTGGCCCGCGTGGCCGAGCAGCACGTGCAGGAAACGTCGCGCACGGCACGCACGCTGGCCGACGAGGTGGCGCGCGCCGCCTCCGAAGAAACGCAGAACAGCCTGCGCACGCAGCAGGACACGCTGAAGAATTTCCGCGACCCGTTCCAGAACGGCAGCGTCCACCGAGGCAATCTGCAAAGCGCCGGCAACGGCGCGCATGACGATACGTTCCGCGGCAGCATGCAGGCGGATGTGAACGTGGGTCAGCAGGGTAAGGCGGCCGCGAAAGCGGGCTGACATTTAACTCGTCGCTCTCGGCATAGCCGGAAACCACTGCCCGCGCTGGCGGGAACCCATGCTGAGCGACCTGTTCAGCTCAGTATGGGTCCCCGCTTCCGCGGGGACGACGAGACTCAGCGGCGTTCGCTCGGATCGAGCGTCTCTTCATCCGTCTGGATGATGCTGACGGGCTTGCCCTTCGCCAGGCGGTACAGGTACACGGCATAGCCCGACAGGCCGTACACGACGAACAGCGGCCACAGCACCTTGGGCGGATCGATCGCCAGCAGCGCCAGCGCGAGCGCGATCAGGAACACGACGATGAACGGCACCGACTTGCGGAAATTGACGTCCTTGAAGCTGTAGAACGGGACGTTGGTCACCATCGTCAGGCCCGCGAACAGCGCGATGCCCCACGAGATCCAGTCCACCTTGCGCGCGCTGACGTTGATGTCCGGGTCCGTCATCATCATCACGAAGCCGACGACCAGCGCAGCCGCGGCCGGGCTCGGCAAGCCCTGGAAGAAGCGCTTGTCGACGACTTCGATGTTCGTGTTGAAGCGGGCCAGGCGCAGCGCCGCGCCGGCGCAATAGACGAACGCGGCGATCCAGCCCAGCTTGCCCAGGCCGCGCAGCGACCATTCGTAGATGACGAGGGCCGGCGCGGCCCCGAACGAGACCATGTCGGACAGGCTGTCGTACTGCGCGCCGAACTCGGACTGCGTATTGGTCAGGCGGGCGACGCGGCCGTCCAGGCTGTCCAGCACCATCGCGATGAACACGGCCCAGCAGGCGTGGTCGAAGCGCTGGTTCATCGCCATCACGATCGCGTAGAAGCCGCCGAACAGCGCGGCCGTCGTGAA